>NZ_NVPR01000001.1 GCF_002551815.1 Bacillus sp. AFS098217
TTACTTCGCGTGTGGCAGAAAAAGGCCCTGACCGCTTCTATGCATGGCCAGATACTCTCTCCCATCTAAAAAGAGGGGGTTTATGTCGTTTTTTTAATTGATGTATATATATTTTGAATAAGTCGTTCTCTTAAAAAGATAATATGCATATTGAATTAGTTATCCAATTGTTTTCGTATCAGAATCTCTAACTTTTTCATAATAGAATATAACATAAAGGAGACATAAAAAATGACTATTAGAAGAGGCATGCACTCTTTACTTATCATGTACGGTATCTTTCTAGGTGCTATAGTTGGGGCTACAGTCTGGTTATTTTTAGTTACCACAAACGCTGGAATTCAGCTTATTTGGGGGTATTTACCGAAAGAATTTTCATTACCACCGTATTACACAATTTTTGTAACAACAATTGGTGGTATTCTTGTCGGACTGACGCAAAAGTACTTTGGTACATACCCGCGTTTAATGCCAGAGGTAATGGGTGAATATAAGAAAACAGGTAGAATTGAGTATAGTTTTGTACATAAATCTACGTTAACAGCGATTATTGTTTTAATATTTGGTGCAAGTTTAGGACCGGAAGCAGCACTTGTTGGAATTATCGGTGGACTTTGTACATGGGTTGGAGATCGTTTTCATTTGGCTTTAAAAGGAATGGAGGGACTAACGGAAATTGGAATTGGCGCTACTTTAAGTGTTATTTTTAATGCACCATTATTCGGTTATTTGGCTCCCAATGAAAATGAGAATAAATCAATTAACGAAATTTCTAAAGGAAAAAAGACTATTGTATATCTCGCTACTACTTTTGCTGGTTTTTCTGTTTATTTATTGCTTAGTAAGTTTGATAATCGAGGATCTTTTATTGTTGATTTTGGGAAAGGGTCTTTCTCACTCCATGAATGGCTTGCATTTTTACCTCTAATTTGTATAGGAGCTGGTGTAGGCTATTTTTATTTCAAAGTAGAACATATGCTAGAAAAAATAGTTCATCCTTTTCAAGAATATAAAGTAACGTTAGGAGTTATAGGTGGCATTCTTTTAGGGATTGCAGGAACTTTACTGCCTTATACAATGTTTTCAGGAGAACACCAATTAAAAGACTTAGTCCATGAGTGGACAGAATTATCATTTTGGATGTTGCTTCTTTCGGGAGTTTTAAAGTTATGTGTAACGGCAGTTTGTTTAAGTACAGGTTGGCGTGGCGGACATATTTTCCCAATTGTATTTGCTGGTGCAAGTATTGGATATGCTGTGGCTACTGTCATACCGTCGTTAGATCCAGTTGCTTCTGTAGCTATTGTAACGACAGCCATTTCAAGCTATGCAGTACGAAAACCAATCGCTATTACATTATTATTACTTATGTTCTTCCCAATTAATTTATTGTTACCAATGATTGGAGCTGCAATGATTGGTAATCTATTTCCACTCCCTAATCATAATGAGAATAAACAAGAGGGACTAGTGTAAAGACAAACGAATAAACGAATAAAAAAGCAGTACCACCGCTATAAAAGTGTTGGTACTGTTCTTTGAGTGAAGATTGTTTTATTAATGAAAAGGAAACAGAAACTTCGTGCTGTGCCCGACCAACATTCCCTTCCTACCACCTGGACTATGCCCTGCACATGCTTGAGGAAGGAGACTTCTGTTAGAGTACTGTTAAAATTTCATATAGCTCATCAAAAGTTTGGATTTCATAAGTCGGAACTATCCCGCTATCGTTTAACTTTTTTTCAGGATTAAACCAGCAAGTATCTAGCCCCGCTAACTGCCCTCCTTTAATATCCGCACTTAGCGAATCTCCAATAATGAGTCCTTCCTCTACGGAAAAATTAGGTATTCGTTCAAAGACATAATCAAAATACTCTTTCATTGGCTTTTGAAAACCTGTATCCTCCGAAACGAAAATACCTTTAAAAAGTGAATGTAATCCCGAATTACGCAGACGTTTATCTTGCGTTTGGGAAACGCCATTTGTCACAATATATAAATCATATTGGGTTTGAATATTTTGTATGAATTCAAACGCTCCATGAATAAGCTGACTTCCTTCTTCTAAATAACTACGATAATTTTTTTCGAATAAAGGCCCATCAACTTGTTGACCATATTCCTGAAATAAAATTGAAAATCGAGTATTCACTACTTCATCACGGTCTATTTCTCCTTCTTCAAAAGATTTCCAAAGACCGTTATTTATTTTTTTATAATGGGCTTCAATTTCAGTAGTTAAAGGTATATTTTTCTCCTCAAAAAGCATATGTAATGCTTTTTTCTCAGCTTTCTTAAAATCTAATAATGTGTCATCTACATCAAATAACAATGTTTTATACTTTTTCTTTAATTTTGTCATAATCCCCTTCACATTCTTCCTCTCTTCTACCAAAAACTAGTTTAATTTACTTTCACATAAATCGTATCATTCTTTCTTGTAAAAATAATAGGAGATATCTCATACTAAATACGAGGTGAAAAAATGAACATCGAAAAAAATAGAGAAGAAATTTACAATTATGTACAAGCTTACGACTTCCAAACACTCTTTTCCTTTGATGTTTTACCGTATATAGAACTTCACTCCTTTCAAAAGAAAGAAACTAGCTGACGAGCTTACAAGATAATAAAAAGCAGTATTAACATTTTATTAACGTTAATACTGCTTTCTTTGAGTAAAAATTATGCTTTTAATTAAAATTTGCTTGCTACTTTAACAGCTTCTTCAAGACCTGCTGCAATAATCTCTTCCGCTTTATCTGGGAATTGATTGTGACCTTCAATTACTACTGTCTCTATATCTTTTGCACCGAAGAAGCCCATCATGCTTGCTACATATTTAACAGCCATTTCTACTTCAGCTGCCGGTCCTTCAGAGTATACGCCACCACGTGCATTTAATAAGGCAATTTTCTTATCTCCAATAAGGCCTACTGGACCTTCTGGCGTATATTTAAATGTTTTACCAGCACGGTTTAAGTAATCGATATATGTGTGAAGTACAGCTGGAATTGTTAAATTCCATAATGGGAAACCAAATACAACTTTATCAGCTGCAAGGAATTGATCTAAATATTTATCAGCAACAGCTACCGCTCTTGCTTCTTCTGCTGTTAAATCAAATCCTCTACTAGCCTTAAAGGTGCCGTTAATCATATCTACTCCTACATATGGTAATTCTTCATTGTATAAATCAAGTTCTACCACTGCATCATTTGGATGTGATTTTTTGTAGCTTGCTAAAAATGCCTCATATAATTTCACACTAACTGCTTGATCCGCTGGACGATTGTTAGCTTTTACAAATAACACTGTTGTCATGCTTTTTCCTCCTGTTACTCACTCTTACGTTGTTTATTATTTACTCGCTAAAAAGGGACCATCCCTTGTAATTATTGTTGCTTACAAATATATTCTATCCTCTCATTTCAACAATTTCTTCCTCACATAGACGTATCTTTTCATAAAAAAAGTCTACCTTCTAAAGGCGAACTTGGTCCTAAGACTTTTGTCTTATACAATTCCATTTTTCACTGCATATAAAGCCGCTTGCGTACGATCGGATAAATTTAATTTACTTAAAATACTACTTACATGAGCCTTTACTGTTTTTTCTGTAATGACTAAAACAGAAGCAATTTCCTTATTACTCATCCCTTTTGCCAAGAGCTGCAGTACTTCATTTTCCCTCGCAGTTAGTACATCTATATGAATATTTGACGTTTCCACTTTCTCTTCTTGAGGTAATGTTTGGGAAAGAAGCGCATTTGCTATATCGGGATGGAGTTGAATATTTCCTTTGTATGCACTGCGAATCGCTTCGACAAGTTGATCTGGTTCCACATCTTTTAAAATATATCCACTCGCCCCTGCTTTTAATGCTGGTAACACATGAGCTTGATCGGAAAAACTAGTTAATACAAGTACTGTCACATGTGGATATTTCTTTTTAATATACGTTGTTGCTTCTATACCATCCATCTCTGGCATATATAAATCCATTAATACTACATCTGGTTGAGTCTCGCCTACTTTCGTTAATGCTTCTTTCCCATTATTTGCTTCTCCTACTAGCTCCAAATCTTCTTGTGTGCTTAAAAAAAACGCTAACCCTTTTAAAACAACCGTATCATCATCAACTAATAATACTTTTATTCTCACAAGTTTCCCTCATTTTCACATCATAATGGCACGATAACTTTTATACTTGTCCGTTTCTTTTCACTTACAACCTTAATATATCCCCCGATTAACTCTGCTCGTTCACGCATTGTTGTCATACCGAGCGATTTCTTCTCTCTTACATTTTCTTCTATAAAGCCAATGCCGTGATCAACTACCTCTAAGGATACATCCTTCTCTGTTACCTTGAAATAAATTGTCGCTTCCCTTACACCAGCATGTTTACTTATATTATTTAATGCTTCTTGCCCAATACGCCATAAAGTTTCTTCTACTACACGTGGTAAGTCACGTACACCTTTGACCTGCTCGCGAATGTTCAATCCTAAGTTTTCACCATACTGCTTTAAAGCTGGTAGCACTCCCTTTTCTAACCCCGCCGGACGAAGCTGCCAAATAAGCGCCCGCATTTCTTTTAAAGCACCTTGCGCTAATTCCCTCATCTCATGAAGAGATTGATCAACCTTTTCATTTTGTCCCTTCAAAACAGCTTCTGCGCCCTTCGTCATGAATGTTAATGAAAATAGTTTTTGTGAAACTGAATCATGCAGATCTCTTGCTAAACGATTACGTTCTTCCATTCGGACAAGCTCACGGCGCTGCTGATTTAATCTTAAATTCTCAATCATTAATGAAATATGATTCGTTAACGCTTGTACGATATCTATCGTATTTGTATCAAAATCGCCCTGATTTGAGCACACACATAAAACGCCAAACATATGATTTCGAATATGTATTGGAGCAGCAATAATAGAGCCATTCGGATGAACAATATTTCCCATCTGTCTTTTCAATAAGACAGGTCGGTTCTTTTCTATCGCTTCTTTTGCCGCTCCTTCTAAACCTACATCCTCTTGTAATGTATGCTTCTTATAGAAAGCTCTTATGGATAATTTCTTTTCTTCCTGAATAAAAAAGGTGACTTGTTCCCACAGAAATACATCTCCTACTTGTTTTACGACTTCCTCTGGTAATGTATTTAATTTATGAATCGTTCTCAGTGCCTGGATAAAACGCTCTAGTTTTACATAATAATGAGCTCGTCTCTTTTCACTTTCATATAATTTCGTTCGTTTTAAAGCCGTTCCAATTTGCAATGCAACCGATTGTAGTAACACAAGTTCTTCTTCAGAGAAATGCGTTTTTCCTGGGCTTGCTACATTTAGTACTCCAAATTCTTCTCCGCCAGCCTTTAACGGAACTGTTGCATGATGAAGAATTCCTTCTGTATCACCCCAATTATTTTCAATCGCATTATTAATTCGTTTACATTCAATAATATTAACTGCTCGCTCTAATTTTCCTTCTACAAAGCGGCGCAAACACCAACATTCTCCTTCACACATTGGCTTTTTATTTTGAAAGGTAAGCGCTGCTGGCAAATGATAATCAATTAATTTTGTATATCTGCCATTTTCATCAGCAAGAAAGATCCATCCTGTCGTTAACCCCGTTATATGTAATAACTTTTCTAATACAGCCTGTAGAACATGATACGTATCATTTGATGTATTTAATGTTTCTGCAATCTCTTTCAATATCACTAATTCAGTTGTACGATTCTCTTGAAACATAATGTGTCTCCTACATACAATATTTATATTTCTTATTGTAACAAATTCAATATCCTTTCAACCAAACTATCTACTTTTTCACTTTGTACTTATTCATAACATTGATATAATGATTAAAAATGTAGTTTTCATTATATGACCTAAAGGGGGCTTTCACAATGACATTAAATAAAGCACTTACAATCGCTGGATCTGACACAAGTGGCGGTGCTGGGATACAAGCGGATTTAAAAACATTCCAAGAACTTGGTGTATACGGAATGACATCTCTTACGACAATCGTAACAATGGACCCACATAATAACTGGGCACATAACGTATTTCCTATCCCTGCTTCTACCCTAAAACCACAATTAGAAACAACAATTGAAGGTGTTGGCGTAGATGCTTTAAAAACAGGTATGCTTGGGTCTGTTGAAATCATTGAGATGGTTGCAGAAACAATTGAAAAGCACAATCTACAAAACGTAGTAGTAGACCCAGTTATGGTTTGTAAAGGGGCAGATGAAGCATTGCATCCTGAAACAAATGACTGCTTACGCGATGTACTTGTCCCAAAAGCATTAGTCGTAACACCAAACTTATTTGAAGCATATCAGCTAAGTGGTGTGAAAATTAATTCTCTTAAAGACATGAAAGAAGCTGCTAAGAAAATCCATGCTTTAGGTGCAAAATATGTACTAATTAAAGGTGGTAGCAAACTAGGTACAGAAACTGCAATCGATGTATTGTACGATGGAGAAACATTTGATCTTTTAGAATCAGATAAAATCGATACAACGAATACACATGGTGCAGGTTGTACATACTCTGCCGCAATTACAGCTGAACTTGCAAAAGGTAAACCTGTAAAAGAAGCAGTAAAAACTGCAAAAGATTTCATCACTGCAGCAATCCGTCATTCATTCAAAATTAACGAATATGTAGGACCAACACATCACGGTGCATATCGTAAATTTGCTGTTGGAAAAGAACTTGTATAAGAAATAAAAAAATCAAGCTATCCGTGGATAGCTTGATTTTTTTATGATGCTCAACTTACCTTCTTCCATTTCTTTTTCAATCGTATACTCATTGGCCGATTGAATAAAATATTCTACCTACCTTTTTCTTTTCAAACTACTTCTTTCCTTATCTCATTGTATGTAAAATCCCTATCATTCCAAAAGCTTTTATATTTTGTTGTTCCACGTGGAACAAAGGAAACAAAAAAGGGCGAAAACTCGCCCTTTCATCAACAACATCGTGATATTTTCCCGCCTTTTGCATTAAATCTAGCTTCTTGTGCTTCAGCGAAGAATTCTTTCCGACATAAAACTTGCTCTTCAGGATGGTGTAGTTTCATATGATTCACATATGTTTCATAGCTTGGAACTCCAACAAGCAAACTAATAAATTGCTTTCGTGTTTTCCATACCTTTCCTAATTTTTTAAGCATAATTTCTCGACTCACTTTCATCCCTTGAAATGTATGGCGCTTCTTTTAATGGCATTGCCTTATTTTGCAACACTTGAATCCAAATACGAATAGCAGAAATCAGAACTGCGATAACAACTAACATGAAAACCCCACAAAGTGCAGCATCAATATAATCATTTAAGATAATTTGTTTCATCTGTGCTACGTTTTTAGCTGGCGCTAACACCTTCCCGTTGTCTAAGGAAGTTTGAAATATCTTTGCATGTGATAAAAATCCAATTTTCGGATTCTCATGAAATAGTTTTTGATAACCTGCTGTCATCGTGACAATAAGCAATCCTACTGTTGGAATAAGCGTCACCCAAACATATGCCTTTTTCCCCATTTTGAACAAAATTGTTGTTCCAAGTAATAAGGCAATTCCCGCTAACATTTGGTTGGCAATTCCAAAGAGCGGCCACAACGTATTAATCCCGCCAAGCGGATCAACTACGCCTTGATATAGGAAATATCCCCATCCTAATACACATAGTGTCGTTGCAATTACATTCGCTAATGTAGAATCTGTTTTTGCAAACGGCTTATACACATGCCCTAAAATATCTTGAATCATAAATCGACCTACACGTGTACCAGCATCAATTGTTGTTAAAATAAATAATGCTTCAAATAAAATAGCAAAATGATACCAAAATGCCATCATCGCTGTTCCACCTAAAACTTGTGAAAAAATATAAGACATGCCTATCGCTAACGTTGGTGCACCACCTGTTCTGGATAATATCGTTTGTTCACCAACATTGACAGCAATTTCTTTTAATTCATTCGGGGTAACTGTAAATCCCCACGAAGATATTACTTGAGCAGCTTGGGATACATCAGTACCAATAAGAGCTGCTGGACTGTTAATAGCGAAATAAGTTCCTGGTGTTAATACACACGCTGCAATCATTGCCATTGCCGCAACGAAAGATTCCATTAACATCGCTCCATAGCCAATCGGCTGTGCATGTCCTTCCCGTTCAATCATCTTTGGTGTAGTACCTGAAGAGACTAAAGCATGGAATCCTGATACAGCACCACAGGCAATTGTAATAAATAAAAACGGGAATAAATTACCAGAAAATACTGGCCCCGTTCCATCAATGAACCGAGATACAGCTGGCATTTTCAACTCTGGTGCTACAATTAAAATCCCAATTGCGAGCCCAACAATTGTACCAACCTTTAAAAATGTGCTTAAGTAATCACGTGGAGCAAGAAGCATCCAAACTGGTAATGCAGATGCAATAAAGCCATATACGATAAGCATAATAGCAATCGTTTCTCCGCTAAAAGTAAACATACTTGCAAGTGTTGGATTTTCGGCTACGTACTGCCCGCCCACAAGGGATAAAATAAGTAAAATAATACCGATAACTGATCCCTCACCAACTCGGCCCGGACGAATGTAACGCATATAAACTCCCATTAAAATAGCAATTGGAATAGTTGCTGCGATTGTAAACATTCCCCATGGACTTCCAACAAGCGCTTTTACAACTACTAAAGCTAATACCGCTAATAAAATAATCATAATACCTAAAATACCTATCATCGCGATTAATCCTGTGACAGGACCAATCTCATCCTTAATCATTTCACCTAATGATTTTCCATTCCGTCTCATTGAAGCGAACAAAATAACAAAATCTTGTACAGCACCAGCAATGACAACACCAACAATAATCCAAATCGTTCCTGGTAAGTATCCCATCTGCGCCGCCAAAATTGGACCTACTAATGGACCAGCACCAGCAATTGCTGCAAAGTGATGACCGAATAATACCCATTTATTTGTTGGAACGTAATCTTTCCCATCATTTAACGTCTCAGCAGGTGTCTGCCGATTATTATCTAGTTCAAATACTTTTCTTGCAATAAATCTACTATAAAAGCGATACGCAACTGCATATACAGAAACAGCCGCTACTAATAGCCATACAGCATTAATTGTTTCACCTTGTGATAAGGCAAGCATACCAAATCCGGCCGCTCCTAATGCCGCAATAACACCCCAAAGTAAAATTGACTTAAATGCCTTCACATACAATCCCCCCTATATCATTTCTTAGAAGAAATTGTACTAAACTTTCTGAATATTTAACTTAAATCCTCCTTATCATGAAGGATTCCTATATTATCATGTTGATATTCTTTCACAACTTGTCATAGTTCAATTTTATTTCGAAGTCGTTTTACATAATTCCGGCTAACAGGAATTGGCTGTTCGTTATATCTTTCTAAATAAAGGTTATATGTCCCGTTGTAATAAGGTTTTAGTTCCTGTACATATGTGGCATTAATTAAATAACTCTTATGAACACGCAAAAAGTCATATGCTGTTAATTTATTTTCCAATTCTTGAAGTGTATATGTTGAAATATACTGATTATTTGTTGTATAAATTGAGACCGTTTTATTTTCTTTATTCTTACTTACATATACAATATCTTCCGGAAAAATGTATGTAATTCCTTCGTAGCTTTCAATCGGAAGTTTACGTAAATGGCTTCTTGTTTTCTTTCCTATCTCTTGCTCCATTCTATATAAGAGAAATTGTAAATCTTCTTCGCGAAATGGTCGCAATAAGTAATAAAATGCTTGAAATCGGAAGGCTGTAATTGCTCCTTCTACGTCCTCACCAATAAAGGCCAATTTTGCATAACAACTTAATTGTTGTAATAAGCTAGAAAATTCAAATCCCGTACCATCTGTTAGTTGCGTATCTAAAAAAACGAAATCCGGCGTATGCTTTTTCGCTATTTGTAAAGATTCCATTCCAGTTCGCGCTTCAAAGCATTCTACATTCCGCATATTTTCCGTAAATGTCTTAATTAATCTATTTCTATGTTCTACCTCTTCCATGATAAGTAAAATTTTCATTTGCCTAACCACCTAATTGTTTTGACCATATGTCTTGTTGTATACATTCGCTTTAGTAGGAAATAATCCCTTTTTCTAACCGTATTTTCTATTTACTATACCATCATTCCATTTAAAAATAACAAAAAAGGAAGCCATTTTGGCTCCCTTTCTTATACTAACTCTTGCTGCTTCGTTTCTTGACCGAGTATAACCACTGCAAATGCTCCAACTAAAATGGACGCACAAAAGATTGTAAAGATCAGCGAAAGAGAAGCCTGTGAAGCAACTAGATAACCTACCAATAACGGTCCAAGGATACCGCCGATACGCCCAAATGCAGCTGCCATGCCTGCTCCTGTACCACGAATTACTGTTGGATACTGCTCAGGCGTATATGCATATAATGCACCCCACGCCCCTAAATTAAAGAAGGATAAGAACATTCCTGCTATCACTAATATCGTCAATGACTCGGCTATCCCAAATATGTAAGCACTGCATGCTGTACCAATTAAATACGTAACTAATACAAACTTACGACCAAGGCGTTCAATAAACCAAGCTGCAGTAAAATACCCCGGGAGCTGTGCCAATGTCATAATTAACACGTACTGAAAACTTTTGATTAGACTAAATCCTTTCAATACCATTACACTTGGCAGCCAAAGAAACATGCCATAATAAGAAAAGACCACACAGAACCATAAAACCCATAACATAACTGTCGCTTTACGATATTCTCCAGACCAAACCGCCTTTATATTTGTAATAACAGACTGTCTTTTTTCAACCTTTTTGAATCTTGGTGAATCCGGTAAATTCCATCTTAAATAAAGAGCATAAATAGCTGGAATTGCACTTAATACCATCGCTACTTGCCAGCCATACTTTGGAATAACAAAATAAGAAATAAGGGCTGCAATTAACCAGCCACCCGCCCAAAAACTTTCTAACAAGACAACAATTTTCCCACGTTCATGTGCCTCAACACTTTCAGATACAAGCGTAGATGCAACTGGTAATTCTCCTCCAAGCCCCATTCCAATTAAAAAGCGCAAGAGAAGAAACACGGCTAACGTTGTTGATAAGGCTGTTAAACCACTACCGATAGAAAACAATAATAAAGTTATAATAAAGACCGATTTTCGCCCTAGTCTATCTGCTAATATACCAAATAAAAGCGCCCCCACTGCCATCCCGACGGAATTGATACTGCCAATCCACCCCATCTCCTGGCTACTTAAGCCCCATTCCTTTTGCAGTGCAACGATGACGAATGAAAGCATCCCAACATCCATTGCATCAAATAGCCAGCCAAGTCCCGCTATTCCAAGAAGTTTTCTCTTTGAAATTTCTTTTACCTTCCCCACTGGAAGCCCTCCTTACACAGGTGTCTTTACACATCATTTTACACGTGTGTATTACATAAGTAAAATGATTTTATCGCGATACTGAGTATAAAGTTTACCTTTAATTTTCCCATAAGGTGATGCTACCATTAGTGAGAAATACTGTATGAATGTTTATCAAATAAAAAAAGTAGCGAGGTTTCGCTACTTTTTCGAACGCATTACTTCTTTTAAAAACTCAGCTAGTACAAGCTGACGACGCCAACGAGTAGGGTTACTACATAAGCGATAAAACCACTCTAAATGAATTGCTTGAATCCATTTTGGTGCACGCTTTACCTCACCAGCCCAAACATCCAAACTACCACCTACACCGACAGCCATCTTCGTTTGCAGACGATGCTTATTATTTTGAATAAAGTTTTCTTGTCTTGGGAAGCCAAGAGCAACAAGTAATAGATCAGGCTTTGCTTCTTGAATACGAGAAATAATATTCTCTTCCTCTTCTTGTTTAAAATACCCGTCCTGCATGCCAACAATGGATACAGCTGAATATGTTTTTGTTAAATGATCTGCAGCCCCTTTCACAACATGTGGCTTCGCACCTAGTAAGAAAACAGATACAGATTTATTCTCTTTCGATAACGCCGCGAATAAATCACTCATCAAATCAAAGCCTGCTACACGCTCTTTTAACGGCGTTCCTAGCATACCACTAGCTTTTACAACACCAATACCATCTGGTGTAATGATATCTGATTTCAAAAGTGTTTGATGAAAACTTGGATCCTTTTTCGCACACATTACAATTTCGGGATTTGCTGTTACAATTTGAAATGTATGAGTTTGTTCTGTTTCTAGCTGCTTCATAAGATATTGGATTGTCTCTTCCATCGTCATCGTAGAGAAAGGGACACCTAAAATATCAACTGTTTGTACTGCCATAATTACAATCCTCTCTATTATTAAAGGTTTTTCGCTATTAATTGTCTGTACGTTTCTTTTGTATCTTCATATAGCTTGTGTAATGAGAAATTCGCTACAGCATGATCATAAATATGCTTCCCTATTACACCTAGCTCTCCTGTTTTCCACTTTTTATACGCTTCTTCTAAAGCGCCAGCCAACGCCTTCCCATCTCCAACTGGAACAATCCAGCCATACGTTTCATCTACAATTAACGGCTCGATTTCTCCCGCTCTTGTTACAATAGATGGCACACGCTGATTCGCCGCTTCTAATAAAACCAATGGGAAGCCTTCACTATGAGATGTTAATAAATTAATATGAGACGATGCAAATAATTGTTTCACATCTTGACGATGTCCTAAAAACTCAACCTTATCCTCAATTCCCTTTTCCGCAGCTAACGCCTTTAGTTCTTTCTCTAATGGACCATCGCCTACCAATAATACTTTAATTTTTGTCAATTTCGTCTGTTGTAATGCATCAAACAATACTTCATGACCTTTAACAGGATGAAGGCGCGCAACTTGAATTGCCGTAAACACATCCTCATCAATGTTAAACATTTCTTTTTTATTATAACCTTGTGCTTTTTCCTTGTCATATTCAATTCCATTATAAATAACGTGCATCTTTTCGCTTGAAATGCCTAATTGTGCTAGACTCGCTTTTAATCGATTTGTTACAACAAAGAATAAATCTATATTTTTTAAAGCCTTTAGATTTAATTTCGTAAAAATCCAGCCTTTTAAACCTTGCTTTGTGAAGTCTTGAAATGGATCACTATGAATTGTCGTAACCCACTTTGCAGCAATCTTCTTTTTCATAAGAGAAACATAAAAGTTTGCTCTAGGGCCATGTGTGTGGACAACATCAAACTTTTCCTTATTAATGAATCCACTTATATTCTTCAGAATGGATAAATCGTAGCGAGATTTTTGTGAAAACACATGAACTTTAATCCCTAGCTCTCTTGCTTCCCTCGCAACAATTCCGTCTTCAAATACCGCCAGTTCTACTTCATCGGTTGGGAACTGATCGAGAAGTGAAATAATATGTGTCTTTCCTCCTCCATCTTCTGCTCCTGCATTCATATGCAATATCTTCATACTTTTTTCCTCCTTTAAATCCTCGCCACATTTCCATCTACCTTTTATTTTACTGTACTAAAAAATAAAAGCTAACAAAAGTTAGCTTTTATTTTTAATCATTCAATTTCTAGATCTACAATTAGATAAGCTAACACCACTATAAAGTAAATTCCAACCCCTGGTGCTGTTAAAATATGTCCTGCAGTATATGCAATGCCTAATGCTAAAGCTAGGCTCGCCGCAAGCATTCCATATTTTATATTAAATATGTCTTTAAATCTTGTAATAAATGCTAGTAAAATCTTTAAGCCATAATAGATGAACGGAATCATCATCAATATAAAGCCGATAATTCCAAAATCATAAAACCAATCATGGAAGTCCATTTCAATTAGCTTTGGATCTGGCTGTTTTTGTGCATTGTATTTATAGTTACCCGCATAACCCATTCCTAACAGTTTTTGTGACATTGGCGCTTCTTTAAAGAACTGCTTATGTCTTTCTGCATATACTTGACGTCCACTGAATATAAGATTTTCTTGATTTTCTTTCTTTTGCTCTTTCTCAAGTTCTTTCTTAACCTCAGCTTCAATTTTTGCCTTTTCTTCTGGCTTTCCTTTTTTATGTTGTTGCTCTTCTTTTAACTTTTCTTTAATTTCTTTTTCTTTTTGTTGTTGCTGTGCTGCATTTTGCTCAGCTAAATAACCAGTATGAATACCCATATTTTGCGCCAATGGTGTCTTTTTAAACGTCCCAACAACACCAGCTAATAGGATGATGGCAATTACTCCGTTAAGCAAAAGAACCTTCTTGTTCGGATTTCTTCTATCAAATAATAATTGAAGTAGAATAATAACAATTGCCACACCTAAAGTTGCACCAATTGAGCCCATTCCTACTTTCGTACCAACTTGAATTAAAGAATAAATCATTAACAAAGATGGAATCCAGTATAAAATGCTAGTAATACCTTTTGTTTTCTGAATAGAGTATAGTACTACAATCGGGAAGATAATAGCTAAAATTGATCCTAACTCATTCCCAGCATAGAACCAACCACGAGAACCGACCTTCATCCATTGGTAACTACCAAGGTCTGTAGATGTTGCAATAGAAACAACCATAACAATATTAATAATTAATGAAGAATACACAATACTGTTTCTAACTTTATCACCAATATTTGTCATCTTCTTTAATGATTTTAAAGCTAAAATGTATGAACCCAACATAATATATATATACACTGCTTTTCCAAAGAATTTAACTTCTTCACCCATTATAATTGGACTCTTGTTAAGTTTATTATTAATAAATCCAAGACATAGTACTACTCCTAGTACTACTAGATAAATCAAAAACTTTCTATTTTCTTTTTCCCTTGCTTGTAACAAGATATAAACACCACAGATTGCCATAACAAGAAATCTTACCATTATTCCAAATGTCGCATTTATTTTTAATACCATAATACTAAGCGACGTTAATAAATCTAAAACAGGCTGTAAAATAATAAAAAAGAGCAAAAATTGCTCAAACCTAATCCTAGCTTGATTTGCCAACATTCTTAGACCTCCATAAAAATCATTACATTATCATGTAAACATTGTTTATATCATTTAAAATACACCTAGCAATTATAACATAACTCATATTTAATTTGAGAAATATTTTTATACAAGCATGAATCACAGAGTTTTCTCCAAATATGATAAAGATATTATCTCCTTACGTTCATTAAATTGTGAGATGAGATTACTACTACCCTCAAACCTCAGGATAAATCCCCAATTTTAACCATAATATAAAGTGAAACTTTAATCAGTGGGAGTTTTCTTCATCCCCACTGATTATTAGTTGANNACGGGCAGTTTATCTCCCACCTTACTTCTTTGCTTTCGCCGAATTTTGAAGTGAGAGTATTACTGCCCGTTAATGCGGGATAAACTTACATACCTTTAAAACCTATTTATTTACATTTTCCAAATCAACATTCCCCAATAAAACAAAACTTTAATCCTCAAGGGTGAAATTTCGCAGGATAAACATGGACTTTCTTATTAAAATAACTCTTTGTGTCTAGAGCTTATTTTCCACATTTTCAAACGCTTTCTTCATGTATTTCTTTCATTTTTTTACATGTAACGAAAAGTAATTGTTATTTCCAAAACTTTAGTGTATATTTTTTCTCTGGAACATCTTTAGGAGGAAAGGAATAGAGCCATGTTATTAATCGAAATATTTACGTTTATTGGCCTTGTCGCCGCTGCCATTTCTGGTACATTAGTTGGTTTAAAGAAAGATCTAGATTTGTTTGGTGTCCTTTGTTTAGCTGTAGCTACTGCACTCGGTGGCGGAATTATTCGAGATATTATGATTGGTAACCTACCTCCCGTTGCATTTGTACAACCGATTTACTTCTTTGTCAGTGTATTATCAGCACTATTTACTTGTATGTTTTTTGAGCGCATTAATAAACTTCAAGTTGTTATTATGCTTTCTGACGCTGTTGGTTTAGGCGTTTTCACCGCTGTCGGTGCAAATGCAGCAATGTCACATCACATCAACGCCTCATTTGTAGTTGTTTCGATGGGTGTTATTACAGGTATTGGCGGAGGGATTCTGCGTGATATTTGCGCACAAGATATTCCCTATGTATTCCGCAAAGAAATTTATGCAATTGCTTCTATTCTTGGTGCAATTAGCTTCCTGATTACATATGAAATGGGAGCACACGTATTAGCTTTCTATATTTGTTTATTTGTAACATTCACTATACGTGTAGTCACTGTTATATATAATGTACATTTCCCAGTTTTCTTTAAAACTCATGCCAAAATAGATAAGGGACAATAAGAGGATTCCAAATGGAGTTCTCTTTTTTTATGTTTTACAACATGTATATAGGGATAATTATATAGAGTAATTTTACATAAATAGGTATAATTAAGGAAGAACTACAATTGAAAACGCTTTATATAACAGGGGGAAGAATAATGTTTGGGGCTTTCAAAAAAAAGAACGATAACATGAACACAAGTATCATTGAACTGAGTAAAACACAGCAAATAACATTCAATATGCCTACTAATTCTGAATTAAAAGCACAAATGGACATGCTTCATATTACAAAAGAAGATTTAAAAATCGTGAAAGTATTACAACCCTTCATTTACGAACAACTAGACTGGATTACAGAAAAATTTTATACCAATATTACAAAGCAACCGAACTTAATCGAAATTATTGAACGTTATAGTTCAGTAACTAAATTAAAACAAACCTTAAAACAACATATTAAGGAACTATTTAATGGTGATATTGATCAAGACTTTATTGAACGGCGTGTTCAAATTGCAAGAAGACACGTTAAAATTGGCTTACACAGAAAATGGTATACAGCCGCTTATCAAGAATTATTCCGTTCCATTCTCAAGATTTTAAAAACAAGAATTTCTACAATGGACGACTTTTCTTATTCTGTAAACGTGATAAATAAATTATTCACACTTGAACAAGAGCTTGTTATTACCGCCTATGAGTCCGAATACGAAAGAATTCAAAAAGAACATGAAAAAGAAAAAGAAATCACAGCAATGACAATTACACATATTGCAACAGAGCTCGCAGCTGTTTCTGAAAAAACGAGCGCTTCCATTCAGCAATTAACAACTCAATCAGAAAATATTGTTGCAATTGCAAAAACAGGTACATCATTAGCCACAACATCAGAAGAAAAAGCGAATAAAGGAAAAGAGCAACTAGATATTCAGAATAAGCGAATGGAAAGCATTCAATCTAATATGGAGACAATTATTGAGGATACCCGAGAACTTCTTGATATCTCAAAAAAAATTAATGAAATTATTGATATCGTGAAATCAATTGCTGAACAAACAAACTTGCTTGCATTAAATGCGGCCATTGAATCTGCACGCGCTGGGGAATTTGGTAAAGGTTTTGCCGTTGTTGCTGGAGAAATTCGGAAGTTATCTGAACAAACAAAGGAATCTATCTCAAACGTCACAAAACTTGTCGGGAAAACAAACGAACAAATTATACATGTTTCTTCATCTGTGGAACAAATTAGTTCTCTTGTATCTGATGGAACAGACAGCATGCATGAGACAGATCTATATTTCCAAGAAATCGTTAAAGATATGTCTAATTCAAAAGAACAAAACAAAAAAATTGAAAATGAACTAGAAGTCATATCTCAAGTTGTGAAGAGCATCCAAGACGATTCTTCTCAAATGGCTTTAACAGCTGATAGTTTACAAACCGAATTAAGCAGGTAAAATGCAACTTTAATCAGACGGGCACTTTATCCCCATTCTAACTTCCTTGCACCCGCTTGAATTTTAAAGCGAAAGTATTACTGTCCATGAATCATGGAAAAAATAAAAGAATCCTGAACGGATTCTTTTATTTTTTGAAAAAGATTTTTTGACAATAAAAATAGCTCATGTAAACACCAAAGCTTTGTAAAATAAACAAACTTGGTATTGTTAGGTTACTGTATGCAATACTTGTATTACAAAGTTCCATTCCAATATATCCTATAATAAGTAGTACAAAGAACATATACTCTTCACTCTGTTGTTTCTTAATAAGAAGATGGAAAAGTGCGATCGACATAAATAAGGTTACAGCTATGTATATAAGCTTTTCGCCTTTGAAAAGTATAGAATTCATTCCTTCACTTGATAATTGATCTATACTCGGCTTAAGAAAAGCAAATCGCTCTGCCTCCATCTCGTTTAACTTTTGATCTATATGTTCTTTCATATTTTGATTTTGAACTTTTTCCTGGTTATTACTTTGTTCTCCAATTAGAACGGATTGTACGTACGCCTGGTTAGAGATGGTATATTGCGACATTCCCATTGCTTTGATTCCATAATTCACACCAAAGTGAGTTGCATAAAATATAACAAGTAACCCCATCATTTTTAAAAATACACTTTGCTTTGTTGCACTTTGGAATATTGCTATCAGCAACACATATACAATTATGAAAATGGGTAAAAACAAACCTACAGGATAAATCATATTACTAAAAGCAAACAAAATCGCAGAAAATACCCACATATAAGAATGATTTAGCCCTTTATGTAAGAGTATGTAGCACGCAAAGTAAAATGAAAATATTGCCAGCGGTTCTGCCGTTAGTAACGAGCATAAAAGAATGTTTGGAATATATAAGGCATAAAATACCGAAGCAATACGTCCACACTCTTCCTGAAATATAATGGCAGCTATTCGATAAATGAAAAATGACGTTCCTGCACAAAATAAAATATTACATAGTTGTAAAATAAATATTGTATCGCCAAATACACGAATTAATAAGGACTGATAAATAATAAAAGGCAACTGCGTAACAGCATCTATATTATTCCCAAGCGCAACTTGCTTTGCAGACTCATACATAGATCTCATATCACCTACAAGTGGAGTATCTACAAACAGAACGACACCAAGTCTAACAAGGATAGATACGCTAATAAGGAAAATGAGAAATTGTTTATCTGTAAAACGATATTGTAAAATAGACGCAATCAGTAATAGAAGTATGACGAAAATTGCTAATACAATTGTTAAACTCGTTGTACTTCCCCCAAAAAATTGCTTCCCTGCTTCAAAGGCCGTCCAACAAGAATAGCCGAAAAACACAAGGAGTATTCCAATAATCATTTTACTAAAAAAAGATGAAAAACCCGTTTGTATGTGATTCATATGTTCATTGCACCTCTATTTCCATTTACCCCGCATTAACTAGCAGTAACACTCCCACCTCAAAATTCAACAAAAGCAAAGAAGTTAGTGAGAGATGAACTACTAGTAAAAGCACGATTGGTGAGAGCTAATAATCAGTGTGGGCTACAGCCCACACTGATTAAAGTTTCTCTTTATGACACAACGATTCTATCACGAATAGGCGCATGGCTGATAGGGAATTTATATGACAAATGTATAGTCATTATTTTTCACTTGCAATGTAAGCGAAATCTCTTTTACACTACAATTTAGACAAAATAAAGTTTCTTTCAGTTACATGCATACGAATACAAATATATTTATGCACCTTCCCTAACATATTTTGCTCGTCTAAACATCAAGTAAAATTCAATAGGAACTACCCTTCCTTTTATATCATTAAAAACATGTCATCCTGATTGAAAACGTAAAATAGGAGTTGATTATATTGGAAAAAAAATTTATGAGAGAATCAAAAGCAATTAAAACCACACGTGTTTTTCCAAATGACTTAAACAATCACGAAACATTATTTGGCGGAAAATTATTAGCAGAAATTGATAGTATTGCTTCTATTGCAGCAGCTAGACATAGCCGTGAACATTGCGTAACAGCATCTATTGATTCTGTGGATTTTTTAAATCCAATTCATCAAGCTGATTCTGTTTGTTACGAAGCATTTGTGTGCTATACGGGCAGATCATCTATGGAAGTATTCGTGAAAGTCGTTGCAGAAAATTTACTATCAGGAGAGCGTCGCATTGCTGCTACTTGCTTCATTACATTTGTTGCATTAAAAGATGGAAAACCTTCTTCTGTTCCACAAGTGCTACCAGAAACTGAAGAAGAGCATTGGTTATATACGACTGGATCGGAACGTGCAGAAAATCGAAAAAGAGGTCGTTTGAAAAGCAAAGAAATGGCATCGGTATTAACCTTAAATAAGCCATGGAATATGTAATACACTTCTGTGCATGCAAAGATTCTCATCCTTCTTTGCATGTATCTTTTTCCACTGTTAAAAGGATGGTAATTTCTCTACAAACTTTTTTCACCCCCTTCTAAATTTACAAAATAACCCACCAGCTTGTTCTTTATTTTGTTATACTATTAATGGTATATTAGATAAAGTGTTTTTACTATGACTATAAAGATTGATTAAATACATAAGGGATGGTGCGATAATGTCTGTTGAAGTACCAATTTCAATACCAAAAACTTTAATTATTATTCCCGCTTATAACGAGGAAGAAGCAATTGCTGATACATTAACTAGATTATTAGAATTAAAACAACACTTTACACAACTTAGTATTTGTGTCATTAATGATGGCTCAAAAGATAAAACGCCTAAAATCGTAAAGGATTTCCCTGTTCATCTTGTAAACTTACCATATAACCTAGGTATTGGATCTGCTGTACAAACCGGTTATAAATATGCTTATGAAAACGGATACGACATTGCGATTCAGTTCGATGCTGACGGACAACATAATCCGGATGATTTATACAAAATCATACAACCTATCGCTGAAGATCAATGCGATATGGTATTAGGCTCCCGTTTCACAGAAAAAACAGCATATAAAGGTAGTATTTCGCGAAGAATTGGCATTTTCTATTTCACTGCTTTATTAAAATTATTAACAAGCCAAACATTTATGGACCCAACGTCCGGATACCGTGCTATCAATCGCGAAGTAATTAAGATTTTTGCACATAATTATCCAAAAGACTATCCAGAACCAGAAGTTCTCATCCATTTAAAAAAGAAAAAGCTTCGTATTAACGAAATATCTGTAAATATGCAAGAGAGACAAGGCGGACAATCTTCTATCACACCGCTTAAATCTGCATATTACATGATTAAAGTAAGTCTAGCTATATTAATGCAAAAAATCGTGAAAGGTTGATAATGAATGCCTGTAATTACCTTTTCATTTATCTTTATTCTATTATTATTTTTTCTAATTATTAATTCCATTCGCCGTGGAGCTTTAGAAACAAAATATGCTATTCTATGGATTTTTGTTTGTATCTCAATGGCTATTTTAAGTTCTACCGATAAGATCATAAATTGGATTGGTAAACTGTTGAAAGTAGAATATCCACCATCCGTTTTATTCTTATTTGGACTTTTATTCTGCTTCATCTTAATTTTTGATTTAACACGAAAGATTTCTAAGCTTCATCATCAACTTGTTACATTAACGCAAGATTATGCACTATTAAAACAAAAATTAAAAGTAAAGGATGAAGAGTAACATCCATTTTACTTTTAACAAATTTAATATAATAGAAAAAGCGCCTTGATTTTCCGCGAAGGAATCAAGGCACTTCTTCTATTAGCCTTTCAAAACTATCTCTTTTTTAAACAAGAGTTTACTTACTTTCATTACAGTTGCCACAATCCCTGCCCCTATCATTATAAATAACATTGGCATCAATGGTAACGTATAACGCTCATATGCAAAGTATAAACAATTAAAGTAAGTTTGGAATAAAACAATCATCCATAAGAATGAATACTCTCTCCATCTTCTCCAGAACAAAGTAAATGCCAGTATGGAGCAAACTATGAAGCCAGTCTTGATTAGTTCATAAATATTCTTCATATCCTCTCCGGATATATTAAAAATACTTATTGAAGTGCCTGGATAATAGAATGCCTTTTCCCAGAAAATTTGTGGCTTTAAAACTAAATAACTTTTTATCATTGAGCGTTTATCTGTATGCCACCATTCCTTAATACGGTCCATCGCTATTTCTTGTTGCTTTTCCATCAATTCATGTGCTTCTATATTTGGATACTTCGCATGAATCTCTGCATCAATTTCCTCCATGCTCTTTCCACCTGGATATCCTTCCCCTTGATATGTACCAAGTAATAACGGATTCCCTGCACCTGCTGTAAGTGGAATAAACTTGTGAAATTGAATATAATTACGTGCCCACCAAGGCCCAAGCACAACAAATAATAGCATTACACTAATAAGGGCCTGTTTTATCATAAGGCGGAATGGATAGCGTTTCATTAAAAGATATACAAATAGAAGAATTGGATATAAAGCGATTTGTACTCTGAAATATAACGTTACAAAGTAGAATAATAAAACAATATAGAAATCTTTCATTGAATGGGTATCTGCTAATTTTAAACTCCAGTATAACAATCCAAGTGAAAGAAATAAAAATGGACTTTCAGTTAATGTTAAATTCTCCACTACCACTTCGGGAGGGTATAACGCTAATAGCAATGCAGCAATTAACCCCACTGCTGGATTTAAAATATATGTACCAATCTTATAAGCCATATAGATACTTAAGATACCAAAAGCTATCATGACTAATTTTGCACATAAAACACCTAAGCTACCGTGTCCAAATATAAAGAATATACCCGCTAACAAAAATACTTGTCCCGGCATAATATGGATAGTTGGTTTTGTCGGATCATGATAAGTTAACATACCCGTTTCTAATAGATTAACTGCATTTTTTTGATACATTAAATCATCACTACCAAGTGTTAAATCCACACCATATGTATTTAAGGTCATTAGCCGAAATACTAGACCGATAACTAAGATGATGCTCAATAAAATCCATTTATACATTTGAATATACTTATGTGACATTTCAGGCTTTCCTCCCTTTTTATATAATCTATTTATTGTTAGATTTATTATTTTGGTTGGAAATATTTACATATATCTTCTTATTATAACCTATTTTATTATATAACTTCCATATTTTTTCATGAGAAGAATTATGATAGAAAGTTGATTTACAAAGTTTATATGCGGTAAACTTATACAGATGTTCTTGTAATCGTCGTCCTTTAAAAAAGGCTTGTATATATGATACAAAACATAAAAAACTAGAGGAGATAAAATTCTATGATGGACCAAAAACAACTCGTTTCTGTTGTTATCCCGTTGTATAATGCGGAGAAATATATTGAGGAAACGATGCAATCGATATTAGATCAAACATATAAAAACATTGAAATTGTAATTGTAGATGATGGAAGTAAAGATCAATCACCTTTTATTGTAAAAGAACTTCAGAAAAAATATCCGGAGCAAGTGAAATACGTTCATCAGAAAAATCAAGGTGTATCTGTTGCTCGTAATACAGGAATTGAACACGCTAATGGTGAGTATGTTGCCTTTCTTGATAGTGATGATTTATGGCATCCAAGCAAAATAGAAAAACAAGTTGAAAGCATGCATAAAAACAGTATGAATGCTTGTTACTGTGGCTATATGAACTTCTACGAAGAAAATGGAGAAAAAGTTGAGCATACAACAAACTTTATTAAAGGCGATATGACAAAGGCTTTCTTAACACATCAAGTTGTTGCGCAAACAAGCACATGGATTTTTAAACGCTCTATTGTCATGGACCATGATATTCGCTTTACACCTGGTTGCAGTTGGGGAGAAGACTTAGAATTCTTATTTAAACTGATGAGTGTAACACAAGTATGCTACGTAGATGAATACTTAACATATTATCGAATCTTATCAGAAGGAAATCTTTCTTCTAAATATAAAGATTATGAATTAAAAACAACAAAGGAATTAGAAGTATTCCATCGGATGAAAGACTGGGTTCATCAGAAATCTCAAAATTTGATAACAACAGATTCTGAAGAGCTTATCCAAATTCTTGAGACCTATCTATTTCCATATACAGTAATTAATAATGCCTGTATCTATATTAAAGAGAATTCAAAATTAGACAAATCACAGATTAACTTAATTAAAAAAGATTTAAAGACATATTGCCGTAAGATTTATTCTAAAAACGGAAAACGAAGCAAAAAATTATATGCAATGCTTTGGTTCGTTCGAATTAAATTTATGTTTTCTTAAACAAAAAATATGATTCTAAACATTCTTTTTTGTAAATAAATCGCTCTTACAAATAGGACGAGCTATGTCCTGAAGAATAGAAAGGTATTTTCGATGAAAACAAATAAAATCCTTAAAAACGCTTCCTATCTCTTTGTAGGAAATATTATCGTTAAATTTGTACTCGCTATTGCTACGATTCTCTTTGCGAGATATGTTTCGCCAACAGATTATGGTATGTTTACAACCGCATTAGCTGTTTCAGCTGTTATCTGTTATTTTACAGATGCAGGTTTAACACATACCTTTATGCGCGAAGGAACGAAACAAGGTGCTAGTATTAGCGAATTAATAAGTAGCTATTTACGCGTCCGTTTAGTATTAGCTGTCGTGATTTCTGTACTCTTTGCTATTTTTGCACAGTTTTTCTATACCGATGCTTATTTACGTGCAATGGTATATTGGGTCGTGTTACCAACAATGTTCGGAGCAACTTTACAAGGCGTCGGAATGGCTTACTTCCAAGTAACAGAACGTATGCAATTCTCTGCTATCATCTCTGTATTACAAGGTTTAACAGCTGCCGCCGCTCTTTTACTAGGAATGTCCTTTAAATGGTCACTTATGATGGTTGCAGCCATGTATGGGATATCCAGCCTTGTAACAGGACTTATCGCATTTATAATGGTAATCCGCTATACAACCATTCATAAAGGTTGGGATAGAGGGATTTTAGATCAATTACTTGTTTTCACAATCAATGGAATCATCATTATGCTCTTACCGCAATTAGGTCCAATTATATTAGAGAAGGTTTCAACATTAAAGCAAGTTGGATTCTTTGGAGCTGCATCGAAAATCCCAGCAGTACTTTATCAAATACCTGGTGTAATTGCAGCTGCCTTTTACCCAAAACTATTCGCTTTTGGAAATGAAAAAAATATTGATGAGCATAGAAAATTATCACATTTTGAATTAAAGCTTATGTCTTTCTTAGGAATGGGAATTTCTATTCCATTTATCGCTGATCCAAGCTTTTGGATTGTTACTTTATTAGGAGAAAAATATGCACCAGCAGGTAATGCTCTTGCTATTTTAGCCTTTATGGTTATTTTGCAATCCATCAACTATCCACTTGCTGACAATTTAACAACGATTGGCCAACAGTGGAAACGTACGACAACAATGACAATTGGTTTAGTTGTTGCCGTAATCAGCTATATCGTATTAGGTAGCAAATTCGGAATGATGGGTGCTGCTGTTGCTGCCGTCCTTACAGAAGTTACTTTATTATTAGGGTTTACTTTATTTGTTCATAAAGGATTCCAACTATTATTTAAAGGGATTATATTTAATACCATAGCATTTGTAATTAGTTACGGTATTTATCGTACGGTATTAATCAGCCTACCACCACTAGTTGCTTTAACGCTCACGGGTATATTATACGGTATTATTGGTCTCGCAATCGATCCGCAAATACGTGGATTAATTTTAGGATTTGTAAATAAAAAGTTAGCTAGTAAAAAAGCTTAAGCTTCAAGTTCTTTTTCGCATTCATTACTGTGAAAAAGAACTTGGAGCTTTTTTATAACTTGTAATTCATTTCGCTATTTACGGCTCAAATTGCAGCAACAAAAAAATACGCGTAAGATAAGCTATCCGTAAAAGTTCTTTTACCTTCTAAGCTAAATTGACTTACTTTTTTGGAATGATTATACTGAGAGACGAGCAATCCATGTAAACCAATGATTGTAAAATATATACGATAAAGGGGAAAATGTATTTTTTTATATCTAAAACTAAAAAACACACCTTTTCATCAACGGTATGCTTTTACATAATTTGTATAGGATACGCAACTACTTATTTAGAGGAGGTTTACGAATTTCATGGATTTAGAGCACAATAATAAGACCTTTTTCAACAGAAGCACTCTTATTATCGTTCCATTATTACTATTATGTGCTTTTGTTTTTCATTACTTCTTTTTAACATCAGATCAAATATTCTCTAGTTCAGGGGATGCATTATCCCAATTTGGTTTTTTTACTTTTCTCCTGCAACATGCATTTAAAGATGGGAATTTCTTTTGGTCTTGGGACTATGGATTAGGCGGAGATTTATTCGGTGAATTCAGCTATTACTATAGTACGGCCCCATTCTTTTGGATTACATTACTTCTCCCAAAATTAAATATTGAACAAATTTATGATTTGAAATTATACATGAGTATTTTAAAAAGCTTTTTGGCAATGCTCTTTATGTATGGCTCTTTGCGTTATCACAATAAAACAGTATTTTCATCTTTTATTGCTGCTGTTATATACGGCGGCTGTATTACTTTTATTCGTCACTCTCTGCTTTGGGATTTCATGGCAGATGCTATCGTTTTTCTACCATTAGTAATCTGGGGGCTCGATAGATATATTCTAGAAAGAAAAAAAGGGCTTTTCTTATTTGCTACTGCTTTCATGCTAGCATCAAACTTTTACTTTGCTTTTATAACAAGTATTTTCATTTATATGTATGCATTTTTTCAATACTTTGCTACACAGCAAAATAAAACTATAGTATCTTTTCTGACTTATTATATTAAGATTGCCTTTTTATACGGATTATCGCTTGGTCTAGCAGCTGTTTGCTTCCTTCCGTCTGTAAATGCTGTATTTAGTGCCGATAGGTTATCAAAGAAATTTGATATTCCTTTATTCTTTGAAGATACATTTTATAAAAATTTAATGGAAAGTATTTTCTTCATAAATAATGCGGAATACTATCAACTAGCTTTTCCTGTCTTGATTTTATTCTTAATTGGGGTCGGACTATTTATACGTGATAAATTAGTATTGAATAAGGTATTATTTACATTCTTTATGCTTGTCCTTTACATGCTCCCGTATACATATTCTGTATTTAATGGCTTTTCCGCCATGCAATATCGCTGGTTTTATTTATTTGCGTTTGTGGTTGCCCAAGCAGTTGCATACATTTTAGATTGGATGTTCCTTCATAAAAAAGAGAACAAAATTACATATGTAATAAGCACGATATTAGCTACTGGCTTATTCATCTATGCATTCAGCAGAAAAGTAAACATAAACGAGCAACCTTTGAACGAAGTTGACAACATGTTGATAAGTGTCATCTTAATTTCTATTCTTACAATATGTCTATGGCGCTATTTATCTAAAATTTTCATACAGTTTTTAATTGTGATAAATGTCCTTGTTAATATAATCTTCATCAATTACATGTATGCTGAAGATGTACTTAGCAAAGCTTTTGGACAGCGAAATGTTACAAAGGAATCCCTACATGCATCTGGATATGATAATAAAGATGAAATTGCTGCTATTCGTTATATACAAGATCATGATAAAGACTTTTATCGCATTATTAACCCAAATAGCATTCGTAATACACCGATGCTTCAGGGATATCATGGTACAAGTGCCTATCATAGCTTAATTAATTTTAATGTTCATGACTTTATGAAAAATAAATATAATGTCTTTCAAGGAATCGATACGCCTTCTATGTTCTTCCAATTAGATCATCGACTATTTCTTGAAAACATGTTAGGTGTAAAATATTACGTATTAAGTGTAGATACTGATCAGACAAACATTCCTTATGGCTATAAACTATTAAAACAAGTAGGTCCTTATAATATTTACAAAAACGAATATGCGTTACCACTAGGATATGTATACCAATCATGTATAAGTGATGAGGAGTTTTCTAAATTAAACTTTTCTCAAAGGGATCAGCTATTATTAGATGCTGTAGTCGTTGATAATATTAAGGATTTTTCATTAACTCACTTTGATACAAAAACACTTGATTCTAAACCGGTACCTATTAAAAGAGAGCAAATGAAGTTCGAAAATATCGAAAAAAATAACAATATGCTTACTGTTCATGACGATGGACGTATAATAGTACCTATTGATCCTCCTAATATTCCAGGAGACTTGATTGTGGAATTAAAAATTAAAAATAAAGGTTCCTTCCATGCCACTGTTAATGGAAAAGATATGTATAAAGGAACTGACACTGGTATATATTCATATCCATTGGAAAGATTCGTTTACAATTTAGGGAAAAATGATTACCCTAACGAATTAACTATTTCTATTCGTGATGCAATTCCTGGACCAGGTGAATATGAGTTAAAAGACTTACAAGCAAACATTGTGAATTATGAAAATATCCAAGAAAAGACAAAAAAATTAACTGAAAATAGACTCCAAAATATTTCTTATAAGAATAACTATTTAAAAGGTGAAGTTAACTCGAACAAAGATGGATTACTATACCTATCAGTACCATATAGTAAAGGCTGGACTATAAAGGTAGATGGGAAAGAGACAGAGTTTACTAAGGCAAACTCTGCATTTATCGGTGTTCCAATTCAAAAAGGGGCTCATGTAATTGAAATGAATTATGTCACACCTTACTTCAAATTGGGTATGGTTATATCTATCATTTCATTAATCATCTGCCTAACTTTACTATTTTCCGAAAATAAAAATAGAGATACAAGACTTATGTTTTTTCAGAAAAAATAAACGCGCATGAAACAAATTTATGTTCTCCCTTTATCTAATCATAAGGCAGAACCTAATATAACAAGACACACTATTTATATCACTGCTATAAACCATTACAAACAAGGGGGTTCAAAGATGGTTTTTTCAATAGTAGTACCCTGTTACAATGAAGAAAAAGTACTTCGAGCTTTTTACTCAGAGGCTTCTCTTGAAATTCATAAATTAACTACCAATTATGAATTTATTTTTGTCAATGATGGCAGTAAAGACAGTACATTAGATATTCTACGCGATTTGGCAAATTCAGATTCAGCTGTTCACTATATATCATTTAGTCGAAACTTCGGCAAAGAAGCCGCTATGTTAGCTGGTTTAAAATACGCTACAGGTGATGCAGTTGTTATTATGGACGCCGATTTACAGCATCCTCCTACACTAATAAAAGAAATGTTAGAAGGATATAACGAAGGTTACGACCAAGTTATTGCAAAAAGAACGCGAACAGGTGATTCGCCTGTACGTTCTGTCATCTCTCGTTTATACTACAAAGTTATGAATAAGTTTGTTGATATTGAATTAGTGGATGGCATCGGTGATTTTAGACTTTTAAGTAGACAAGTCGTTGATGCATTACTATCTTTAAGTGAATACAATCGCTTCTCAAAGGGCTTATTTTCATGGATCGGGTTTAAAGAGCTAATTATCGAATATGAAAATGTGCTACGCCCTGATGGAGAAAGTAAGTGGACTTTTTCAAAACTATTAAATTACGGAATAGATGGCGTTATTTCCTTTAATAATAAACCATTACGCCTATCTATATACCTTGGATTACTAACCACACTTGTCGGGATTTTATATGTAATCACTACATTTATACAAATTATCATCAGTGGAATTGATGTACCTGGGTACTTCACTTTAATTTCCGCTATATTATTCATCGGTGGTATCCAGCTCATTTTCCTAGGTGTCATTGGTGAGTATATTGGACGTATCTACTACGAGACAAAACGTAGACCACATTTTATTGTAGCTGAGAAGAAAGTCAGTGAAGTGAAACAAAAGGCTTAATATCAAGAAAGTTACTTCTACCTGATGTAGAAGTAACTTTCTTACTATAATAAAAATATGTTCAGACTCTCTCTCTACATACCATTTCTCTTCATATGCAAAATCGTTTCCTTTAATCCATTATAATACGAAGTTTTCGGTACCTCTCCAATATACCTCTCATATTTTTCACCGCTCAGTACAACTGGTTCCTCTGTTAAATATAACATCTCCACAAATTCCTTCATCTGCTTATCAAATAAGCCTATTAACCTGATCATCCCTTTTTTCACAGTCATTACCGATTTTGTATATCCTGTTAATTCCCTTATATGTTGAATCAACTCTTCTCCTGTAATCACACCACAACCGGGTACATTCCAATTCTGTCCATATGCATCATCACGTAATGCCAATTTAACAATAGCTTTCGCTCCATCTGGTGTGTAAATATACTCCCTTGCAAGCCCCTTATCCCCTACAAAACTAGATGCTTTATTTGCCAGAACATTTTGCAACGTATGGTGAATAAGCGTACTTTCCGCATTTGGCCCATAAAAATCTGGAAAATGGGCAATGAGTACCGATACACCAGCTTGCTTTGCCATCAATTCAAGATTTAAACGGATTTTCCCCTTCTTTGTGTGTGGATTCTTTTCAGCCTCTTCTGTTATCTTCTCTCGGTTTTGTCTTCCATACGCATAAATATTATCTACTATTGCTAATTTCACACCATAGTGTTTTGTTACGTCTAGTACATTCTGTAATAACTTCGGCTGTTTTATTTCCCAATCTGTATACGGTATATTTACAGCATGAAAGATGACATCAACATCTTTAGCAGCATCCATTACATCCGCTTGCTTAAATATATCCCCTGCTACTATTTGTATGTTTTCTTCCTCACAAAACAAATTTTCTAGTCTCTTCCTATTTCTCGCAAAAGCGACCACATCAATTCCTTGATTACATAACTCCTTTGTAATTGCATATCCCATTGCCCCAGATGCACCCAATACTAAAGCCTTTTTCATCATAGTATCCCCCTTTTAATTAACCAGTGTTCAATTAATATTAAAAAGAAAATCACTTACATAAGAAGCGATTTTGCAATAAAATCCACATGTGTTTTAGCTAATTCTTGTACGTCTTCAAATATTTGACCACTTCCACAATAATGTGCCACAAATCCATGTAATGATAAAAAAACAGACCATATTGTCATGACATGTATACTTCCATTACATAAAGAAGATACAACAGTAGCAAACTTCTCATAACTAACATTCGGCCCATCTGCTAAACACTCTTTTAATTCGTCATCCTTAATTAAAAACATGATTTCATAATGACTTTGATTTTGTAGACCAAATTCAATAAATCCAAATAAAACTGCTTTTAATTGTTCTTCTCTTGGTAATTTTTGATCAATGATCTCATCTAATTTTTGATTTAATAATTGAAAATCTTGTTCAACCATTTCATAAAAAAGCTCTGCTTTATTTTTAAAATGATAATAAATTGAGCCATGACTATATCCTAGTTCTGCTGCAATCTTACGCATTGAAGTGTGCTGATATCCTTGTTTTATAAATAAATCTCTCGCTGCATTTATAATCATTTCTCTTGTTAACTCTTGTTTAACTGCTCTTCTTGGCGACATTTCTTATACCTCTCCATTTAATTAACCAGTGTTCAATTACATTATATTCCTTTTCCAAAAATACGCAACCCTTTTCTTGTAAAAATATACATTTCGAAAGGATAGCATTATACCCGAGAATTTAGTATCATGATTCAAGATACTATTTTGAAATGGACGGAGGACATTATGAGCTTATTAACAGTCGAAAACTTAGGTCATACATTTGGTGACCGCACATTATTTAAAGACGTATCATTACGTTTATTAGCTGGAGAACATGTTGGTTTAGTAGGTGCAAATGGCGTTGGTAAATCAACATTTATGAATATTATTACTGGACAACTTATTCATGACGACGGGCGTGTAGAATGGACACCTGGTACACATTACGGATATTTAGATCAACATACAATTTTAACAGCTGGAAGAACAATTCGTGACGTCTTAACAGATGCCTTCTTACCTTTATTCGAGAAAGAAAAAGAATTGAATATCATTACAGAAAAAATGGGTACGGCTACGCCAGAAGAATTAGAAGAACTTCTAGACCAAATGGCAGAAATACAAGATGCGCTTGAAGCAGGCGGCTTCTACTTACTAGATATTAAAATTGAAGAAGCAGCACGTGGTCTTGGAATTGATGCAATTGGTTTAGACCGTGATGTTTCTGCATTAAGTGGTGGACAACGTACAAAAGTATTGCTTGCAAAACTATTACTTGAGCAACCAGAAGTACTATTACTAGATGAGCCTACCAACTATTTAGACGTTGAACATATTCAGTGGTTAACAAACTATTTAAAAGAGTATCCACATGCATTCCTTTTAATTTCTCATGATACGGAATTTATGAACAAATGTGTTGATGTGATCTTCCATCTAGAATTTTCAAAAATGACACGTTACACAGCGACATATGAGAAATTTTTAGAGCTAGCTGAAATGAATAAAAATCAACATTTGAATGCTTATCAAAAGCAGCAAGAATTCATTAAAAAACAAGAAGACTTCATTTCAAAAAATAAAGCGCGCTATTCAACAACAGGTCGTGCAAAAAGTCGTCAAAAACAGCTTGATCGTATGGAACGTATTGATCGTCCAGAAACAGCGATTAAACCAGAGTTCTCTTTCAAAGAATGTCGTGCAAGTAGCCGCTTTGTCTTTGAAGGTGAAGACGTAGAAATTGGCTATACACATCCATTACTACCTAAGCTAACAATGACAATTGAACGCGGTGAAAAAATTGCAATTGTTGGATGTAATGGTGTTGGTAAATCAACATTATTAAAAACGATTCTAGGTAAGATTAAACCGTTAAGCGGGAAAACAATCCTTGGTGATTTCTTAGAACCAGCATACTTTGAACAAGAAGTAAAAGCTGAGAACTTAACACCAATCGACGATGTATGGAATACATTCCCACATTTAGATCAGCACCAAGTTCGTGCAATGTTAGCACGATGTGGTTTGAAAAACGAGCACATTTCTCGTCCATTAAGTCAATTAAGTGGTGGAGAGCAAGCAAAAGTCCGCCTATGTAAATTAATGGGTGAAGAAAGCAACTGGATACTATTCGATGAGCCGACAAATCACCTTGATGTTACGGCCAAAGAAGAGTTAAAAAAGGCTTTAAAAGCATATAAAGGAACAATTCTTCTTGTATGTCATGAACCAGATTTCTATGAAGATTGGATAACAAAAGTTTGGAACGTGGAAGAATGGGCACAATCTAGTAACTAATAAAAAAGGTGGATCCACTACGATCCACCTTTTTCTTATTATGGATATATATCCATCTTATATAACTTTTATATGATAGTACCCTGCTAACCTAAACCGAAAATCCTTCAAATCATTATAAGATTTTAAATTTGCTAGCATCCCTTGAATAACTGGAATCCTTGGACTTGGTAACCTCATTTCAGCTTCCAAAACATCTAGTGTAACTAACAATTCATCATTTTCTAATTGATCTGCTAGCGTGCGTTTGAACGTAATAATCTCTTGTAAAAAATGTTCCTTTGCTTGCTCTTTAATAAGCTCTGAACTACAAAAAAGTTGTCCTAACTTTTCTTCATGTAAAACAGGTACATCGGAAGAGTTCACAAGTCCTTCTACAAGATCATCTATTCTCTTTAGAATAAATGTAGAAACATGGGATAAATTAATCTCTATTGTATTTAAAATTATTAGTTCTAAATATCCTCCGCATATTCCCTCTACCATAATTACAAGATCTAATAAATATGGAATAACTTTTTCACCATAAATAGATAGTAAACTATTTCGGTAAAATGCATGTGATTCTAACTTCATTTTCATCATAAATGCTTCTACTTCTTTATTGAATGGAATTGCATTTTCCCGTGCATGCATAATAATGAATTCCTTATGTTTTTGCACATCATTAAATTGACAGTATAATTTTTTTTCAAACTTTTCACGTGGTAGTAACGATTCTCCATCAATAACCATCATCTTCTTTTGGATTTTGTCATAATAATATCGAAGTATCGCTAATAATAATTCATCTTTCGACTTGAAATATAAATAAAATGCTCCTTTTGATATGCCACAAGCTGTTACAATCTCTTGTACCGATGTTGCGTTCACACCTTTATTCGCAAATAACTTCATTGCCATTTCGATAATTAAACGTTCTTTTTCTTTCATATTTTCTCTCCTAAGTTTATCCTGCATCATAAAATTTCAAATTAATTTTATTATAACACTTTTTTATTGACGACTGACCAATCAGTCAGTTATATTATGTATTAGACTGACCAGTCGGTCAATATATATTGTAAAAGGGAGCGCAAACATGAACAAAATTATTAACTTTTCGTTAAAAAACAAGTTCGCAGTTTGGCTATTAACCATTATTGTTACCATTGCAGGAATTTATTCTGGTCTTAATATGAAGTTAGAAACAATTCCTGACATTACAACACCTGTTGTAACGGTAACGACGGTTTATCCTGGTGCTACACCAGCAGAAGTAGCAGATAAGATATCGAAACCGATGGAAGAACAACTGCAAAATTTGAGTGGAGTTAGCGTTGTAAGTTCTTCCTCTTATCAAAATGCCTCTTCTATTCAAGTAGAATATGACTTTGATAAGAACATGGAAAAAGCTGAAACTGAAATTAAAGAAGCACTTGCAAATGTGAAATTACCAGAAGGCGTGAAGGACCCAAAAGTTTCTCGAGTAAACTTTAATGCCTTTCCTGTTATTTCATTAAGCGTGGCGAGTAAAGATGAATCTTTAGCTGCCTTAACTGAAAAAGTTGAAAAAAATATCGTTCCAGGATTAAAAGGACTTGATGGTGTTGCATCTGTTCAAATTGCTGGACAACAAGTAGATGAGGTACAACTTGTCTTCAAAAAAGATAAGATGAAAGAATTAGGTTTAAGTGAAGATACTGTTAAAAATATGATTAAAGGTTCTGACGTATCCTTACCACTTGGCCTATATACATTTAAAGATACGGAGAAATCAGTTGTTGTAGATGGTAATATTACAACGCTCAAAGCTTTAAAAGAAATGAAGATTCCTGTTGTTCCTTCAGCAGCAAGTGGCCAAGGCAACGCTGGAGCAGGAGCAGGTTCCCAAGCACAAGCACCTCAGATGAATCCAGCTTTAGCTGGCGGAATCCCAACTGTTACATTAGATGAAATCGCTGATATTAAAGAAGTAGGGAAAGCTGAATCTATTTCTCGTACAAATGGGAAAGAAGCAATCGGCATTCAAATCGTTAAAGCTGCTGATGCAAATACGGTGGATGTCGTAAATGCAGTCAAAGATAAAGTAAAAGATTTTGAAAAGAAATATAAAAATCTAGAAATCATCTCAACATTTGACCAAGGCGCACCGATTGAGAAATCAGTTGATACAATGCTTAGCAAGGCAATGTTTGGTGCCATCTTCGCCATTGTCATTATTATGTTGTTCCTACGAAACATTCGAACAACGTTAATTTCTGTCATTTCCATACCACTTTCTTTATTGATTGCTGTTTTAGTAATAAAACAAATGGGTATTACACTCAATGTTATGACGCTTGGGGCAATGACGGTCGCTATCGGGCGCGTTGTCGATGATTCAATTGTTGTTATTGAAAATATTTATAGACGTATGTCTTTATCAGAAGAGAAGTTACGAGGAAAAGATTTAATTCGTGAAGCAACAAAAGAAATGTTTATTCCAATTATGTCTTCCACAATCGTAACAATCGCTGTCTTTTTACCACTTGGACTTGTAAAAGGTATGATCGGTGAAATGTTCCTACCGTTCGCTTTAACAATTGTCTTTGCCTTGTTAGCTTCGTTACTTGTAGCTGTTACAATTGTACCAATGTTAGCTCATTCTTTATTCAAAAAGGAAAGCATGAAAGAAAAACAAGTCCATCATGAAGAAAAACCAAGTAAATTAGCAAATGGCTATAAACGCCTGCTTGATTGGGCATTAAACCATAAAATCATTACATCTAGCATCGCTGTTCTTTTATTAGTAGGCAGTCTTGCACTTGTACCAATTATTGGTGTAAGTTTCTTACCATCTGAAGAAGAGAAAATGATTATTGCGACATATAACCCTGAACCAGGGCAAACATTGGAAGACATTGAAAAAATAACAACAAAAGCAGAAAAACACTTCCAAGATAAAAAAGATGTAAAAACAATTCAGTTCTCATTAGGTGGGGAAAACCCAATGAGTCCAGGTAAGAAAAATCAAGCCATGTTCTTCGTTCAGTATGATAATGACACGAAAAACTTCGAAAAAGAGAAAGAACAAGTCATTAAAGACCTACAAAAAATGGCTGGAAAAGGCGAATGGAAAAGCCAAGACTTCGGGGCTAGTGGCGGTAGCAATGAAATTAAGCTATACGTATACGGAGATAGCTCAGAAGACATCAAACCTGTCGTTAAAGATATTCAAAATATCATGAAAAAGAATAAAGACTTAAAAGATATCGACTCTAGTATTGCAAAAACATATGCAGAATACACATTAGTCGCAGATCAAGAAAAACTAAGTAAAATGGGTTTAACTGCTGCACAGATTGGAATGGGACTTTCTAATCAACATGATCGTCCTGTTCTTACAACCATTAAAAAAGATGGTAAAGATATTAACGTATATGTAGAAGCAGAAAAACAAAATTATGAAACCATTGATGATTTAACAAATCGTAAAATTACAACACCACTTGGTAATGAAGTTGCTGTTAAAGATGTTATGACTGTAAAAGAAGGTGAAACTTCCAACACAGTAACACGTCGTGATGGTCGTGTTTATGCAGCAGTAAGTGCAAAATTAACATCCGATGATGTTTCGAAAGCATCCGCTGCTGTTCAGAAAGAAGTAGATAAAATGGACCTACCTTCTGGTGTAGATGTTTCTATGGGTGGTGTTACAAAAGATATCCAAGAATCATTCCAACAACTTGGGTTAGCGATGTTGGCTGCGATTGCCATTGTATACTTCGTTCTTGTCATTACATTTGGCGGTGCCCTTGCACCACTCGCAATTTTATTCTCGCTACCATTTACAATTATCGGTGCTCTTGTTGCCTTATTAATCTCTGGTGAGACATTAAGCGTATCAGCAATGATTGGTGCCCTTATGTTAATCGGTATCGTCGTAACGAATGCGATTGTCCTCATCGACCGTGTTATTCATAAAGAGCGTGAAGGCCTATCAACACGCGAAGCATTGTTAGAAGCTGGCGCAACACGCTTACGCCCAATTCTAATGACCGCAATCGCAACAATTGGTGCCCTTATCCCACTTGCACTAGGATTTGAGGGCAGTGGATTAATTTCTAAAGGCCTTGGAGTAACAGTAATTGGTGGATTAACAAGTTCAACATTATTAACTCTTCTTATCGTTCCAATTGTTTATGAAGTACTCAGCAAATTTAAAAAGAAAAAGAAAACTGTAGAATAAAAAAATAACCTCGCGCGCAGCGAGGTTATTTTTTATTTCCAAACAATATTAGAAAATCTCCATAGCCTTCCTTCTCTAAGTCCTCTCTCGGAATAAATTGAAGTGCTGCTGAATTAATACAATAACGGAGACCACTTGGACCTGGTCCATCTGGGAATACATGACCAAGGTGGGCATCCCCCTCTTTACTTCTTACTTCCGTACGCGTCATATTGTGGCTAACATCCATTTTCTCTTTCACACTAGCTGACATAACCGGCTTTGTAAAACTTGGCCAACCACATCCACTATCAAATTTATCTAGTGAAGTAAACAGCGGTTCACCTGATACAATATCTACATATAGACCTTCCTCTTTATGATTCCAATATTCATTTTGAAACGGAGGCTCTGTTCCATTTTCCTGTGTTACGTAAAACTGCATATCTGTTAATCGTTCTTTTAAATGGGCATTATCTTTAGGCCAATGTTTTTTTATAAAAGCATCACGTCCTGATCCTTGACGATATAACTCATAACGAAATGTATTTTTCTTATGATAATCTTGATGATACCCTTCAGCTGGATAAAATGTAGTAGCAGGGAGTATTTTTGTAGCAATTGGTTTCGAAAACCGGCCGCTCTCAGCAAGTGCCATTTTTGAAGCTTCTGCTTGTTCACGCTGTTCTTCGCTATGATAAAAAATTACAGTCTCATACGATTGTCCACGATCATGAAATTGACCTCCACTATCTGTTGGATCAATTTGTCTCCAATAAATGTCTAATAATTTTTCATACGGCATTTTATTTGCATCGAATGTAATTTGTACCGCTTCATAATGCCCTGTTGTTTCAGAACAAACCTCTTTATAAGTCGGATTCTCTTTATGCCCACCCGTATAACCTGAAACAACCTGTATAATACCTTCCATCTCTTCGAATGGTGAAACCATACACCAGAAACATCCTCCTGCAAACGTTGCAATTTCTACCTTTTCGTTTATAGCCATTTATTTCACCCCAATTATTTAATTCTTCTTACAGTATGGCATAAGAAGTCAGAAGTTATAAAAGAAAAAGCACCGGCGTCCGATGCTTTTTCCTTCACTCTATTTTTTAGCAGAATCTTTTTCTATCTCATCACTCGTCACATCTAACACATCTAATAGAAACACAAAAATTGGTATACCAATAATAAGCCCCCACACACCTAAAAAGTGTTCAGAGAAAGTTAATACCATAAATGTATAAAAAATCGGTAAATTCGTTTTTTGTGACATGAATTTTGGATTTAACACATAACTTTCAAGTGCATGAATGAAAGTAACAATAATTATAATATAGATAACATATGTAATGCTACCAATATTATAAGCAATCATGCAGAGCGGAATTAGCGAAATAATTACACCAGCTACTGGAATTAAGCCGAGTAAAAAGATCATTAACGCCAAACCAAGCAATTGTGGAAATCCTAAAATCCATAGTGCAATAACAGATAAAACGCAATTAACAATAGCAATTAAAAACTGCGCTTCAATTACTTTTCCGAAAGAACGTGCAAATTTCTTTCCGAAATATTCAATTTCATTATAAAAAACGGCAAGTCTGCTCTCTTTAAATTTCGCGGTAAAAGCGACAATACGCGCCTTCTCAAGCAAGAAGAATAAGCTTAAAATAAGAGAAAGGAAAAATTGCAACCCAAATTTCCCAACATTAGCGATAGATTTATAAAGAATGTCCACACCTTGCCCAATATATTTGGAAAGCTCCATATGGTTAATGGCATTAATTGCTGCCTTTATAATGTCATTATCTGGCGGATTTTTAAAGAATACATTAAACTGGTAGATTAATTGTGAGATTTGCACCGTTAGTACTGGCAGATACTTAACTAACGTAACGGCAATTCCACCAACTAACATCACATATAATAACGCTATAATAATTTTTCGATTAATCGGCAGAAAATGATCGAGTTTTCGAGAAATAAATTTTTGAAATCGATCCATTAAATACGTAAGCATAAACGTGATTAAAATTAAATTAAACATACTTTGTAGCCCATATAATATAAGAGCTAATAAAAGCAATACCAGCAATCTTTGAAATCCTTTGCTTTGAAACAGGTTTTTCATTTGCATAATCGACGAGTGATCTCTCCTGTCCTATAAAGTGAAACTTTAATAAGTGGGCTTTTCTTTATCTCCCCCACAAATTAGGCGTTTATCGGTATCTCCTCTAGATCTGAGTTCGGATACATGATGTTACTTTCTATTTTACAATACAATGGTCCTTTTCAGAACGCATTATGCAAAGTATTAATGAAGATTTAAGGAAAATCTTATGTTCTTTCATAATAAAATAGGTCATACAACTACTGTAACACAAAAAGCAAGCTATCAGTAGAAATCTGTTCTACAAATAGCTTGCTTTTATATTTTTACAAAACACATTCTATTATCCAAGAAATGGCATTAGCATTGGAATAATAACAACTGTTACAACCCCAACTACTTTTACTTCAATACTTGCCATCGCTGCCTCTCAAATACGAAGCAGCTTCTTCAGTTCCTTTGCATATGTGCGACTTACCGGTACTTTGGAACCATCTTTCATAATTAAATTATAAGTAGAGTTAAACCAAGGCTGTATTTCCGAAATGTGGTTAATGTTCGCAATAAAACTACGATGAACGCGCATAAAACTTGTTTGCGGCAGTTTCTTTTCTAAAATAACAAGCGTATCATATGTTACGTATGTTTCCCGGAGTGTCTTTACAGTTACCTTTCCGTCAACAAGTCCTACATAAACAATATCTTTAATATTCACAAGTACAATAGATTCTTCGATTGGAAGTGCAAGCTTATGCATCTCCGGAGCTACATCTATACTCTTCATATTTTGATGTTTCTCTGTTTCATTCTCCTTTCTCTTCTTATATTTTTTTAATGTCTGTGCAATACGCTCTTCATCAAACGGCTTTAAAATATAATCTAATGCATCCACTTCAAATGCCTGCAATGCATATTGATCATACGCTGTTGCAAATACAACGGCAGGTGGACTCTTCATTTTCTTTAATATATTTGCGATCTCAAACCCATTATCATTTGATAACTGAATATCTAAAAAGACAAGATCCGGCTTGTTCTCCATTAGCTTTTCCAATGCATCTTCCACACAATCAGCTTCTTCGATTACATCAACCTCTTTTGTACGCTGCAATAAATATTTCAATTCATCCCGTGCTAACATTTCATCATCGACTACTAATACTTTTAACACCACTCTCTTCCTCCTCTATGTTTTGAATCGGAATTGTAAATACAATCTCTGTCCCTTTTTCTACTTCACTCTCAATATGAAGAATTGTCTCTTTCCCAAACAATCCTATCAACCGCTGATTAATATTATATAAGGCCGTCCCCGTTCCTTTTTTCGATACAACAACAGCTTTTCCTAACTGCTCTAAACGCTCCCTTTCAATCCCTTGTCCATTATCTTTCACTTTAAAATGAACCATGTCTCCTGTCGCATATACATGAACTTCTACCTCACAAATGGGCTGTTTCTTTGGAAAGGCGTGACGAAGTGCATTTTCTACTAATAACTGCAATACAAATGGCGGAAGCAAAATTGTCTGTAACCCTTCTCCGATATATGTTTTCACCTCATACTTATTTGGAAACCTTGCCTGTTCTAACGATAAATATGCATGTACATGATTCAGCTCCTGCTTCAGCGGAATCAACAATTGGCGAGCCCCTTGTAAATTACAACGGAAATAAACACTAAGCTGTAATAAAAGTTTTCTAGCCTTTTCTACATCTGTGCGGCATAAAGCTGATACTGTATTAATTGCATTAAATAGAAAATGCGGATTAATCTGTGCTTGCAATGCTTTTATTTCTGCATCTTGAAGTAATTTACTTTGTAATTCTGCTTCTCCTAACTCAAGCTGTGTTGAGAAAATCTTCGCCAACCCTTCTGCTAATTCTTCTTCCACACGACTTAATTGGTTCGAATTTTTAAAATACAACTTTAATGTTCCCATTGTATTCCCGTGCGAAGTTAACGGAATCACAATCGCTGCTTGCAAGGGACATCCTTCATGTTGACAATCAATTACCTCTCGCGATTTCGCTTTCATTATTTTCCCTGTTTTTAAAACTGCTTTTGATAACCCTGTAATTAAACTATGAGAAGGTATATGGTGATCAGATGCTAATCCTACGTGCGCTAATATTTTTTCTGTATCTGTTAAAGATACCGCATCCGTTCCTGTAAAGCGATGGATAATTTGTGCCACATGTTTACAAGATTCCTCTGTTAAACCTTGGCGAAAATAAGGTAATGTCTTATCAGCAATCCCAAGTACCTTATGAGTTTGTAAAGCCTTTGCATTTTCTTCTTGGCGTAAAATAGCTTGTATCATAGAAAGTAAAATAAAACTACCAAAACTGTTCACAAGAATCATCGGTATTGCAATCGTTTTCACAATGTTAAAACCATCTTCTACAATAAATAAGATCATAATCATTTCTAAAGAAACAATAAGAACACTTAAAATAGCTGAGAATTTAGGTGTAACGGCACGATTATGGCTTTGAAAAATACGACCAATATAGCCAGCAATAATTCCTGCTAAAATAGACGAAATTGCACAACTAAGAGCTGTCGTTCCCCCAAGCATATAGCGATGAATACCAGCAATAAATCCAACGCCGGTCCCGATAATTGGTCCTCCCAATAAACCGCTAATCCCAACGCCCATAATACGTGTATTCGCAATGGTACTTGATGAAGAAACACCTTGTAGCCAGTTTTCATTCATAATGGTATTCCCTGCAATTTCAATCCCTGTGTAATTGCTTACAATTGTAAATAGCGAAAAAATACAAATGAGCATAAACTTATCTTTATATCCATCTTGTTTCTGAACGAGGCGCCGAAACGTTTTAATATGTGAAAGTAAAAAACCTAAGATAACAATTAATCCAACGCGCTCAATCATCATAAGCACTAAATCTAGCATCTGTGATTCATCCTTTGTTTGTTTGTTTATATATCAATTAAAAAACCGACATCCCCCCCTCTTTTTAGATGGGAAAGAGCATCTGGCCATACATAGAAGCGGTCAGAGCCTTTTTCTGCCACATGCGAAGTAAAAACAGAAAGAGCAAACGAGTGTACGTTACTTTTTATTCTGCATAGCAGGGATTTAGATGTCGAAAATTAAAATGATTTATATAGTTAGTTTCATTATCGGAAAATAGTGAAGGTACCGTCAAGAAAAATAACATATATTTTATAACATGCTACAATAGAAAATCACAAAAATAATCATTCTCTTTATTTGACAACACAATCGAAGAGTGCTAAAAATAAAGTAATCTAATTACAGTCCTTTAACACAGCCCCGTGAGGTTGAGAAGGAAGTCGGAATATAAATACGCATGTTCTTCCATAAGGGATACGTATGCTTTTTTTGGCCTTCTCACAATACTAGGTGAGAAGGCCTTTTATTATTCTTCCATAGCGACTGTATAACAAATGAGGGGGAGTAATGATGAATACCACAGGTGAATTACAACAAGTAGCAGAGGAGACAAAAGCAAAACGATATAAGACATTGCTTGGTTCTGCTCTAGGCTATGCAGCAGAAGGTTTAGATATGCTACTCTTGTCTTTTGTACTCGTCTATATTTTAAAAGAATTTCACTTAACACCAGTAGAAGGCGGAAACCTTACACTAGCGACAACACTTGGGATGCTAATCGGTTCATATTTATTTGGATTTATTGCCGATTTATTGGGCCGCATTCGAACAATGGCTTTTACCATTTTATTATTCTCACTAGCAACAGCACTAATTTATTTCGCAACAGATTATTGGCAATTGTTAATTCTTCGCTTTCTAGTAGGTATGGGTGTTGGTGGTGAATTTGGAATCGGAATGGCCATCGTAACAGAAACATGGTCGAAAGAAATGCGTGCAAAAGCAACTTCTGTTGTCGCACTTGGATGGCAATTTGGAGTGTTAGTTGCTTCATTGCTTCCAGCCTTTATCGTTCCACACTTTGGCTGGAGAGCTGTTTTCTTATTTGGTTTAATCCCTGCCTTACTAGCGGTGTATGTTCGCAAAAGTTTAAGTGAACCAAAAATATGGGAACAAAAACAACAATATAAGAAGGAATTACTACAAAAAGAAACAAAGGGCACTTTAACAGTTGATGAAGCAGAACAACTAAAACATATGAAAAAGTTTCCCCTTCGTAAATTATTTTCAAATAGAAAAGTAACAATGACAACTATCGGACTTATTATTATGTCATTTATTCAAAACTTTGGATACTATGGTATTTTCACATGGATGCCTACAATTTTAGCGAATAAATATAACTACACATTAGCGAAAGCAAGTGGATGGATGTTTATTTCTACAATCGGAATGTTAATTGGGATTGCAACATTTGGAATTTTAGCTGATAAAATTGGACGCCGTAAAACTTTTGCAATCTACTACATCGGTGGTACTATATACTGCCTGATTTACTTCTTCCTATTTACAGATGCAACATTATTATTATGGGGAAGCGCCTTACTTGGTTTCTTTGCTAACGGTATGATGGGGGGATTCGGAGCAATTTTGGCAGAAAACTATCCAGCAGAGGCACGATCTACAGCCGAAAACTTTATTTTCGGTACGGGCCGAGGGTTAGCGGGGTTTGGACCAGTAATTATCGGGTTACTTGCTACAGGTGGCAATTTACTTGGAGCATTATCACTCATCTTCATCATTTATCCAATTGGGCTCATTACAATGCTGGTATGTGTACCAGAGACGAAAGGAAAAGTACTAGATTAAGCTTACTCAAAAAAAGCATTGAAATCTTTTATTTCAATGCTTTTTTGATTATTTATGGAAGAAATTCGGAGTAAGAATATCATTCGGATAAGGTTTATGATAAATATGAGTTGTAGCCGGCGATAATGGCGGAATAAGCCATACCCAGTTTCCTGTCACTACACGACCACAAGCAGCTTCTTGCTTTTCAAATTGCTGAAACTGCTGTGCGGCTGTATGATGATCAACAATACTTACTCCTTGCTTTTTGAAAGAATGTAAAACAGCTACATTTAATTCAACTAATGCTTTATCCTTCCATAGTGTGCTATTTCTAGATGTATCCAAATCCATCATCTCTGCAACAGCTGGAAGCAAATTATAACGATCATGGTCCGCCAAATTACGAGCTCCAATCTCAGTCCCCATATACCAGCCATTGAAAGGTGCCGCTGTATAGGAGATCCCTCCGATTTCTAAACGCATATCTGAAATGATTGGTACACCATACCATTTTGCCCCTAGAGATGAAAATGGATATTCTGGATGCTCAATTTCAACTTCTTTTACATCCCTCTTAGGAATTTCCCTATATATAGGCTCTTGTCCATCAATAGAAAATACCAGTGGCAATATATCAAAATTTGTACCTTCGCCATTCCAGCCAAGCTTCTGACAAAACGCTGTAAATGAGGCAGAATGAGAATCGCCAATTAACCCTACTTCCGTTTCATACCCTGCATATCGAATCAATTGATGATTATAAATACGAATATTATTCTGTTCACTGCTATACTGCTTAAAAATTGTAATCGTCGGTTTAATTTTCCCATTATTCGTTGCATATCGAATGTGATGAATAAGTGCATTATACACACCTTCCTCATCATTCACTTCACGAGCATCTAATATATGCATTTTATTCCAAAATAATCTTCCGATACATCGATTACTATTTCTCCAGGCCATCCGTGCACCGTGAACAAGTTCATCAAAAGTGTGTTCATACGTTCCTGTCCGCTCTATATCCGATACAATTTGGTTGAGGCGTTCTTCTATTTGCTGTTCTCTACCAAGCTCTTGATAGCAAGTTGTAATAAACTTTCTTGCTTCATCTATTAATTTCTTCACTTTATTCATAAGCAATCTCCTTCTGTTTCAACAACACACTACTACTTTACAGTATAAGCAAAAAGGTGTGTTGTAACAAACAAAATCAAAAGCGTCTATTTTCTTCACTAAAGCTCGTTTTTTCAGAAAATTAATAGAATTATATGTTTTATTGTTGACTTATAAAAAAAACAAGTGTATTTTTGAGTTAGGTAAAATATTTTTACCATAGGCAACTTTTAGAGAAAAGGAGGTGAATTATATGTCTTCATTTCATTTGCCTGAACTTTCATATGACTATGATGAATTAGAGCCATATATTGATGGTGATACTTTGGCACTTCATCATGGAAAGCATCACGCGGCATATGTAAAAAATTTAAATACAGCTTTGGAAGGTTATAAAGAATTGCAGAACAAACCTTTAGAAGAATTATTATGTAATTTAAACACTCTTCCGCCAGACATTGTTACAGCTGTAAGAAATAACGGTGGTGGACATTACTGCCATAGCCTTTTTTGGGAAATGATGAGTCCGAAAGGTGGAGGCGAACCTAATGGAGACGTTGCAAAAGTAATTGATTATTATTTCAATACCTTTGACAACCTAAAAGACCAGCTTTCCAAGGCAACAATTAGTCGCTTCGGAAGTGGATATGGATGGCTTGTACTTGATGGTGACGAACTCTCTGTCATGAGCACACCAAATCAAGATACACCACTGCAAGAAGGAAAAATCCCATTGCTCGTAATTGATGTATGGGAACATGCTTATTATTTGAAGTATCAAAACCGTCGTCCAGAATTTGTTACAAATTGGTGGAATACGGTTAACTGGGATCGAGTAAATGAAAAGTATTTACAAGCAATTAAATCACAAAAACATTAATTATGCGTATAAGGTAAATTTGGTAATGCAAACTGGGATCGTCGAAATCCTCCAAAATCCCCCGGATTGCCACCGGGGGATTTATAAATAACCATTACATAACTTCAATATATGATTCATATCAGTCTCCAACTTTCTAAACTGAAATCTTAATTCTTTTGCTCTCGTAATCGTATAACCATTACCGCACTCGATATTTAAAAACACAATAACAAAAATATAAAATTGAAAGCACTGAGACATAAATCCATGCCTGATAAGCTGCTGATGTTCCCCATACCCCCATAAAATAAAGGAGAGAAGGAAATGTGAGCGTTACCCATGATTGTACAAATGCTATTCTGCCAAGATATTGATTTATATTCTTTTTTTGCACATTTAATACAAAGAATAAGTACCAAAGAAGTGCCCACATAAACCAATTCAGTGCACTAACGATGTCACGAAATTGAACAAACGATACAACCATATAAAATAATGCGACAAGGGCCACCCACAGACAAAACCATCCTAGCCCATTGCTACTCATTCCTGTTATAAAGGTAATGCCTACATATAAATAAGTTAAACCAAATAGAAAAGTAGCTGCATATGAATAAATAGTCCAATTACTTTGATCAGAAATCATAATGAGATAAGACGGAATTACAATTTGTAGTACCCCTACAAATAAATTAAAAACGCCCGCACTTTTTTCTTCTGCTTTCCCTAATATAACAAGACTATTTAAAAATAAAGCCGCACCTGAAAGCAATAATCCAACGTAACCCATATATGTTCGTGTGAAAATCATGTTTTTTCACACCTTAACCTCCTCACAACATAAAATCATACTAGTGATATCTTTCTTCTGATTTAGAGCTAAATACATGAAAATAGAAAATATTTTGCTGATTCATAACGATATTTTTACAGAAATAAGTCAGACCTCCTACCTCGAAAAAGAAAGCTATACAAAATACTACCACATAATTTAAAGCGCTTTCAACAATATTTATTCCTATCAAACGGTAAATAGGATTCCTTGATTATAAACTTACTTCGAGAACGATACAAGCGTTAGAATTCATTAAACACACAATAAGAATCATATATCCTACTATTGTTTCGAGTGGATATGAAAGAAAATGGTCCCAGCACTATGTACTGAGACCATTTTCTCGAAAAATTATTACAAAATTTTTCACCTTATAGACTATTAGTCATTTCATCCGATATATTACACTTCTTGATAACCGTTCTTATTATTCGACTGCCATTTCCAAGAATCCGCACACATTTCTTCCAGGCCTCGTTTTGCTTCCCATCCTAACTCTCGTTTTGCTTTAGATGCATCTGCAAAGCATACAGCTACATCTCCAGGACGGCGTTCCGTAATTTTATAAGGAACAGCCTTTCCTGACACTTTCTCGAAAGCCTCAACCATTTCTAATACACTATAACCAGTACCTGTACCAAGGTTATATGCATCTACTCCGGTTGTACCAAGAATCTTTTCAAGAGCCTTCACATGACCAGCTGCAAGGTCAACAACGTGGATGTAATCACGGACACCCGTACCATCTTTTGTTGGATAATCATTTCCAAATACACTTAACTCTTTTAATTTACCAACCGCTACTTGTGTTACATATGGCATTAAGTTATTTGGAATTCCATTTGGGTCTTCTCCAATGCGGCCGCTTTCATGTGCACCAAAGGGATTGAAGTAGCGAAGTAATGCAATGCTCCACTCTGGATCAGCTACAGCTACATCACGCATAATCTGTTCAATCATTAATTTTGTTTGACCATACGGATTTGTTGCACTTAATGGGAATTCCTCTGTAATTGGTGATGTTTCAGGGATCCCATACACAGTTGCAGATGAACTGAAGATCATTTTTTTCACATTATGCTTTTGCATAACATCACATAGTACTAATGTGCTTGTAATGTTGTTATGGTAGTAAGTAAGCGGTATTGTTACTGATTCTCCAACCGCTTTTAAACCAGCAAAGTGGATGACTGCTTCGATTGTATTTTCTCCAAAAATCGTATCAATTTCCTCACGATTTAAAAGATCTTCTTTATAAAATTTAAATTGTTTTCCTGTTATTTCTTTTACTCGATTTAACGACTCTACTGAGCTATTTGAAAGATTATCAACTACTATGATTTCATAACCGTTATTTAACAATTCTACGCATGTATGACTACCAATATATCCTGCTCCACCTGTTACAAGTATGGCCATAATTATAGTCCTCCATATTTTATTCATTATAAACTTTTAAAATTATACCACATATTCCCTAGTACATGTTTATTCCTCAAAAATACCATCTTACATTTTATCCCATATATACTTTTCATAATGACCATTCCCATTAAAGAAGCTACATAACTTACGCTATGTAGCTTTATTATATATAATTTTTTTCATTAAATTACATAACAATATACACTTAAAAAATGAGCAAGACTACCTAGCAATACAAAAATATGAAAAATCTCATGGTGTCCCATGTACTTAAACTCTAACCACTTTGGTTTTGCACCATAAATGAATCCACCAATTGTATAAAAAATACCTCCAAGTACTAAAAGTATGATTCCTCCTGTACTTAGGTTTTCTGATAACGGTGCAAAGAATAAGACAATTAACCATCCCATCATAAGATAAATTGCTGTTGATAACCATCTTGGACAATTAAACCAAAACATTTTAAAAACAATACCGCATATCGCGGTCACATAAACTAGCACAAATAATAATAAGCCGTTTGCAGCTTGTAAGGTAATTAGGCAAAAGGGTGCATATGTGCCTGCAATTAATATAAAAATCATAGAATGATCCAGTTTTCTAAAGAAATAAATAGTATGTTCACTTGCTATAACACTGTGGTATACAGTAGAAGCTGCATAGAGAATCATCATTCCTAACCCAAATAGGATAACCGCCGTAATTGTAGCGAAAGATGGCATTTTCATAGAAACTTTCACAAGCATAGCTAACAAAGCAATAAATGATAATACGGCACCACCTAAATGGGTAAACGCATTAACCGGTTCTCTTATATAAGTATTCACATTAACAACTCCTCATATAATTACATGTAGTTTTAATAACTACATGTAATTATATACACAATCAATTTAAAGGTCAACATTTACATTTCATTTGTTTCGTAATACCATATTTAAAGATAAAATGTATATCATTCCTACAAAGGTGAGGGTTTATATGGAAAACATAAAGAACTTACTCGAAACACTACATTTAGAGAAAAATATTACGCTTGAAGATATCCCTAATGTGGATTTATACGTGGATCAAGTTGTTCAACTATTTGAAAATAACTACGGTGATACAACAAGAACGGAAGACGAAAAAGTACTAACAAAAACAATGATTAATAACTATGCCAAGGGAAAATTATTCATCCCTATAAAAAACAAGAAATACTCAAAAGAACATATGATTTTAATCAGTTTAATTTATCAATTAAAGGGTGCTCTCTCAATTAATGATATTAAAAGTTCATTGGCAAATCTCAATGAGACACTACTAAACGACCATACGTTTGAATTGGACACCCTCTACAAAGATTATCTCAACCTTACAGAAACAAACGTAGAAAACTTTAAAAGGGATGTAGATACACGAGTGGCTGAGGTAAAGGCTACTGCTTCATTTGAGGATAAAGAGTTGGAAAAATTCTTATTGCTGACTTCTTTTGTAACAATGAGCAATATGTATAGACGTTTAGCAGAAAAATTAGTGGATGATTTGAAGGAATCTTAAACATGAAGAAGAGCCATCGATTTCGGTGGCTCTTCTTCATTTACTCCTACTGATAACGTACTAAAAATTCGAATATGGATTAATCAAAATCAGAATCATCTACTAACCCATTTATGAATGTTTGAAAATCCTTTGCTAAAAATGTAATGATTGGATCTTCATAATTTTCCACATTCACATGTATAACAATCGGCTCCCCCTGATTACCACATTTACTGTAGTCAAGCATAACAGCATCATGCCCCGCTGTTGGTGACTCACATACAATAATACCTACACGTGGATAATCAAATTCCTCAATTAAATAGGGACTCTCCGTATCAATACCATGCTCTCCTCCTATTCCATAAATACCTACAATCGCAATATGATTGTCCGCCCAAGACGTTGGCACAGTTGTTGAAAAACATGTACGTAAAGGTGTTCCACCGTTTTGTGTCTTAATTAAAGTAATATATGATTCTGGCAATTTATAAGAAAGTGTTTGTTCTACCTTTGCAATCATTTCATCTGTTACCCGAATTGGATTCACAAACTCATCTGAGTCATCCCAAAATGAATTAAATTGTTGCTTCATACCTATTCCTCCTAAATTTAGCTAATTTCAAGGACTAGAAAAATTGTTCAGCATCTAATTTAAAAATTAAATCATGTGTAACTCTGTCTCTCTGTCCACTTTTTATCTTATATAAATGAACATATATATTCGATTATGAGTGAATCTCCCTATCAAAATACTTAGCTATAGCATCTCTATCCGAGCTATTAATAACCATATTAATTCTTCCTTGCAAATACCCATACAACATCCAGCTCGAACATTCCCTTAACTGGCTATACTTATCCTTTTTAGCTTTGAAGCATAATACCGTATAGTTCTTTTTTATTTTGTAATAGTATTTAAAGATATCATTATAATCAATAATATATGCCCTTTGAATTTGATAAAGTTCCTTTACTTCATAAATCATAATTTTATGTCTTGTTCCAAAAACGATAAATCGATTTCCTACATCCATAAGCGCTAATGGCATTGCTGCATAGTCTGCTGAACACATAATTGCGCCCACATAGTAGCCACCTGTAGCTTGTGCTTGAAATTGTAATTCGATAAATTCGTTTTCTTCTAATTCATTATTTGCCTTTTCTTCTATCTCTTTAAAATTCTCTCTAGCAATTCGTTTTCTAATATCTTTTTTCTTATTCTCCAAACTCCCAATAAGGCGCTCCCCTATTGCTTCAAATTGGGATATTTCTTGTTCATCCCACTGCTCGAAAACAATTTGATCGATACTATAGTTTTCACAATTCATAATACCCCTCCATTACTCTTTTTAATTTTTGCTTTCCCCTTGATAATCTTGTATATACTGCACTTGTACTCATATGTAGTCCTTTTGAAATATCCTCTATACTCTCATCAGCAATATACCTTCGATAAAAAATATTATGGTCTACATCATCTAGCTGATGAATAGCCCCTAAAACAAACTCTTTTTCCTCTTCTTTGAGCAATACTTTTTCTACATCTCCATCATCTTGTAAAATCAGTTGCTCTATTGTTTGTTCAATACGCTTTTGCTTAAGTTTCCTTTTATAATCTAGCGCCTTAAACTTTGCAATAGAAATAATCCAGTTCTTAAGCTGTCCTTTTTCAATTCGAAAGCTGTCTATTTTATACCAAAGTATGAGGAGGACATCGTTATAACACTCTTCAATTTCTTCTCTTTCATGGTGCTCCCCTAATACACTTCCAATTACTCCATAAATCAACTTACTATATTGAAGAATCAATTGATCCAATGCTTCTGTATTTTGTTTTTTTATTTCAACTACTAATTCCCTATCATTCATATCCGCTCCCCCTTCACTTATATATACGAATGTAATAAATATATTCTTACATGATTTCCTTATTTTTCATAAAGTGGAACTTTAATCAGTGGAGGTTTTCTTCATCATCCACTAATTATTAGCCCTCACCAATCGGGCTTTTAGGGGCAGTTTATCTCCTGCTTAACTTCTTTGCTGTCACCAAATTTTGAGGTGAGAGTATTACTGCCCGCAAATAGCGGGATAAAAAAACTATCCACCTGTTAGAGTGGATAGTTCCCTTTACTTAATCGCCTCATGAACCTTTAACTGTTTCCCTTTTATCGTTGTATTTTTCATTATTCTTAAAACGAGTGGCCCTTTTCCGTTTAATATATCAACATAGGAGACATTATCCTGTATCGTAATAATCCCTATATCATCCGCTGTAACGCCTGGAATCTTGGCAATTGTACCAACGAAATCTACTGCTCTGATTTTCTTTTTCTTTCCGCCATTAAAATACAATTTCATAATTCCCTTATTTAAGTTAGCACTTTTATCTTTTTTCATCATCGGCTTAGCATTTATTTTCTCTTCAAATGCCGCCTTTCTTTTTGTAACTTCTTCTTTTGAAGGTGCATCTATTTTTACAATTTCAAAACCAATATATTCTTCAATTTCTGCCAAAAATCTATCTTCATACGGCGTTACAAATGTAATTGCTTTTCCGCTATTACCAGCACGCCCCGTTCTTCCTGTACGGTGTACATAACTTTCTTTTTCTAATGGGATATCATAGTTAATTACGTGCGTAATATTCTCAATATCAATTCCTCGCGCCGCTACATCTGTTGCTATTAAATAACGGAATTTACCCTTTTTAAAGTCATTCATTACTGCAAAGCGATCTTCTTGCACCATACCGCCATGAATTTTATCACAAGGATAACCCGAGCGCTTTAACTGTCTAAATACATGGTCTACATTTTCTTGCGTACGACAAAAAATAATACAGCTATCTGGATTTTCAATGATTGTTACATCTTTAAGAAGCGAAATTTTTTCCTCTTCGCTTACTTCCAAAAGGGTATGTTCAATTTTATCTGTCGTAATACCAGATGCTTTAATCTCAATATTGATTGGCGATTCCATATATGTACGAGATAAATTTTCAACGTCTTCCGGTAATGTCGCAGAAAATAGCATCGTCATTCGATTCGTAGGTAATTCGTCAATAATTGCTTCTACTTGATCGATAAAGCCCATATTTAACATTTCATCCGCTTCATCAATTACTAAATACTTCAGCCTTTCTAAAGCCAAAGTACCTTTTTCAATATGATCTAGCACACGCCCAGGAGTTCCAACTACAACATGTGTCTTTTGCTTTAGTTCTAACTTTTGACGTGCAAATGGTGACTTACCGTACACAGCAACTGCCTTAATTCGTTTAAATCTTCCTATATTCGTAATATCCTCTTTTACTTGTGCAGCCAGTTCCCTTGTTGGTGTAAGAATTAATGCTTGCGGCTTATTTTCCTCCCACTCAACCATTTCACAAAGTGGAATACCAAAAGAAGCGGTCTTCCCACTTCCCGTCTGTGATTTCACAACAAGATCTTTCTTTTCTAATGCAACTGGAATTACTTTTTCTTGTACTACTGTTGGACTTTCATATTGTAAGCTAGTAAGAGCCCTTACAATTTCTTTACTTAATGCGTAATCTTTAAAACTTCTTTTACTCATGTACGAACCTCATTTTATTATATATTCTTTTATCTCGCTATTTACGAACAATAGCACCTTCAAATTCAGTGAAAACAAAGAAATTAGGCGGGAGATGAACTGTCTATAAAAGCCCAATTTGTGACCCCCACTGATTAAAATTTCACTTTATATATTTTTCACCATTGTATAAATATCATATGCATAATTCCATTATACTTGAATCTGCCTCTTAATCGGGATTAATACATATTTATGACGAACTTGATAGAGGATTTGAAGGAATTGAAAAGAAAATACGAAGTTATTAGAAGTACTAACTATATAAATCCATTTTAATTTTTCAACATCTAAACCCCTACTATGCAGAATACAAAGTAATCTACACTCGTTTGCTCTTCCTGTTTTTACTTCGCATGTGGCAGAAAAAGGCCCTGACCGCCTCTATGCATGGCCAGATGCTCTCTCCCACCTAAAAAGAGGGGGGTTATGTCATTTTTTTAATTGATGTGTATAAAATAAGATAAAGAAAAAGCAGTATTCCTACCTCTAATACTCTTTTTCTTTATCCATTTTATGTAAAAAATCTTTCTATATCATAATATGATTTCGATATAGTCAATTAAGCCCGTAGACTAGATATTCTCGAAGAACTTACACGATCTGCTACTGAATCAGGAATTTGGTCCGCAATTGCCTCTCCAATTTTCAAACTTGCAGTTGCAGCTGGAGATGGAGCATTGCAAATATGCATTGCATTTATCCCTGTAATGATACAAAAATCATCTACCATATTCCCATTGGCTGTAATCGCTTGAGCTCTTACACCAGCATGTGTTGGAACAATGTCTTTCTCCGTAAGATCTGGTATTAAACGCTGTAAACTTTTAAGAAATGACTGTTTACTAAACGATCGAACCATCTCTTTCATGCCCTCTTTCATATTTGGCATTGCCATTTTCCAAAAGCCCGCATATGTCATGGTCTCCATAAAATCTTTTAAATTAAAGTCTTTTTTCGTATAGCCTTCGCGCTTAAAACTTAATACTGCATTCGGCCCAGCGTGTACCTCCCCATTTATCATTCGAGTAAAATGGACACCCAAGAATGGAAAATCTGGATTTGGAACTGGATAAATTAAGTGTTTTACAAGATGGCGTCTTTCGGGAATTAGTTCATAGTACTCCCCTCGAAAAGGAACAATCTTCATATCTGTTATTAATCCTGATTTTTTTGCTATTCGATCACTATGTAATCCTGCACAATTAATCATAAATCGTGTTGCAAACTCTCCTTTATTTGTCTCAATTGTAACAATATCTTTTTTATCATAAATGCGTTCTGCCTTCGTTCCTACATGCACTTCTCCTCCACGCTCTTTTATATAATGTGCAAGTGCATAGCTTACTCCTTTATAATCTGCAATACCGCAAGAAGGAACACGAATAGCGCCTAATCCTTTTACATAAGGTTCGATTTCAGCTAATTCCCCTTGATTGATTTTAGAAATATCCAAACCATTTTGAATCCCTCGTTCATAAAGATTATGTAACAGAGGCAATTCTTCTTTTTCAGTAGCAACAATAACTTTTCCACACATATCATAAGCAATTCCATTTTCTTCACAGAACTTGACCATAGCCGCATTACCCTCTTTTGCAAATCTAGCCTTAAAACTACCTGGTTTATAATAAATTCCCGAATGAATAACCCCGCTATTATGTCCCGTTTGATGGTGTGCAAGTTCATTTTCCTTTTCTATTATTGCTATTTTGGCATGGGGAAATTTTTTTGTTAACGCCATCCCAGTGGATAGCCCTACAATACCGCCCCCGATTATTATAAAATCATACATAATTTTTCCTCCTCGAAATACATGGATTTGCTTCCGCATATATCATGAAAGGCAGGCCATATAAAGGCCCGCCATCATTAACATTTTTGTTTTTATTTTGAAAAGCATCCGCGTTGACGCATTAATTCTCGATATAAATCCTTGTTCTTTTCAAAAGGAGCTCTTCCATGCATCCAAAATAAATTATTTAAAAGAACTAAATCTCCAACAGGTAACTTTAATGCATGAGTTGCTGTAGAATTTTCTACGGACTCTGATAACTCTTTAAAATACTGAGCCTGTTCAATATTTTCAGGATAAACAAACTGATCAATAAAACAAATACACGGTGCATTGTTTACATCAAAAAATGTTTCACGCTGTACAATCTCTTGTGCATTTTTACTTGGAGGTGCTTTATATGTGATCTTTACAGATGCTAACGGGTGGTTTCTGAATTTATCAAGATCTTCCCAATCGTCTAAATGAAGTAAACGAGATTCCCCACCTATCGCATTTCTTTCTGCAAACTTCATCATAAGTAACCAATCTGTAGGTTCATCAACAAATGTCCCATCTGTATGAAGGGTGAATAGACGATAAGCCTGGCGCAAGTAAGAATCACTACTATCCGTGTCCTCTACATGAAACCTCGCATAGTATGTGCCTGTCATTGCATCAAAGTTCGAAGTACCAATTAAATGCGTCAATGCAGTCGCAAATTTTACATAATCAGCTGCCTCTGATGTTTCACCTTGCACCCCAATTGTAAATCCCCCTGTTTCACGATCATGGATAATCCCCCTGATATTTTCCATAAAAGACCCACCAAATATTTTTTTCATTTGATCAGCAAGAATAAAACGAGAATATGGCATATACTGCAAAGATTGTTCAGAATGTTCTTTTACCTCAGTAAAAAATTGTTGAAGTAACTGATTATCTAGAACGATATGATACAACCTCTTATGTTCTGGATGAGGAGTAATTTCATACCCTTCATACTTTTTAGCAAACTTCATTTGTATTTCTTTTTCAATAATCGCTGACATATTAACTCCTCCTTAGTATGAAAAAACTAAAAAGCCAGTCATACGCGTCCTACAATACATAATTGTAGAAGCGTATAACTGGCTTAAAATTACGGATGTTCTTTAATTTCTTAAAGTACAATAATAATAGACAGTTTTTTATTAAGCTCCATATAAAATATAAAATATGAAATATGAAATGAAGATCGAAATAGAGAAGGCTAATTTCTCATATGGATCCGTCACCTTATAAGTAAATAATAATTCAAAATTTTCTGACTGTCAATGTATTTAATAGCATTTTTTCCTTTTATGATTTACTAATTTGAATTGCGTCTGCTGTTTTGTAATAATCGGGGGTTTCCTTGCTCTCTTGCCTACATACTTGGCACATTTTACATGCTATTACTATTGCCCTATTCCCCGTACATCCCCCTTTTTTCTTTGGTAATTTCCTAAAATTTTCAGTTTCACTTAATCTCCCCATATTCTCCCCTCCTTGTATAGAAATGAAAAAGCCAGTTATATTTCGCTCACCAAATAAGCGGAAATATAACTGGCTCTTGTTTACGAATATTCTTCAGAAATTGAAGTATAATAAACTCGGCAGTTATTATTTTAATTGAGCAGTTTCCTCTAATTCCTCTTGAGGATTATTGCCATTTAAATAGTTTGTATATTGCCGGTACAAATCTTTCAAAGCACTAATAATAGCATTTTGTGCTTTTCCCTGATAATGATAGGAAATCTCTTGGATTACATCATCAATACCATCACGCAGACTGTATCCCCTTAAAATTTGGGCGATAAAATCTCTCCCATGTTCTGTAGCAAGGGTACATGAGGATTCAATAATTACATGATATTTGTGATCAGCTTCTATTGTAATTGTTAATGTTTCATAGACACTGCGTACAGCCATCCCCTTCGGAAGTCTCGCATGTCCTGCCATAAAAAATGTCCCTTTGCGCATTTTCATCCCCCATTATTATGCATGATTTCATCCATTACATCTGATCCATATATACTGTCTTCACTCTTGTATAGAATTCTGCAGCCGTTTTTCCTTGCTCACGCGGTCCATCGCTTGAATTTTTCATTCCTCCAAACGGAACCTGTGGTTCTGCTCCCGCAGTTTCCGAGTTCACATGAACCATGCCAACTTCCATATCATCGATAAATTGTTGAGCAAGACTAAGATTATTTGTACAGATTGATGCACTCAGTCCATATTCGGTATCATTAGCTAATTGAATGGCTTCTTGATAATTTTTCACCTTAAATAAACAAATAACAGGACCAAAGATCTCTTCTTTCGCAATCCGAGCCTCTCTAGACACGTCCTCAAAAATAGTAGGCGGAACATAATAACCTTGTTTCAATTCATGTTCTTCTAATTCATTTCCTCCGCAAATTAAGGTCCCTTCTTTTTTACCTTCCTCAATCATTGATAAAATAGACTGATATTGCGAATCAGATACACATGGTCCCATAAAAGTATTATCTTCTAATGGATTTCCAATCTTAAGAGCTTCCGTACGTAATACTAACTGATTTCGAAATTCCTCATAAATATCTTCTTCAATTATGATCCTACTTGTCGCCGTGCATTTCTGTCCTGTGGACATAAATGCACCCTTAATTGCAATATCTACTGACTTATCAATATCTGCATCATTTAATACAACTAATGGGTTTTTCCCTCCCATTTCTAGTTGTACTTTTTTCCCAGTAGCAATCGCCTTTTCTTGAATCATTTTTCCGATACCATTGGATCCTGTAAAAGATATTGCTTTTATGTCTGGATTTTCTGTTAGCTCCGTTCCAACTACTGATCCCTTCCCAAATATACAGTTGATAACTCCACTAGGAATTCCTGCTTCATGAAAAGCATTTACTAAGTGATATACTGATTTTGGTGTAATTTCAGCAGGTTTTATAACAACTGTATTTCCATAAATAAGAGCCGGGGCCATTTTCCATGCAGGGATGGCAATTGGAAAATTCCATGGCGTAATTAATCCCACTGGGCCAATCGGCACCCGCTTACTGTAAAGCAGCGTTTTCGGATTAGCTGAAGGGATTATATCTCCAATTGGTTGAGTTGCTTCTCCCGCATAATATTCTAAAATACTAATTGCTCGCTTTGTCTCCCCGATGCCCTCAGTAAGTGTCTTTCCTTCTTCCAGCGTTAAATCATAACCTATTTCTGTAACCCGCTCCTTTAAGATAGCTGCTGCTTTCCATAAATAGTTTGCACGTTGCTGAAATGATAAGCATTGCCAATCTAAAAATGCCTCTTTAGCCGATGCGATTGCTATTTGTGTATCCTCTACCGTACTTAGGGGAAATTCCCCAAGTACTTCTCCATTATGAGGATTATAATTTTTAGAATACTGACTTGAAATTGGTTCTTTCCACTGACCATTTATATAATTACAAAACTTCACTATACTCCCTCCAGCTTAACAATTAATTGTTCTTTATTATTTAGATACGTTAGCAATTGCTGATTCAAGAATAGAAAGTCCTTCTTCAAGTTGTTCATCTGTTATAACAAGCGGTGGTAAGAAACGAAGTATATTTCCATAAACCCCAGCACTTATCGTAATTAAGCCTTTACTATGTGTTTCTTGCATAACAGTTTTAACCTCTTCACTTGCAGGCTCTTTTGTATTACGATCTTTCACAAGTTCAATAGCCATCATAGCACCGAGACCCCTAACGTCCCCAATCACATCATATTTGTCCTTCCAACTATTAAATGCATCCATCATACGCTGACCAATAATTTGAGCACGCTTCACTAAATTTTCTTCTTCAATTACGTCTAAAACTGCTAAAGCAGCTGCACAAGAAACTGGGCTTCCTGAGAAAGTACCCCCAAGTTGTCCAGGACCTGGTGCATCCATTAACTCAGCCCGTCCTGTAACAGCACTAAGTGGCATCCCTGCCGCAATTGATTTTGAAAATGTCATTAAATCAGGTGCTACACCGAAGGAATCCATTGCAAATAAACTTCCTGTACGAGCAAATCCCGTTTGAATTTCATCCGCAATCATCAAAATTCCATATTTATCGCAAAGGTCTCTTACCCCTTGTACAAAAGTAGCAGTTGGTACAATAAAACCGCCCTCTCCTTGAAGTGGTTCTAAAATAATTGCGGCAATATTATCACTGGCAACTTCCTCTAACATAAAACGTTCGAAATAATCCAAAATCTTTTGATCCACTTCTTCTTTTGTCATTCCTTCTTCTGCACGATAATAATACGGATATGGAAGTTTATACACATCTGGGGCAAATGGTCCAAATCCATGTTTATAAGGTTTCACTTTACTCGTAAGAGACATTGTCATGAATGTACGTCCATGATATGCACGTTCAAATGAAACAATAGCACTTCGCCCCGTAGCCTTACGCGCTATTTTCACCGCATTTTCTACTGCTTCTGCACCGCTATTTGCAAACATTGTTTTCTTTGGAAAATCTCCCGGTGTAAGCTCATTAAATCTCTCAGCTAACGCAATATAACTTTCGTATGGAGCAACGTGAAAACAACTATGAACGGAGTTTGCAACCTGCTCTTGAATCGCCTTAACTACTTTCGGATGACAATGACCAACATTTTGCATGCCAATTCCACCCGCAAAGTCTATTAATTCGTTTCCATCTACATCTGTAATAATGGCCCCTTTCGCAGATTGAACATATAAATGAGTAATATTATATGGACCTGCAGGCACCGCATTATTTCTTCTCTCATGTAAAATATCAGATTTTGTCGTTACAATATTTTCTTTTAACATTCAGCATACCCCTTTTACTCTATCGTTTTAAAATTCTCTTCCCACTTAAACCTATATAAATCCATTTTAATTTTTCGACATCTAAATCCCTGCGATGCAGAATAAAAAGTAACCTACACTCGTTTGCTCNNCGCATGTGGTAGAAAAAAGCCCTGACCGCTTCTATGCATGGCCAGATACTCTCTCCCGCCTAAAAAGAGGGGTTTTATGTCGTTTTTTTAATTGATGTATATATAGAAATTACCCCTTATTTTTTCTCCAAACTGATCCCCGAATTTTTCATCATTGTCAGCTCATCTAATTCCGTTTTCTCACTCTTTACTGGTATCCTTCCATTTCTAAATCTCCAAAAATAAGAAACTATAACAATGGCAGTTGCAAGCAGTGTAAGATAAAACTGCATACGCATATCTTCTATAAATACTTGAGAAACAAATATAGCAACAATCACGCAAAGGGTCACGTAAGTTAAATACGGAAATAACCACATTTTTACTTTTAATTTTTCCGGCCCTTCTTTTTCCGCTATTCTTCTCAATTTAATATGGGAAACTGCAACAAACATATACATAAGCATTGTGACTCCACCTGAACTATTTGCTAAAAATGCAAATAATTTATCTGGTGACAAAAATTTAAGCATCGCACAAATAAATGCAAATAATATACTTGCAAGTATTGCCCAAATTGGTGCTCCTCTACTATTTAATTTGGAGAACACTTTAGGGGCATCACCCTTTTTAGAGAGGGAAAACAACATGCGAGAACTGGTATATAATCCTGAATTTAAAACGGACAATAAAGAAAGAAATACAACTCCATTCATAATTTCAGCAGCTGCTGGAATTCCCGCCATATGAAATAAACTCGCATATGGAAATTGTAATAATGATTCATTGTTCCAAGGAATGAAAATAACTAAAATTGAAACAGAACCAACAAAGAAAAGCATTAGCCGCCATACAACAGCGTTAATTGCCTTTATTACATTTTTTTCTGGATTTTCCGATTCACCCGCTGCAATAGCTGCTACTTCACTTCCAGACAAAGAAAAGGAAATAAATACAACACTAAGAAATACCGGAAGGATCCCATTCGGAAAGAAACCGCCATTTTCAGAAATAATGGATAAGCTTGGTCTTTCCACACCTGGAACAATTCCTATAATCATTGCAATACCCAAACCTAAAAATACAAGTATCGCTGTAACTTTAATAAGCGCTAACCAATATTCAAATTCCCCATACAATTTTACAGAATAAATATTTGTAATTGTCATCAGAATGATCATTGATACACTAGCAATCCATGCCGGTATAGAAGGAAACCAATTGTTAATCATCGCGCCTAATAACACTGCCTCGATTGCTACAATAATGACCCAGTTGAACCAATATAACCAACCAATTGTATATCCCGCCCAAGGTCCAATAGCCTTATGTGCATATGTTGAAAAGGAACCACTATCAGGATTTTCTGCTGCCATCTCTCCGAGCATACGCATTACTAATACAACAATTAAAGCTCCGATGATATAAGACAGTATTGCACCAGGACCTGTTGTACGAATGATTGTCCCACTCCCAACAAATAACCCAGCTCCAATAACCCCCCCAATTGAAATCATCGTTATATGCCTGGTTTTTAGCTCTTTTTGCAATTCATTTTTTACATTAGCCAAAAGATCACCAACCTATAATTTTATTTTCGAAAATTCATTCATTATAGTAACCACACATACATAACTTACATGATTCATCAAAAACCAGAATAATTGATAACGCTTTCTGAATATCACCTATAAGCTCTCCTACTCATTCCTTATGTATAGGTAAAATAAAAAGAGCCAGAAAAACAATGTAAGAAATCACATTGGATTTTACTGTCCCTATCCTTATGGCTCGTCTTCCTGCTAAGGAAGTTCAAGTGGAAAGAAGCCAATTATCCTTTATTTAATTAAGTGCAACAATATCCGGTTTTGCAGGGAGGCTAATCTCTGTCATCGGATAATATAGTAATAATAATACAAATATACTGAATATTCAAGAATTATTTTTAGAAAATTATTCCTTTTTAATATATAAATACTAAAAACTTTGACTTATTGAGGAAAATGATGTACATTACCAATTGGACGAACATTTTTATATAAAAATTTTAAATCATTCGTATTTAGGGGTGTAAATGATGGAAAACGTATTTGACTATGAAGATATTCAATTAATTCCTGCAAAATGTATCGTAAACAGTCGTTCTGAATGTGATACAAGTGTAGCTTTAGGAAAACATACATTTAAGTTACCTGTTGTACCTGCAAATATGCAAACGATTATAGATGAAAAAATTGCAACTTACTTAGCTGAAAATAATTATTTTTATATTATGCATCGTTTTGAACCAGAAAAACGTATCTCATTCATTAAAGATATGCATTCACGTGGATTAATCGCATCCATAAGTGTTGGGGTTAAAGAAGAAGAGTATGAATTCGTACAGCAATTAGCTGCTGAACACCTTTTACCCGAATACATTACAATAGATATCGCACATGGTCATTCTAATGCTGTGATAAAAATGATTCAACATATTAAGAAATACTTACCTGAAAGTTTTGTTATTGCAGGGAATGTAGGAACTCCAGAAGCAGTAAGAGAATTAGAAAATGCTGGTGCCGACGCAACGAAAGTAGGAATTGGACCTGGTAAGGTATGTATTACGAAAATTAAAACTGGATTTGGAACTGGCGGTTGGCAATTAGCTGCACTTCGTTGGTGTGCAAAAGCTGCAAGTAAACCAGTTATTGCTGACGGTGGCATTCGTACACATGGTGATGTAGCGAAATCAATTCGATTTGGTGCAACTATGGTTATGATTGGTTCACTATTTGCTGGTCATGAGGAATCTCCAGGGGAAACAATTGAAAAAGACGGTAGGCTTTATAAAGAATATTTTGGTTCAGCTTCAGAGTTCCAAAAAGGTGAAAAGAAAAACGTCGAAGGTAAAAAAATGTTTGTCGAGCATAAAGGTTCTTTAGAAGATACGTTGATTGAAATGGAGCAAGATCTTCAATCTTCTATTTCTTATGCTGGTGGAACAAAATTAGAAGCAATCCGTACTGTAGATTATGTTGTCGTTAAAAACTCTATTTTTAACGGTGATAAAGTATATTAAGAAAATTATTTATCATTTAGAATATAGGACTAAAAATGGGCACAGTACTTTATTTTGTACTTGCTCATTTTTTATTTTTTAAGAGATTTCTTTAATAAACTATACTAAATATATAATTTATTTTAATTTACTGAATTTTCTAGTATTATGTTATTAGATATCATAAAAAATACGGAGGATATTAAAGATGAAAAATGTAATAGAAAAACGACTTACTCGTTCAGAAGTCTCTACCGAATTAACATGGGATCTCACTGATTTATATGCATCCGACCAAGATTGGGAAAATGCACGAAAAGAATTAGAAGAAGAAATAAAGAAAGTTGATGCCTTTAAAACGAAATTACATACCGGATCAAAAACTTTATTAGATTGCTTACTCTTACAAGAGCAGCTTTTAATGAAATTGATTAAGCTTGTGGCCTTCGCAAGCTTAAATGAATCTACAGATCGAACAGATCCAATTATTCAGGCAAATTCATCAAAAATTTCTACCTTGGGCACGAAATTATATACAGCTTTATCTTTTATTCCGACTGAAATTCTCACATTAGAAGAAGGAACGATTGAAAAATACCTTCAGGAAGAAGCAGAGCTTGAACCTTTCCGGAAATCACTACTAGAAATCCTCGAATCGAGAAAACATAAGCTTTTACCAGAAACAGAAGAAGTTCTTGCAGCACTTGGTGAAGTCCATGGAGCTCCTTATAAAATTTATGGAATGACTAAGCTGGCTGATATGGCGTTTTCTCCTATTCAGGATGAACAGGGTACGGAATTACCAGTATCCTTTGCATTATTTGAAAGTCGCTATGAATTTTCTCCTAACACAGATATTCGTAGAAAAGCGTATACATCTTTCGTTTCAACGCTTAAACAATATAAAAATACCGTTGCTACTACATATGCCACAGAGGTGACAAAACAAGTCACACTCGCTCGTTTGCGTAAGTATGAATCTGCTACTCATATGCTTTTGGATCCACAAAAAGTCACATTCGAAATGTATAACAATCAAATAGATATTATTTATAAGGAATTGGCACCTCATATGCGCCGCTTTGCTAAGCTTAAAAAGAAAGTGTTAGGACTTGAACAAATGCTTTTTTGTGACTTAAAAACACCACTAGACCCAGATTTCAATCCAACAATCACTTCCGAGGAAGCTAGTAAACTCATTCTAGAATCTTTAAAAGTATTAGGGCCTGAGTACAGTGAGATCATGAAAAAAGGTTTTAAAGAAAGATGGGTAGATCTTGCAGATAACGTTGGAAAATCAACTGGTGCCTTCTGCTCTAGCCCGTATGGATCACATCCTTATATCCTAATTACATGGCAAGATAACATGCGTGGTTGCTTTACATTGGCACATGAATTTGGACATGCTGGGCATTTTTATTTAGCAAATAAAAATCAACGTATAATGAATGTTCGTCCATCCATGTATTTCATTGAAGCACCGTCTACAATGAATGAAATGCTACTAGCTCAACATTTACTCGCTACAAATGAAGATAAAAGAATGCGCCGCTGGGTTATCTTACAGCTACTAGGAACTTATTATCATAACTTTGTTACCCATTTACTTGAGGCAGAATATCAACGTAGAGTATACGCTTTAGCTGAGGATGGGAAGGCCCTCACTGCAACAACTTTAACAGAAGTAAAAACAGCTGTTCTTTCAGAGTTCTGGGGCGACACGGTTGAAATTGATGAAGGAGCAGGCCTAACGTGGATGCGTCAACCTCATTATTATATGGGCTTATATTCATACACATATTCTGCTGGCTTAACTGCATCGACTGCCGTATCCCAATTAATTCAAGAAGAGGGACAGCCAGCTGTTAATCGTTGGCTCGATGTACTGCGTGCAGGTGGAACGATGGAACCACTTGAACTAATGAAGCATGCTGGAGTTGATATGTCGAAACCAGACCCAATTCGCAAAGCTGTTTCTTATGTCGGTTCATTAATTGATGAATTAGAGCGTTCTTATCAATAATACTTAAAAACCGAGACCTCATGAGAATGTATTTATCGTTCTTATGAGGCCTCATTTCTTATTTCCCAAACCTTTTACGATACCCACATTTTCTACATAATTCCTCCACTGCCACTCTTCGTGAAAATCCATCTACCAGATTTTTCGCTCTATCCCTTTCGATAATTTCTGAGAACGAGGCCTCATTAATATTTCCAAGGTTAATGATTCCCTCACCATCTAAACAACAAGGAATAACGGTTCCGTTCGCTAAAATACCTGCTTGATTTCGAAGACCATGACAGAAGCCCTTTCCATCGTCCTCTTCTTCATGCAAGGCCGGCCACTGAAATTCATAATCTTGATTGATGAAGATACGATCCGCAATCTTCACACCGCTTCCTGGTGTGATCCTCTCTTCAATTTTGTACTGTAAATCAAATTCTTTCTCAATGATTTCTAATAATTGTCTGTTTCTTTGTATTTCAAGATTCGTCTTATTGTCTTGCGTCAGGTTCCATAGTCTCAGCGAAACAATTAATTCTGATTGACTCGTTGCTTCTTTAATAAAGGAAAGGATACTTCTTACATATCCTTCTTTATCTTCAGATCCCGGATGACCATCAAAACTATGAAGTGAAAAATTTATCTGTCTTAGTGCAGGTTTATTTAATAATTTATGCCTCTTTTTATTAATTAACGTTCCATTGGTTGTAATATTAACTTTAAACCCTTTTTCATGACTTAGGTCCAGCAATTGGTCTATTTTAGGATGGAGCAGCGGCTCACCTTTTACATGTAAATAAATGTAGTCTGTGTGAGGTTTAATTTGGTCTAATCTCTTAGAAAACTCCTCCACAGAAAGAAATTGCTTCTGTCGTTCTGTTGGCGGACAAAAGCTGCATGCGAGATTACATACACTAGTAATCTCTAAATAAAACTTCTTAAACTTTTTCAACCTCAATTCCCCACTTCTTTGACTACTTAGAACAGGATGAAATATTGTTCTATCACTATTACAGCATAATTTTTCATAAATGGGAACATGCTTATTCAAGGAAACTAATGTTACCATTTTCTCTATTTGGAAGAATCTAATTGTATTTCACTCATTTCTTATAGTTTGTATATACTACCTTAACTGTTGAGAAAGGATTCCACTTATTTTAATTTTTGTTGATGGAATTACAACATTTATTGAATTTTTATCAAAAAAATTATGCGGTCATGCAAATTTTTCAACAACTGAGAATAAAATACCGGTGTATTTAAAAAATCGTAGGGGAAGTGAAAAGGGAATGAGCGAAATAGATTCGTATTCAGTTTCTTCAAAAGAAAATCAATCGGACAAAAGTATTTCCTTTTTTTGCAATTATGCTGTTTGTTCCGGATCTGATCTTTTTAGTTCTACTTACCAACAATTGAAAGGTTATGGGAGAACACGCTAATCCCCGGTGGAAACGGATGGTTGGATGGGGAATCGTATCGCTTTACTCGGTTGTGTCAGTGATAACAATTATTTTAACAATAAATGGTACTATGTCTTAAAATGAGGAATAGCATCTTGTACCTTATCCATTCTCGTAAGCATTTATGTTATAAGATGAAAAAATGCCTTAGCCTGTTGTTTTTCTAACAGGTCAAGGCATTTTTTATAAGTTGAAATATTCATTAATAGAATAATATTTCAACTTATAATTGCAAATATAAATTAAATTTCATCATTCAATACCCAAATTATAAATTTTTATTTCTTTAGTCAGGCATCAAAAGTAGAAGCGGATCCATTACTTCAATAAACTTCTCAATAAAAAAGAGCAATCCATTGAACCACTCCTCAAAAAAATCAGTTACTTATGATACGGTTCACCGTACCTTACCTAATCACATAGGAAAATTTGATCAAAATGTTTATATTACAATTTAAAAACTAAGCCACTGTATAAAGGTGGCTTAGTTTAATTGTTTTTATATCTTTCTAATATAAATATTCATCAAACATCATTTATTGACTAATCTTTCATCTGATAATTAGGCGCTTCTTTTGCCACTATTTCCAAAAAGTTAGCCCATTCTTTATATAATTTTCTTACCATCCCCAAATAAATCTCTTCTTCCTCATCTGTTTTCGCCTTAAATCTAGCTGTCACACCACCATTGTAAGTGTCAAATTGAGTTGTGAATGATAAAAAATTCTGGAAATCACTAAAAAATTGCACCTTAGCATCTTCCAATTGTTTATTCCTTAACCTATTATGCGGAGATAGAAGTAACTTTAGTTCTTCTTCAAAATTAGTTGCTTGGCCTATAAATACAGAACGAGTTTCAGCTAAACCTTCAAAAAAATTATGCAAAATCGAACCAGAAAAAACATTAAATATTTTATCCAAAATGGCCTCATCTGATGCAGACAAAATATCCTCTTCTGGAATTGGATCTACATTTAATTCATTTAGGTTATTTACTGTTCGTTTTTTAATCTCCTTAATGTATGCAATTAGATATAAAATAACTATTAACAAAACTATGATAATGTATGAATTTGGAGCATTATTTTTTATAAGGTCAACTACATTATATCCTGTTAATCCAGCTATGTCAGATGATAATCCGATAAATCCAACCAATAAACTAATTATGCCTATCGTTAAAATAATAAAAGTCTTCACTTGATACTCTCCCAATGACTAGATTTAATTTACTTAAAAATCTATTATAACAATAAGGAATGATTATTTGTAATATTTTAAATTAAAATAACTTTAATGAAATTTAATCAGATAGCCTTATCAGTTACGATCCAATTATGCTCCTTTGATCACATAACCATCATATAAGATTTTCTTGCTACTCACGCGAATAGAAACATACTTATTTTAGGAAATCTACATACTACCTATTAATGTTTAAAAGACCATCGGTAATTTTTGTCCAATGGTCTTTTTTACTCTTTTTATATGCAACAGGAAAATTTATTTATGGTATGATTCCCCGTAATAGATTTAAGTACATGATTGACTTTGATTACAAGATATACATCAATATCAATGTAATTTAACCATGACATACTAAGAACGTGAAATTCACGTTCTTTCCTCATTCTGGGTGGCTTTCCGACAACACATGTATTACCTTTAAAGAAAATCAGCTCTTATTCTCATGTATCTCGTTATAAACTTTAATATATCTTTCTAAATTTTCTTTAAACTGTCCTAAATTTTCATTTTCCGTTACCTCTTCTAATTCAGAGGCCCCGTAACCTAAACTTAAGTTTCTTTTCATCAAAACCTCATACAAGCCAAAGGCATAAGTCACTAAATCATTAACATCTTTATCTAAATGAATATCTCTTCTTTGTAAATTTATCTTGAACTTCATTAAATGAATATTCGTTAAACCATCCAAATTGTAATTATATTTTTCATTCAGCACACCTTGAATAGACAAAAATAACATTCTTTCAAAATTACTTACCTTTTCAAAGTTAAAAATAACAGATTTATCATTTTTCAATTCTTCTAAAAATCCCTTTAATACCTCTAATTTACTCATGTTTACCCCCAAGTCTAATTATCTCCTCACATATACTCATTAAGTTATCCATTTGTTTTAATAAATTTAATAACTCTTCCTCTGTTGGATAATTAATTTTATATTCAATTCCCCTGCTATAATTTAATCTCCATTTAGATAAATATATATAATTATCCCAGTCTATTGGATAAAATCCAATGCACTTAACCAATTTTGAATATACTGTTTCCCTTCCAAATGTGGGATAACCCAATTTAAAGCATGCTAGTAAACTAACATTTCTACAGATGAAAAATAATTGAGAAAGATCAAAAGCATTTATCCCGTTTAATTTAAGACTTTTTTTAGTTTGTGCGTATAAACCTTCGTATGTACTTAAATTTTTATTATAGTTAGTAAAAGGCTTTAAGTCTTTGAATAAAATTAAATTTTCTCTAGAATAAATAATCTTACCTTCAAGTTTTAAGTGCCATAAAAACATGGATCCTTCTAAAAGTAATTGATTATAAATAGATTTCCTATACAACGAAATACCAATGCTTTTATATCCCAATTCACTTTTTATCGTATCAATAATTTCTTCTATTCTAGATTGCGTTACATCCTCGACTAACAAGAAAATATCTACATCAGAATATTCATCCCCATCTTCTCTAGCAGTCGAACCAAAAAGTATTACACTTAATAAATCACTTATCCCCCTGAAATCTCGCTTTATCACTTAGCAATCCTCCTATAAACACCTGAAACAAGAAACCCCATAAAAATTAAACCTAGCAAATTTTCTATTGTAAATAGTACTGTACTGGTAATTTGAGTAGGCGTAAAATGACCATAACCAACAGTTGTAAAATTAGTATAACTAGCATATAATGATTGCCAAAAATTCAATTTTATTACTTCATTTCCCTTTACAGTCACAGCTATGTATTCTTTATCAGTAAAAAAATAAATTAACATTGCAAACATGAATAATATTATTAACGCTGTTCTAAATAGTCGGGATAGCTTTAACCCGTACCCCCAGATAAAATCATTTAATTGTAATGTACAATAATTGATTAAGGCGATAGTTCTTGAAATAAAATCTTCCCTGTCTCTATGGTAGCTTGTGCTACACTTTACCCTCTCTAATAGTAACTCTTTTTCCGTATCATGTATTCTAATTAATAACTCATCTGCAGACTTGTTATCTCCTAGTCCTAATTGATTCATTCTTAATTCTTTAAGTAAAGCGACCCTTAAATTTGGTTCCGAAGGTAAGCAACTAAATATTTCCTTCAAATTCAGTTTACAATTTCTAAATGTTGCATAGCGCAAGTTACAAGAATTAAATTTAGCGTTTTCCAAATCACAATTTATGAAATTGGAACCTGTAAAATCAACATTTGTAAATTTTGCATACCTCAAATAGCATTTTTCAATTTCGGTTTGTGTAATTGCACACGTAGAAAAAACAGCATTTTTCAAACCTAAATTTAAAAATCTACTTTTGAAAATTCTAATATTATTTAGATTTAAATCATCTTGCTCTTCATCAAAAATTTCAACTTTATTTCGTATAGGATTTTCCTGTATCTCCTGTAATGTCAGTCGATTATCCTGATTCCCCATTTATACTAATCCTCCTGCAACTATTCACAAATAGCATTCTAGTTATATAAATAATGAAATGAACTTGATGGGATATTAATTTATCATCATTTCCGTTGTGTAAAAATACATTTCATTGGATTAATCCTCAAATAAACAAAACTATTATTCAATACTCCCTAAAAATAATTTTTCAGACTAATCCCCATAATAATTTATGGGGATTAGAAATATTACTCTTAAATTATAATAATTGAAGAATCAATGGACGTTTGAATAAGCATATTTTTACTGCTAGTAATAAGATATTCTAATTAGCAAAATAAAAAATACTTTCTCTATATCGCATTTTTAATGAAAATCATATTTTAAAGACCTATTATCTATCTCTTTATGCTTCAGAATGATTCTTTTCCCTCTCACTTACTAATGTTACAATTTGTGGTTCTTGATACTCAAGATATCCCCTCTCAACATTGGTGATTTCTTCAATAAATTCGGTTGGGAGTAGTACATTGTATTTTTTTAAAATTTCTTTTGGTATTTCATGACCTTTAAAAACACTATTTTCCACTAACAATTCAATTGCTTGCTTTAGAGCTATTGGCTTCGATATAGATTTTATATTATCTAAGGGTTCATTAGTTCTCCATTTTCTGTAACTTATTTGTCTTTGTAACTTTTGATAATCTTCACTTGAAATTATCCCCAAATTAAAGGCTCTCATTACCATAGCACCAATTGAGATTTGCCACTTTTTCTTTAGATTAACGTAATAATCTAGGTTTAGTGGATCTAGACTTACATCTTTTGAAAAGGCTTCTCTAGGTAGCATGAAACAAGCAGCAAATTCATCAGCTTCATCTTCCATTTCTCTATATTCCTCTTTTTCTAAACTTTGGGGATCTAATACCTCAGAATGTAAAATCCAGTGCCCTAATTCATGCGCTATACTGAATTGTTGTCTATAATAAGAATATTCTTCTCCTTCAAGTACCACGGTATAATAGATGTTTCCATTAATTTTTGTTTGACTACTAAAGGCATCAACCTTCTCCATGTTATTTGAAATTAATGAAACAACAAAACCATGTTCTTCTAAGATTCTTAAAATGTTAGTAATAGGTTTATCAGATAACCCAAATTCTTTTCGTGCCTGTTCAGCAATGGCCTCAATTGAATCAAATTTATCAATTACTGGCTTTATTGGTAACTGTGGAAAATCAATATAGTTTTCCAAGAAATCTCGTATTAAAACAGTCATATTTTTAGTAAACTCACTAGGTTTTTTTTCCTTTTGAGTAGAAGTTAGACGAGATCTAAAAAATGTCCCCTCTGTTTCCATAGCAAATGTATCCTCTCCGAAGAAAAACTCTCTTGGAAACTTAAGATTACTGATTATGCGGAATAATACCTCCAAGCTAGGAACAGCCTTATCATTTTCATACTTTGAGACCATTTGCTTTGTTACACCTATATCATCAGCTAAATCAGTAATAGACTTTGCCCTAAAACGCCTTGCCTCCCTTAGTCGATTACCATTGAATTTAACATCTAGCATTGCTAATTCCTCCAAGTTTGCTTAAAGAAGAATCAGCTTCATTCAGATTCCTCTTTCGCTTTTTTAGACAGCTTAATTTCATCAATTTTTTCATTACTATTTTTAACTGCAGCCTTTAATTTTACAATGGTTCTTTCTGGTGTGTCATCATTAATTGCAGCACTATTAGAATAATTAGTCGGCATATATTTAGATAAATTCACTTCATCAATTACTTCCCCATTGCTTGTTAACAAGATTGCTTTAGCAGCTGTTGCAATTCCTTTTTCCTCTTCTAGTGTAAACACAATAATCTTATTAACCTGATCATATCTATCCCCTAGTATCTCCTTAGACTGCTCTTCTCTCTCATCATCATAAGAAGTATCATCAAAAAGGTCGGTTTGAAAAAACGGTGCTTCATTATCTACACATTTATTTTTGACAAGTACGCAATCTAAGTAATGGTATGGCTTTTTCCCTAAATCCCTTAAAATTTTTTTATAGTTATTATCTCTAAAAAATAAAAATAACTCCCCTGTTTTGTTTTCTAAAATAGTAACACACTCCCATAAAGCATTTCTTTTGATATGTACAGGAATATTCCCTGTTTCCAGAGCTAATTGATGCAATCGAGAGTATTTTACATCCCAAATATTTTGATTTCTTCCATTATTAGTTGCTCCCCCAGTAACAGCTTTAATATCATTCAATTCTTCTACGCAACTTTTTGAAAAAACATGTGTCATTTTTTTTAGTAATTCTGTATCACTATCAATAGAAGCCATGCTTCTCCTCCACTCTTTAAAAAACCGTATTTTTGTATATAATATCGCATATTAATCAAAAAAAGTCAACCGAATTTGTTTTTTTAATAGTAAAAGTTATACCGAACACATGTATCTGAAAGGTTTCTATATTATCTATCCATTTAATTCTTATCTATAAAAAGGGCACCAAAATAACCCTGTTTCCAGTATTTAATACTAGAAACAGGGTTATAGAGAGTAAAAATTTATGATTATGTAATACTTCGAACGCTTAAATTTAATAATTTCACGCTTGAATCCATTTAGTATATAACCTCATTCATCAAATGATGGAAATGTATGTATCTTTCTTTTTATTTTGATAATTTTTTTATACGCTGTTATCTTCTTGTACTTCTGTTTTTTTCTTTCTTCCCAAAACCAGAACAACAAAAAATAATGAAAATAGTACATAAATTAATAATAACAATGGTTCTTCATACATCCCCTTTATACCCTAATTTCTTCTCTTAATAAAGGGTCATAGATTTAAATTCTTTATTAAACGCTTTCTATTTTTAAACGTACTAAGTGTCATTGATTCTTTAACTTTCTTTTCACCATATGTATTTATTAGATAATTAAATCCTGCAGCAGTTTCAATATTTTTAATGTTAGATACAGATAAAGGAGTGAAATTCTTCTTCCTATTGTGTTTCTTTATTTGAGTCATAAGATCCTTGAAATGATATTTCTCTAATATATATTCTGCGTATTCCCTAGTGAGCAGATTCACTGCTTTTCTCGTTGAATCATACTGTTTCATTGTATAGCGAGATGGACGAATCTCGATTCGAAGTATGTTAGCAGCAGCTTGAATATTAGCCTCATTTTCTTTAATTGACCTATATTGTTCTTGTTTATTATAAATAACAATTGCACTTGTTTTATTAGAAAAAGTAATCCCTTCATTGTCGTTATAAAGATTCTTGGTATATTTTGAAAAGGAGAGTTTTGATAATTTCTCAACTGCTTGTTCAATATTTTTTGTTTGAATATCATGCGTTGTATCAAGCCTAGAAACAGTCCATTCTTCTTTATCTACAGTTATTTGCAGATAATTTAATAATAATTCATCTAGGTTTCTCCAAAAGGTTTCTAATTCAAATATACCTTGGATAAGATTATTTATTTTATTTATAACCCGTGCTACAGATGCAGTTATAGCAAGCGTTTTTGTTTGTAAATAGTACTTTATATGTAAGTACTCTAATTGGAACTCTATTTTAGTTATTAAATTCTTATTACTATCATAATAGCTAAAATCTTTATATTCGTACTGATTTAAAATATTTATATCTATCTCGATATTGGTTGATTTAAGGATAATAGTGTCGAACAATTTATGTATATATTCCTTTCTATTTTAATTATGTTGGGTCATTTTTTTAACTTCTTTTTAGGAGTTACTACTCTGTATGAATAATGGCTTTCCTTCCAAAAATACAGGTACTTTAGCATCCCTATTTCTTCTAAACCTTTCATAATTAACTCCTAAGTCGCTGACCGCTTGCTTTACTGTTTTATATGGCTGATATGTTAATCTTCCCTCCTCATCATAGTAGAAAACATTGGTTACAGTATTTTTATCCTTCAATACATTTTCTTGATAACTTAAGCATTGAATATTCTCCAAGGAGTAATCACCTTGTGGATCAATTCGATCGATTGTTGGTCTGTCTACTTGATCCTCTCCCCACTCCTTATAAATTTCAGTTTGATGTTTCCAATCATCCTTAAATAATTTCTTATTCTTTAAATCCTCATACATATCACGCCAACTATCCCATTCACATTTTACATTCTCATAACCTTTTTTCTTCTTACTTCGACTTCTTTGAATCGCTAACTTACATGATTCCCTTAATAAGAATTCTGCTAGATTTTTCTCCTTTTCAGCTTTTCGTTTTTCAGCTATCTTTTTATTTCTACACACCTTGCACATGTAATTTATCTTGTAGAATTCCTCTTTCACTTTCCATCTTCTGCATTTTGTACACCAAAATAATAATTCTTCACCCTTATTTTTCGTAATATTCCGACTCTTAAATTCACAATTGTTTCCCATACTACATTCCCCTTTATCTCATTTAATCTTTACAAATAAAAAAACGTAAATATACACAGTGTGAACACTATCATATCAACGTTTTCTCTCGTTTGTATTATGTTGTTAATTCTACATCGAAACCATATGGACACTCAAATCGTGTGGTTTCATCTAGAAAACTTTCTATAAAAACTACGATAGGAATTTCCAATAATCATAAATGTTAGTGCGTGTTTTCTATCTACATATCATATATATTCATGCAATGATCCCTTTGATTTTCATAATTTCTTTCAAATCTGCCTACTAAGCTCTTTACGTAACCAACATCCCACTCGCGCATAGAGTTTTTTAGATATCGTTAGAAAAATATCCTATTTACTTTATATTCGATAGCTCAAATTTTCCAATTTGCTAAAAAGAACATGTTTTTATTGCATATTCTAGGAAAGTAAATACGATAGGAAACCATTAAGTATGTAGCAGAATCAATTAAATCGTTGGGGGTTATGAAAACTTTCTGCTTTTATTTATTACTTATTTTCGATAACACAAATAGAAAGCGAAACAAGAATCATATATATTTACTCACTATGTTTACTTAACAATTTTTTATATAAGTTATTACCTTCATACTGACTTTTAAGTCCCATAAGCAATATAGTAAAGGCTAAAGCCAGGATTGTAAAAGCATTGGAGTTCTCAGTTAAATATGTCTCTAACCTCCCCGATTGTAACAATTTAAGATTAGGAATTATTAAAATTCCACTCATAAAAACTAGATACAAAAAGACCTCAAGCAATTCAAATATCCTTCTTAACCATATAGAGCTTGCAACCTTTTTAGCAAATTCAACCATGTCTAAATACACCATAGCAATACCACTTAAGGAGAACCCAAAAAAGGATGCAACTGATAAATTAATTAATCCGCGAGCGTATAAAAAGGACAATAAAATTAATATAAGGCCAAAATAGATGGTAAAATCATTCCTTTTTTTAATAACCGTTTCATATAATTGTTTCCAATTATCCATAACAACCTCCAAAATTTTATTTCCCTATATAAAGATATAACATTTTTATTTTTATTACTAATTTTATTTATACAATTATTCCCTATACTTATTTTAGTTTTAATCCTAATTAATCCATTCCTTTCTATTTCAATCTCCATTCAATTATCCCTATTCACCCTAAATATTTACCTACTATAAACAAATGAAATAGAAAAGGGGATCATAACTTAAAAGTTTTGACACTGATTTCCAAAAGTGATAATATCAAGGTGTCACACAGTGTCATAACTTAGTGTCATAAATAAACGGAGAAAAAGGGGGATTTTACATATGAAATATGGATATGCAAGAGTAAGTACATTGCAGCAAGATCTTGAATCCCAAATTCAAATATTAGAAAAGGAAGGTTGCGAAGAAATCTATTCTGAAAAATTCACAGGAACAAGCGTAGACAGACCGCAATTCCAAGAGTTGCTATCAAAATTAGAGCCTAGAGATACTCTCGTTGTAACAAAACTAGATAGATTGGCTCGTAACACAAAAGAAGGCATTACAATCATAGAAGAATTATTCGAAAAGAAAGTAAGAGTTCATGTTCTGAATGTAGGGCTCATGGAAGATACAACGATGGGTAACTTCTTCTTACAAACACTGTTAGCCGTGGCGGAAATGGAGCGCAACCTAATAGTTGAGAGAACACAAGAGGGCAAAGCCATAGCCAAGCAACGTGAAGACTTTAAGGAAGGACGGCCAAAGAAATACAATAAAAAGCAGATAGCACATGCACTGCAGCTATTAGAGACAAACTCATACAAACAAGTAGAAGAGATAACAGGCATTAGTAAAAGTACATTAATACGAGCCGTACGAGAGAAGAAAAAAGTACTGTTTAATAAAACATGTTAAACGAAAGGAGATCTACGATATTAACGTACAATAAAGTCATAATACAGTTACATTCAACTATTGGCCAAACGACTACGTAACTTCATTCGATATGTCTACACTGCTCATGAAGATGAAGCACTCTTTTATCATGGTACTATCGTGTGAAAGACAATGACTCCTCGTGCTTAATAGATGGCTAAACACTAGAAACATTCTTCTCATTCAACCATATAGATAATGTAATACCTGACCATTTGCATCCCTTCTTCGCAGGTGTGACACGTAGACAAGACGTGGACCAACTAAGAGTATGTATGCCGTTACATGCTCTCTCATATGTATACATAGCAAGACAGGACATCGTATAGACATACGCCCCCAAGGACTTATAGCTAAAGTTCCAAGCCCCCTGCCCCGCAAGTACACATGCCTATGTACTAGTAATGACATAAGTATATATATTTAATGACAACCTCATACAAACAATATATGTACTTATATGCATCCACTCACATAGGCAGTCTAACCAAGAAAATATTAACTCTTCCCCTCATTTTTGAAGCACTCAAAATACCATTAAATAAAAGTGAGATTTTATCCTAACCTCTCACTCTTAGACATCACTAGGACCGCCCAAGTTCGATTCTAACGGACAGCATTTCTTTATTTATAGCAAAGGAGCAAAAAAACAACGAACCTTGTATGACTTCGTAAACCCTCATAAAATAGACGGCTAATTGTCGTTGAAGTCTCAGTTACTTTGCACGAAGCAATTAAATCTTTGCTGAACCCTTGTAAAGCTTCCTGAAAATAAATAATCCTCCATATCGTGCGTCTAGATATAGAGAATCTTATACTAGATAATTATGATATCTATTCAATATAATAGAAACAACAATTATAATAATTACCTCACAGACAACTTATATATATTTAAATAATTAATACACATATTAAACATGCAACAGGGGGATGGTTTACAAATTTATAATATATACTTTATCCTCTACCGCTTCGAACACATCGACTCCCAGAATCAAGGTTATTTTTCAACTTTGCTTAAATATCCTTTAATCAGTAGAAAAATCATATATTATAAGTATTTAAACCTATACTTGTTGTTCCTTTTTTTGCATTTCTTTTGCCTCTCTTTTTACAACATCTTTCCTCAACTCTTTAATCTGTTCCCAGTTTTCATCTGTCAGATAAACTTCAGGCTTCATTACAAAGAGCCCATCCCTATGAACAAAGTAAACAGTTTTTGGATTTATTATCAATTTTATAACTAAATAATCCTTACATTTAAAAAAGCTTTCTATATACGCAATTAACTTTTCCATATCTGCATTAGCTACAACTTCTTCATAAATAGGTAATTTTGAAATATCTCTTATTAATTTTTTCCAAGAACCTTTTGGATCAGACTTTAAAATATCCAAAGTTACTCTCATATTTTCTACCTCAAATCATTGTATTAATATAAAAAATCATATTAACACAAAAGAACAAGTTAAGAAGAAAAATATAGTACCATATTTTCCTTTTTCTTACTCTCCTTTTTCTAGGAATACTTCATACAATACGCACGATATGCTCTCAATTAAAACTTCATAAACATCAAGATCATTCTTCTCTTCCATATTCATTTTACCTCTCTTAGTTCCTTTTATTGTTCACCATCATATCAACTATTTAATACAACAATCAAACTCGTTAGTACTATCTAAAAATATTTTTTAAAATCCACCATTTTTGTCATTATCAATTTGACATCCTTCGATTGAACATGCTTACAATTGAATATGGAAATTTATTAATTAATTCAAAAATGGAGGGAAATACATGAAAGTTGCTCTGTACGTAAGAGTATCAACAGAAGAACAAGCCGAAGAAGGATATTCAATTGAAGGGCAAGTAAAAACTTTAACAGACTACTGTAAAAGTCATAAATATGATATTTATAACACTTACAAAGATGACGGGTTTAGTGGTAAATCGACTGAGCGTCCTGCCTTACAACAATTACTAAATGACTGTAAAAATCATAAATTTAACATGATTATCGTTTGGAAGATATCTCGATTATCACGTAAACAATTAGATTTCCTACAACTCATTGACTATTTTGATAATAATAATGTTTTATTCTCTAGTGTAAGCGAATCAATCGATGCCTCAACTGCCACTGGAAAAGCAATGATGCAGATGATGGGGACTTTTGCTGAATTAGAACGAAATACGATTGTAGATAATGTAAAGATGGGAATGAAACAGAGGGCTAGAGAAGGAAAATGGAACGGAGGTAGTATGCTTGGATATACCTCTAAAAATAAACAACTTGTTATCGTTGAAAGTGAAGCCGAATTAGTAAAGAAAATCTTTCATCTCTATTTAAATGGAAAAGGATACAAAGCAATTGCTAATCAACTAAATCATGAAGGGCATAAAACAAAAAGAAATATGGCGTTTTCTACAAATTCAGTTCGGACAATTCTTCATAATTCAGCGTACGCAGGTTATATATCATTTAATAAGGTTACAGAATGGAGTGAAAAAAGAAGAAAAGGAAACAATCAAGATCCTATAATTGTCAAAGGAGAACACACAGCCATTATTGATGAAAACACCTGGCAAAAAACTCAAACACTTTTGAAACGAAAATCAAATAAGCCAACAAAAACATTTATAGGAAACTTCCCTCTGACAACACTTTTAAGATGTCCAATGTGCGGACAAGGAATGATTGGTCATAAAATAAGAAAGTCACCTAGCACTAATGAATATATTAGATATTATCAGTGCGGAAATTTTCATTACAAGGGATCGGCGGTATGTAAATCTAATTTAATTCGAGCAGATTATGCAGAACAATATGTATTTGAAAAGTTAGAAGAAATTGTTTCTGATCCGCTAATTCTTCAAGATATTATCGATAATGTTAATAATAAAATAAGTAAGCATCTTCAACCTTTAAAAAACGAATTAAAAACTACCAATGAACAGATTTCTTCTACAGAAAAAAATATCAACAGATACTTTAATCTATTTGAGGCTACTAAAATTCCAGGAGATTTATTAGCAAATAAACTTGAATCATTAAACCAAGAATTAACTCAGTTAAAAGGTAGAAGACAATACGTAGAACAAAAATTACAAGAACCTACTATCAAAGAAGTTTCCTTTGATAAAGTCTTTGATACGCTTTCCGCTTTTTCAAAACTTTTACCTACATTACCTGCAGAAAAACAGAAACATTTTCTACACACACTGATTGATCGTATCTTTGTGAATCATTCTGATGATATAAAAAAAAGAAGTATCAAAGACATTATCTTATTCTTTGATACTTCTTCCTCAAATAACTATGTGCTTACTTATGATACGGTTCCCCACGATTAATCCGAAATGCTCGATACACTTGCTCTAAAAGCACTAGTCTCATCAATTGATGCGGTAATGTCATCTTTGAGAATGAAAGGGATTCATTAGAGCGCTTCATCACTTCTGAACTCAGTCCAAGTGACCCTCCAATTACAAATGCTATTTTACTTTTCCCATATGTAGCAAGGCGATCTAGCCCTTCAGCAAATTCTTCTGATGATTTTTGTTTACCTTCAATAGCCAGCGCAATGACATGCGTATCATCTGAAATTTTATCCAATATACGTATGCCCTCTTTTTCTTTTACAATTAACATTTCTGCTTCACTTAAGTTTTCCGGTGCTTTCTCATCTGGTAATTCAATAACTTCTACTTTGGCATAAGATGATAATCGTTTTAAGTATTCTGCAATACCTTGTTTTAAATATTTTTCCTTTAGTTTTCCGATTGATATAACCGAGATATTCACATGTATTCCCCACCTTACAAACACGTTATCCACAAAACTTATCCACATATCCACAAACATTACCCACATATTGTGTGAGAATCTGTGTTCGATACAACATATGTCGCCTTTTTTTGACAAAATTCACATGTTTTTTGTTCTTTTTCCGAGTTATCCACATTGTTAATAACTGGTGCTACTTCACATTCATCCACAATAATATCTAGCGCTAATTCTACATGCTCTAAACAACAAGGTAAATTCATAGTTCTCACCTCACTTTTTCACAATAGAAAACAGGAGGGCAGTCCTCCTGTTTTTTAATAATTTTGACTGGCTAACTTAACCGTTGTTGTTGCTCGTTTAGTACCACGATAAAACGTAAGAGTCATTTTATCATCGATTTTTTTATTATATAAGGCCGTTCGAAAACCAATAATATCATGTATTGGTTTTCCATCTACTGCTACAATTACATCATATTCTCTGAGCCCTGCATCCGTACCAGGCGATGGACTCTTCACATCTAAAATACAAACCCCATCTGTTACACTATCTGGTAAATGCAATGTTTTAGACCAATAATAATTCGGAATTTCATTTAGTGATCTAAGTTCAATTCCAACATACGGTCTTCTTACTTTTCCGTATTTTTCAAGCTCATTCATAACAGGAACTGCTCTTGTAACAGGAATGGCTAATCCAATTCCTTCTACTTCTTTTGCCGCGATTTTCATCGAGTTGATCCCAACTAGTTGTCCTGCCGCATTTACAAGTGCTCCACCGCTATTCCCTGGGTTAATAGCAGCATCAGTTTGTAATACCTCCACTTGCCAATCATAATGCCCATCTTGGTCTAAATCTACAGGAACAATTCGCTCATTTGCAGAAATAATCCCTTGCGTTACGGTCCCTGAAAATTGTAATCCAAGTGGATTCCCAATTGCAATAACTGGCTCTCCTCGGTGAAGCGTATTAGAATCACCAATCTCAATTACCTTCTTTACAGGCTTTGCATCTATTTCTAAAACAGCTAAATCTGTGACTACATCGCTACCCAATATTTTAGCAGGAATCTTTTTGCCATTGCTTAAGCTTACCTCAATGCGATTCGCCCCGGCAACAACATGATGGTTCGTTACGATATAAGCATGACTATCTGTTTTCTTATAAATGACGCCTGATCCTGTTCCAGCTTCTGAATCTGCCTCCGAAAAATTATCACGCTGGATGTTTATTACACCAACAACCGCTTCTGATGTACGATCAACAGCATCTACCAAACCAGAGTGATTCGCTGTTTGTGATTGTTTAACTGCCACATTCCCATCACTTGCCTCAGCTTGCTGTAAAGAGCCAGTTCCAGATTCAGAAAACAAAGGGGCCCCAAACGCAAATAATGAAGCCCCAACGATTGTTCCTGCTACGCTAGAAATAATGATACCTTTGTGCTTCCTTTTGTTTGTTCTTTTCATACGAAACTCTTCTTCATCAATAAAGGACATACTTGTTCACCTATCTTCCTGAAAACAACTATATTCACCTTTATTGTTTACTAAAATCAAGAATTATACGTATTGAATTTTCGTGGGATTCTTTGGATCAGTATCATGTATTTCAAACGATTCCCCAACCCCAAAACCTTTTTCTTCCAGAACTTGTGCTACAGACATACGTGCTAATTCTTTCATGTTGTTATCTAAACTTAAATGCGCTAAATAAATATGTTTCGTCTCGTCTGTGATAACATCCGTCATCGCGAGTGCAGCATCTTCATTGGAAACGTGACCTACATCACTTAAAATACGTCTTTTAATACTCCACGGATAGCGTCCCATACGAAGCATTTCAACGTCATGATTGCTTTCAAATACAAAAGCATTTGCTCCTTTAATAATCCCCTTCATACGATCACTTACATAACCCGTATCTGTAATAAGAGCTAATTTTCTATCATTATGATGAAAAGCGTAAAACATTGGTTCTGCCGCATCATGAGATACGCCAAATGACTCAACTTCAATATCTCCAAATGTTTTTACATCACCAATTGAGAAAATAAATTTTTGATCAGTTGGAATGTTCCCGATTAAATGTTCCATTGCATCCCACGTTTTTTCGTTTGCGTACACAGGTAGCTGATACTTCCGTGCTAAAACACCAAGACCCTTAATATGATCACTATGTTCATGTGTTACGAGAATACCTGATATATCTTGGATATTTAACTCTGCTTGCTTAAATAAAGCCTCTGTCGCTTTACCACTCAATCCTGCATCAACAAGCAATTTTTGTTTCTCAGTTCCTACATATAACGCATTTCCTGTACTGCCACTTGCAAGTACACTAAAATGCAGACTCATTCCCGCTCACTCCATTATTCTTTTCGTTTTCCTTTTCCTTCTTTACTAACTTAATAACTTGTCCTTCAATAGCATTCACAAAGAAATCCTCTTTTTGCTCTGTTTTTAAATTCCATGTTGGAGCAAGTACTTGTTTATTAGACTCATGCAGAGCAACAATAGTTGCATAGCCAATTTTTCCTTCTTTAAAATGCGTATTTTTCTTTATTTCATTCTTCAAGTATAAATTTTCTAAAGCTGTTTGAGCTGTAATAATTTCTTGCTCTTTTGCCTTTTCATTTTCACCCATTTCTTCTAAATCAGTTAACATGGTTTGCTTATACGAAACAATCTCATTCTTCTCATTTAAATCAACAACAATCATCCCTTGTTCATTATAAAAAATAGGTTTATCTTTATACTTTTGAAAGAAATAAATGTTCGATCCATCCGCCTTCCCAAACTCATACTTTTGTCCATCTAACACGTAATTTTTCAAAAACTCACTATACTTATCTTTAGATGGTGTTTTTGCGTTTAACAATGGTTCCTTTAAGTAACTTACAATTGTTTTTGAATCATCGTGTAAGCTAGGGGTTTGATTTTTCAAAGAGTGAATATCCTCTTCTTTAAAAGTCTTATTTTTCGCGATAATAAAGGAATCTTTCTTTGGTTCCTTAGGTAAATCACCAACCGTAATTTTATCAGCTTTTAATTGCTGATCCACTTGTGTTTCGGTCATGAGTTCTAACTGGTTACTATCTTGCTTTTGAATGAATTGAAACACGAGAAAGAGGTCTAAAACAAAAAAGGTAGCAATGAATATTGTTTAAATTCTATTCCAGTCCAATTAGCTTTCCCCCCTCCTCTTCACTCCACTCACGCATTTCATGATTTTCCCCATACTCCACATACCAAATTGGTTTTAAAGTTCCACTTTGGGGTTTTTCACCTGTAGCATATGGTTCATTTTCTGGCACTAATTTATAACCAATTCCGATATTTTGAATCAATTTTTTATCTATCTCAGGATTATTTTCTAATGATTGAGTAACAACCCAACCAGTTGGAAGTACCTTCTTATCTTCAGGACTAATACTTTTGAATTTAAATAAGGGTCTTTTATAGCTAATTAATTCTTCTGCTCCCCACACTTGTTTTAATTCCGTCATCCCATCTTTATTAAATACAGGTAGGCCGTCCTCATACAAGCGAAATTTTGTTTCTCCCTTGGAGTTTATATAGTTAAATCTATAGCCTTCTGTTATACCGCTATGCCCATTAACAAATTCAAAACTCTTTTGTACAAGGAGAGAATCTTGCATATGCCTATCACTAGGTACAGATGAATTTGTGTACTCTAGCATTACACCACTCTGTTTAATTTGCATAGAATGAATACCATCTGTGTATGTCTCTTCTGACTTATCAGAAATAAGAGTTGCATAACGCGGATCACTAAATAATGCATTCTTAAACGAGTCTATTCCCAAGTAAGTGGGGATATAGAGTAGGCTACTGATTTCTGTCGTTCCATCTGGTAAGAATATTTTTTTCGTATCATTTATATCATACTCAAAATAAGGTTTTGCCAATGCTACAAATTGATTTTGTGCATTTACAATATCCTTTACATTTACACCTGTTAATGTCATTTTATAGATTTCACGATTGCCATAAGAAACAAAATTCACTTCAATATTTTGATCTCGGCTTCTTGAAGGATCAATAATGATACGATCAAAGCTTCGATTTTCCAACTTCTTATCCTTAATTGTTAACACGCCTCTAATCGCATCAAACGGAATCTCTGTAGGAAATATAATTTCGATTTTCCCTTCCCCATGTACATAAGAAAGAAAATCACCTTTAGAAACTGTATTTGTGATATCCGTCCAATCATGTAATTGTCCTTTCTCAAGAATTGTATATATTAAGTCTATATTCCCTTGCTTTTCACTCACGAAATGCTTCTTATCTTTATGAACAATTATAGAAGACGGAACAATTACATTTGAAATATCTTGTTTTAGTGCATCTGCATTACCTTCGACGAATTTGGTACTTTGCATTGAATTAGAATCAGGTACATATGTCCATAAATTAAAGGTAAGAAACAGGCTAATGACAACTAGATTAATTAGAACAATGGTTTTAAAGTTTTCCATATTCATTCCCAATCGTCCTCTTCTTCCTTCGCCATTGGAAGAGTAAAGTAAATCGTCGTTCCTTTACCTTCCTCACTCTTCGCCCAAATAGATCCACCATGTGCTTCAATCATCTCTTTGGCAATAGCTAAACCAAGACCTGTTCCGCCCATCTGTCTCGAGCGCGCTTTATCAACACGATAAAAACGCTCAAAAATCTTCTCTACATTTTCTTTTGGAATTCCCATCCCTTGGTCACTGACGCTAATTTCTAACATATCTCCCCGATCGCGTAAACGATATGTTACCGTTCCACCTTCAGGAGAGTATTTTAATGCATTTGAAATAATGTTGTATAAAACTTGAGTGATTTTGTCTGCATCCATATCAATAAATCGAGATTTCTTAGAAAAAGAACGTTTGAAACTAACATTTTGTTCCTTCGACATTTCAAAACGATCGATAATATTATTAAAGAAATCAGTAAAGTCTACCCACTCTTTCATTAAACGATGTTCTGTACTATCTAATTTAGATAACTGCAGCAATGCATTTACAAGTCGAATCATTCTTTCTGTTTCTTCTTGTGTAACCGTTAAAAATTGTGGTGCAATATTTGGATCTTGCCATGCACCATCAGTAAGTGCTTCTAAATAACTACGCATAGTTGTTAACGGTGTTCGTAACTCATGAGATACATTCGCTACAAATTCACGGCGCTCACGGTCAATACGTTCTTGTTCCGTTACATCATACAATACAGCGATTAAACCATTCGCTTTACCAGTTTCTTTTTGAATAACCGAAAAACTAGCCCGCAAAATATATGGTTCATTACGCGTACTAAAATCTAATAAAACTGAATCTGGTTCTTCATATAGATGATCCAATGTAAACTCCTCTTGGATCCCTAACACCTCTAGGACAGATTGATCAAGTGCTGTTTCACGCGAAACATTTAACATCTTTTCAGCAGGATCATTTAATAAAATAATATCTCCCTTTCGATCTGTAGCAATTACACCATCTGTCATATGTGATAAAACTGACGATAACTTACGTCTTTCACTTTCCGTAGAAGAGCGTGCTTGTTGTAATTTTTTTGATAAATTATTAAAAGCTAGTGCCAATTGTCCAATTTCATCATGACTATGAACTTTTACTTTGCGAGAGTAATTTCCTTTTGCCATTTCAATTGCTTGTCTTCGCATATCTGAAATCGGTCTTGTAATTGTCTGAGCTAATAAAATTCCAAGAACTGCTGTTACTAATAAAGCAATTACTGTCCCAGTCGCAAAAATTTGATTGATATCCTTCATCTGTTTATAAACGTCTTCCATGGATGCAACAATCTTAATGACACCATAAGGATTACCATTCTCGCCTTCAATAGGAGTAATCATAACTTGAACACGATGGCCTGTATTTCCATCTTTCTCAATCTTTGACTCAGCTTTTTTTTGCACAAGTACCCGTTGGACAGCTATGTCTGTCGTTGTCTTATTTACCTTATTTTGCTTAGAAGAATCTGAGATTGCTATTAAACGTCTATGTTCATCAATAACACTTACCTCTTGAATATCTTTTTTGCGATCTGATGCAAATTCTGTAATTGACTTCCTAATTGCATCATCTACTGACTCTGTTTTGTCACGCTTTTTTGTGAATTCTTGCTTCAAATTATAAGAAAGTAAATTTGTTTGCTGCGTTAAAGAATCCTTAAAACTTTGTACAAGACTTTTCTCTAGTTCGCGTACAAAATATACACCAATAACTTGCATTGCTATTAATATTAATAACATATATATAAGCACAAATTTTAAATGAATAGATTGAAAAAAACCAACTTTCTTCATATACTATTCCTGCTCTGGGTCACGCAAGTAATATCCTACTCCACGTCTCGTTACAATTAAAGTAGGATGACTTGGATTATCTTCAATTTTTTCACGCAAACGACGTACTGTTACATCTACTGTACGTACGTCCCCAAAATAATCGTAACCCCAAACTGTTTGTAATAAATGTTCTCGCGTCATAACTTGTCCTAAATGCTTCGCTAAATAATGTAGCAACTCAAATTCACGATGCGTAAGCTCAATGCTTTCTTCACGTTTCGTTACACTATATGCATTCGGATTAATAACAATTGGTCCAATAACCATTTCTGTATTTTCTTCTTTTTCTGCTGTACCGCCTTGCTGATGGCGACGTAAATTCGCTTTTACACGCGCCAACAATTCCCTTGTACTAAATGGTTTTGTTACATAATCATCTGCTCCAAGCTCAAGTCCCAATACTTTATCAATTTCAGAGTCTTTCGCAGTAAGCATAATAATTGGCATTTCAGAGCTTTTACGTATTTCACGACAAACCTCTAGTCCATCTTTTCCTGGTAACATAATATCTAATAAAACCATATCAGGTTGTTCTTCGTTTGCTTTCTCGATGGCCTCATCACCATCATGTGCCATTACAATTTCAAAACCTTCTTTTTCTAAGTTAAATTTTAAAATATCTGCAATTGGCTTCTCATCATCAACTACTAAGATTTTCTTTCCCATCATCGTGTATTTCCTCCTCATAAAAATATGGTCAATTATCCTCAAACACATTGATGTTTATATAGTCTTTCCCTATATTACGCCACCCTTTGTTTAAGTATTTTCTCCTCTATTCTCATAGAATCATGTATGATCCACTTTTACACGGAATCCTATACGATCTACAGAAAAACCTCTAGCTTCAACTGCTAGAGGCTCCTCATTCTATTGTAAAATAACTACTCTCATTTGTAAAATTGCACAATATAAAAAGGATATTAAGTGGGCCCACCTAATATCCTGAGAGTGGCTCGGGACGGAATCGAACCGCCGACACGAGGATTTTCAGTCCTCTGCTCTACCGACTGAGCTACCGAGCCAAAACATATATATAAAACCACTAATGGTGGTATAAACAAAAGTGGCGGTCCCGACCGGGGTCGAACCGGCGATCTCCTGCGTGACAGGCAGGCATGTTAACCACTACACCACGGGACCAAAAAATATAAAAAAACATGACCCGTACGGGATTCGAACCCGTGTTACCGCCGTGAAAGGGCGGTGTCTTAACCACTTGACCAACGGGCCACGAAAAATAAAATGGTGAGCCATGAAGGACTCGAACCTTCGACCCTCTGATTAAAAGTCAGATGCTCTACCAACTGAGCTAATGGCTCATACTCACCAACGTCATATTTCGTGACGACAAGAGTTATCATAACATAAAAACTTTTCTTTTTGCAATACCTTTTTTACTTTTTTTATAAAAGATAAGAAAAAACTCATGAGAGCATGAGTTTTTTCTTAAAAAAATCAGTTTCTTATATCAATTAAGCTTCGTATACGTTACGAACGATGTTTGTTTGATTACGATCTGGTCCAACTGAGAACATAGATAATTGAATACCTGTTAACTCAGAAACACGTTCTACGTAATTTCTTGCGTTTTCAGGAAGCTCATCTAATGATTTCACACCAGTAATATCTTCTGTCCAACCTGGAAGCTCTTCGTATACAGGCTCACACTTCGCTAAAATGTTTAGGTTTGCTGGAACTTCATCTAGAAGTTCTCCGTTATATTTGTAAGCAACACAAATTTTAACTGTTGGAATTCCTGTTAAAACGTCGATAGAATTTAACGATAGATCTGTTAAACCACTAACACGACGTGCATGTCTTACAACAACGCTATCAAACCAACCTACGCGGCGCGGACGACCAGTTGTTGTTCCATATTCACGACCAACTTCACGAATTTGGTGACCAATTTCATCATGAAGCTCAGTAGGGAATGGACCATCACCTACACGGCTTGTATATGCTTTACATACACCTACAACGCGAGTAACTTTCGCAGGACCAACTCCAGTTCCAACTGTTACACCACCAGCAATTGGGTTAGAAGATGTAACGAATGGGTACGTACCGTGGTCAATATCAAGCATAACACCTTGTGCACCTTCAAATAATACACGATGATTGTTATCTAGTGCATCATTTAATACAACAGATGTATCACATACATATTGCGCGATTTGTTGACCGTACTCGAAGTACTCTTCGAAAATTTCTTCTACGCTGAAACCTTCTGTATCGTACATCTTTTCAAATAAACGATTTTTTTGTACTAAATTGCGCTCAAGCTTTTCTTTAAATGCTTCACGGTCTAAAAGATCAGCCATACGAATACCAATGCGAGCAGCTTTATCCATATATGCAGGACCGATACCTTTTTTCGTTGTACCGATTTTGTTATCACCTTTACTTGCTTCTTCTAATTCATCTTGTTTTAAGTGGTAAGGTAAAATAACGTGTGCACGGTTACTTACACGTAAATTATCAGTACTTACACCACGATCGTGTAAGTATTTTAACTCTTCAAGTAATGCTTTCGGATCTACTACTAATCCGTTTCCGATTACACAAATTTTCTCTTTATAGAAAATACCAGATGGAATTAAGTGTAACTTATATTTAACTCCGCCGAAAACAATTGTATGTCCCGCGTTATTTCCACCTTGATATCTTGCAACTACTTCCGCATGCTCAGAAAGAAAGTCAGTAATTTTACCTTTTCCTTCATCGCCCCACTGTGTTCCTACAACTACTACTGAAGACATTATTCAAGCACCTCCGCAATTTTCAAACGAACTTTTCAAACAATATAATTGTACCAAAATGAAAAGAGAAGTCAATTTAAAAACGAACATTTTTTTGTATTTTATCATTTTTGTTCGTAAGAATTCTGTATTCCCACGATGAAAGCCCTATCTTTTATACATAAAAAAGAAACACACCTTATTATAAGAAATGTGTTTCTTTTTTATACTTTTTCTATGCCGGTGGTGCATGTCCATCATCAAAGCGACGCTCTAAATTTACGAATTTGTTAAATTCCTTTACAAACGCGAGCTCGACAGACCCTACCGGACCATTACGTTGTTTTGCAATAATAATTTCAATCGTATTTTTATTTTCCGTTTCACGATCGTAGTAATCTTCACGGTACAAGAACGCCACAATATCAGCATCTTGCTCAATACTTCCTGATTCACGAATATCAGACATCATCGGACGTTTATCTTGACGAGATTCAACGCCACGAGATAGCTGAGATAAGGCAATAACAGGCACTTGTAATTCACGTGCAATTCCTTTTAATGTACGAGAAATTTCAGATACTTCCTGCTGACGGTTCTCACCTGACTTCCCACTTCCCTGAATAAGCTGCAAGTAGTCGATTAGAATCATTCCAAGCCCTTGTTCTTGCTTTAATCTACGACATTTCGCCCGGATTTCACTCACTCGAATACCTGGTGTATCATCGATATATATACCAGCATTCGAAAGACTTCCCATTGCCATTGTCAATTTTGCCCAATCATCTGAAGTTAATGAACCAGTACGAAGCCTTTGCGCATCAATATTTCCTTCCGCACAAAGCATACGCATAACAAGCTGATCTGCACCCATCTCCAAACTAAAGATCGCAACATTTTCATCTGTTTTAGTCGCTACGTTTTGCGCGATATTCAGTGAAAAAGCCGTTTTCCCTACCGAAGGACGGGCTGCCACGATGATTAAATCGTTACGCTGGAACCCTGCTGTCATCTTATCTAATTCAGTAAATCCAGTCGGTATCCCTGTGATTTCACCCTTTTGATTATGCAAAAGTTCAATTTTATCGTAAGCATCTACAAGAACATCCTTAATATTTTGGAATGCTTTTGCATTTGTCTGATGTGATACCTCTAATATCTTTTTTTCTGCCTCATTTAAAAGGCCTTCCACATCATCTTCTCTTTCATATCCATCTGATACAATATGGGTTGCTGTTCGAATCAAACGACGTAAAAGCGCTTTTTCAGCAATAATGCGCGCGTAGTATTCTACGTTTGCTGCTGTTGGAACAGCTTCGGCTAATTCAGCTAAATAAGAAACACCACCAATTTCTTCTAATAACCCTTGATCAGCAAGTGCTGCTGTTACGGTAATTAAATCAATCGGTTCTCCTTTATCAGATAATCCAAGCATAACTCCAAAAACCTTTTGATGCGCTGTTCGATAAAAAGATTCCGGTAGCAGCAATTCTGAAGCTGCTGTTAACGCATCTTGATCGAGAAAGATAGCCCCTAACACTGCCTGCTCAGCCTCTATATTATGCGGAGGGGTACGATCAGCAAGTATGTCACTCATACGCAATCCTCCTTGCCTAACTTATTTTTATTGTTCACGAACATGAACTTTTACTATTGCTGTTACTTGCGGATGCAACTTTACAGTTACGTTTGTATATCCTAATGCGCGAATTGCATCGTCCATTTCAAATTTACGTTTATCAAGCTTAATATTATGTGCTTTTTGCATTACATCTACAATTTGTTTACTTGTGATAGAGCCAAATAAACGACCGCCTTCACCAGATTTCGCTTTTAATTCTACAGTTAATTTCTCTAAAGTTTCTTTTAATTTTTTTGCATTTTCAAGTTCTGCTGCTGCATCTTTTTCTTCTTTACGTTTTTGTGCCTCTAATGTTTTCATGCTGCTATTAGTTGCTTCTGCAGCTAACCCTTGCTTTAACAAGAAATTATTTGCATAACCATCTGGTACGTTTTTTACTTCTCCTTTTTTCCCTTTACCTTTTACGTCTTTTAGAAAAATTACCTTCATGATTGTGTGCCTCCCTGTAAATAGTCATCAATAACAAATTGAAGTTTATCTTCAGCTTCATCTACCGTAATATTTTTCATCTGTGTAGCTGCATTTGTTAAATGTCCGCCGCCACCTAGATTTTCCATAATTAGCTGCACATTCACTTCACCTAAAGAACGTCCGCTAATTCCAATGAAGCTTTCCCCACGTTTTGCAATGACAAAAGATGCAATTACCCCTGTCATCGTCAACAACGTATCAGCTGATTGCGCAATTAACACTTGATTGTAATATTCATCACCATCTACTTTGGCAATCGCAATTCCATTTTTATAAATGTAAGCATTTTGAATTGTTTTTGCAATTCTTAAATACTGCTGCATATCTTCTTTTAACAATTCTTGCACAAGAACTGTATCTGCTCCGTGCGAACGTAGATAAGAAGCTGCATCAAATGTACGAGCACCTGTCCGGAATGTAAAACTTTTTGTATCTACTATAATTCCCGCAAGTAGTGCTGTCGCTTCCAGCATCGTCATTTTTAAACGCTTTGGTTGATATTCAAGAAGCTCCGTTACAAGCTCTGCTGTCGAAGAAGCATATGGCTCCATATAGACAAGAAGTGGATCTTCAATGAATTCTTCACCACGCCGATGATGGTCAATCACAATTACATTTTCAATCTTATGCAGCAGTTTTTCCTCCATTACCATTGAGGGCTTATGTGTATCAACAACAACAAGTAATGAATCATCTGTTGCAAATTCCATAGCCTGCTGCGGTGTAATAAAGCGAGACCATAGATCTTCACTTTGCTTCACCTTATCCATTAGGCGTTTAATCCCCTTATCAGAATCGTTCTCGTCTAATACAATATATCCTTCACGTTCATTTAATTGCGCTACCTTTAAAATACCAATTGCAGCACCAATCGCATCCATATCTGGAGCTTTATGCCCCATTATAATAACATTGCTACTTTCCAATACCAAATCTTTTAATGCATGAGAGATAACTCGTGCCCGTACGCGTGTACGTTTTTCAACAGGATTCGTCTTACCGCCATAAAACTTTACCTTACCAGTCGCCTGTTTAATAGCTACTTGGTCCCCACCTCTTCCTAATGCGAGATCTAAACCTGATTGAGCCATAGCTCCAAGTTCTGATAAAGATAAATCACCAGATCCAACACCAATACTCAATGTGAGTGGAATATTTCGTTTTGACGTTTCTTCGCGCACTTGATCTAAAATATCGAATTTCCCTTTCTCCATTTGTGCCAAAATGCTTTCATTTAACACAACAAAGAATCTCTCTGAAGATGCACGTTTTAAATATGCACCATATTTAATGGCCCATTCGTTTAAACGTGACGTAACAAGGCTTGTTATATTCGTACGCAATTGATCATCTAACCCTTGTGTAACCTCATCGTAGTTATCCAAGTAAATGACCGCTAGAACCGTACGCTGATCCTCATACATCTTTTCGATTTCCGTTTGCTCTGTTACATCAAAGAAATAAATTAACTTTTCTTCTTTTCTTACGAACACACGGAACTTGCGATTATTTAAAGATACGATATCATCAGAAGTTTCTCCTTTTATAAAAAGAAGTAATGTTTCTGATACATCATACAGATGCCATCCTGCTAAAGAATGCTGTCCTAAACAAGAAGACAAATAAGGATTTGCCCAATCAATTCCATAATCCTTATTGTATAACAAAATACCAATTGGCATTTGATTAAATGCTTCATTACTTACTTTCTTTACCCTTGTAATCATATCTGTTGTATACTTTTCGAAATTCCTCTGAAAGGCAAGTTCAAAACGAATTACAAAGAACAGTACAATGCAAAAAATACAAAAAGTGGCCATCCCCACTAGCCAGTGAAAGTAACCAAGAATGGTAATAAGCACAAACATAAAAAATGCCAATACATAAACAGGGTATAAAAAACGCTGTCTCTTATAAAATTCAGGCATGGATCCAACTCCTATAAAGTAAAACTAACACAGCTAGCAGACAATCCACTTGTAGCTGTTGGTTAGTTGAACAGATTAAACGCCTTCACGTTAAACGTTCACTACAGGTCCACATAGTATGAAATAAGCTGCTATAACGTCCCCTCGCTATTACTTATTTTGATTGTATTTTAGAACGCAATGAAAAACCTAAGTCAATTATACCTAAGATTGTCACAAGAGGGAACAACATAGGAATAAACATACATACAATAAAGCTAATAATAGGGAGTGCTTTTGTATAACCTTTTGCATGCGCCAAAAAGGCTATAAACACAAAACCTTGAAATACAAGGAGCATTGAAAAGATGAAATATAAGTTAGAAAACACTATGTGTAAATATGAATCTGATTCAACTTTCATAAATGTGGAAAGTACAATAAATATAACGTAATACCAAACGATATTCTTTGGTAATTGCATATCTCGAAATTTAGGCCACGGCACTACAGAATGCTTCAATCTTCTTAAAACATTTCCCGCCATTAATACCGTAATCCAAGAATACATTACCGAAACAATTACAAGTAAACTTGGAAGGAGAATACGAAGCAGGTCACTAATTTGCCCTAATAAATCTTTTTGTTCCTCAGTGATTGATGCACCAGCAGCAGTCATTATTTTCTCACTTTGTTCAATTCCTTCTTTAAACATATCTTGCATTTGCTTCATTAAATCTATGTTAAAAAACTTGACACTTCCAATATAAATCAATAAAAAACTAATCAAGTATGCAAGTGTCCCTACTAATAGTATTTCCACTGGTCTTTTTTGCTTTTTATACATATATCCTAAAGCAATACCTATTATGCCGCACATACATGTTTTTACAAGACTAAGTGGCGAACTCACAATAATGGTAACAAACAGTGCAGACACAAAAAACATACACGCACTAGAAAACGGGTGTCTTACCATAAATAATAAAAATGGTAATGGCAACGCAAATGTTACAACCATACTTAAAATAGGAATATATAGGGATACAAGAAGTAAAACCGCATATACAGCTAATAATACTGCTCCCTCTGTAATAAGCCTTGTACGTTTCATCTTTTAACCTCTCTTTCCAAAAAGAAAAGCATAGCAAAATGCACAGTAGAGTCGGACTCTACTGTGCATTTCATACGCTATTATTCACCAACATATGGTAAAAGTGCCATTTGACGAGCACGTTTAATTGCAACTGTAAGTTTGCGTTGGTATTTTGCGCTTGTTCCTGTTACACGACGAGGTAAAATTTTACCACGCTCAGAAACGAAACGTTTTAATAAATCAACATCTTTATAGTCAATGCGAGTGATGCCGTTAGATGTGAAGAAACACACTTTACGACGTTTCGCACGTCCACCTTTGCGTCCTGCCATGTTTATTTCCCTCCATTCTTTGTTAAAAATAACCGATTCATACCATTAGAATGGTAAATCGTCGTCCGAAATGTCAATCGGTTGACCAACATTCGAAAATGGATCGTCATTCTTTGTAAATCCAGAGTTACCTGAGTTACCCGGGTTACTAGATTGACCAAATGGGTTAGAGCTTTGGTTACCGAAACCAGCTCCTGATGGTTGCTGATTGAACGAACCACGTTGCTCCCCACCGCCATTACGCGGCTCTAAAAATTGTACGCTCTCCGCAAGAACTTCTGTTACATATACACGTTTACCATCTTGTCCCTCGTAATTACGAGTTTGAAGACGTCCATCTACGCCCGCTAAGCTACCTTTTTTCAAATAATTCGCCACGTTTTCTGCTTGTTTACGCCATATTACACAATTAATAAAGTCAGCTTCACGCTCACCTTGTTGATTCGCAAATGCGCGATTCACAGCTAACGTGAAAGTAGCTACCGCAACACCATTGGGCGTGTAACGTAAGTCAGGGTCCTTAGTTAAACGACCAACGAGGATAACACGATTCATCAATCGAACCACTCTCCCTATATATCTTAATTATTTTTCTTCTTCTTTAACAACGATGTGACGAAGGATATCTTCGTTGATCTTAGCTAAACGATCGAATTCTGTAACAGCTTCTGCGTTAGAATTTACGTTTAAGATCATGTAGAAACCGTCACGTAAGTCGTTGATTTCGTAAGCTAAACGACGCTTACCCCACTCTTTCGTGTTAATGATTTCTGCACCATTGTTAGTTAAAACGCCTGCGAAGCGCTCAACTAAAGCTTTTTGAGCTTCTTCCTCCATGTTTGGACGGATGATGTACATGATTTCGTACTTTTTCATTACACTTTCACCTCCTTTTGGTCTAAACGGCCCATAATGGGCAAGGAGCAATTAATTATATAGTAATTACTCACGAGTTTAGATTATATCATAGTAAGTTGAATGAATCAACTTACCAATACATAAAAAACTTGGCAAACATATGATATGTTTGCCAAGCTTATATCCCTATTTTTCCTAGGAAATATAAAATTACACGTTAAAGCGGAAGTGCATAACATCTCCATCTTTTACGATATACTCTTTTCCTTCTAAACGTACTTTTCCAGCTTCTTTAGCGGCTGTCATAGAGCCGTTCTCCATTAAATCATCATATGAAACTGTTTCAGCACGAATAAACCCACGTTCAAAGTCTGTATGGATAACGCCAGCACATTGTGGCGCCTTCATGCCTTTTTTAAACGTCCATGCACGTACTTCTTGTACACCAGCTGTGAAATAAGTAGCTAAGCCTAGTAAATCGTATGCAGCACGAATCAACTGATCTAAACCTGATTCTTCAATACCTAGCTCTTCAAGGAATACTTTTTTCTCCTCTTCATCTAGCTCAGCAATTTCTGACTCAATTTTTGCACAAACTACAATTACTTGTGAATTTTCATTTGCTGCAAATTCTTTTACCATTTGCACATATTTATTTTCAGATGGATCCATAATATCATCTTCACTTACGTTCGCTACATAGAGCATTTCTTTCGTTGTAAGTAAATGAAGACCTTTAACAATTTTCATTTGTTCTTCTGTAAATTCAACAGTACGAGCTGGTTTTCCAGCTTCAAACGCTTCTTTTAAACGAGCTAAAATCTCGTGTTCATATACTGCTTCTTTATCTTTTTGTCTTGCTAACTTCGCTACACGTTCGATACGTTTATCAACCGATTCTAAATCCGCTAAAATTAGTTCTAAATTGATTGTTTCAATATCATCAATTGGATCTACTTTTCCTGAAACGTGTGTAATATTTTCATCTTCAAAACAACGCACAACTTGGCAAATTGCATCTACTTGGCGAATGTGAGATAAAAATTTATTTCCTAATCCTTCACCTTTACTTGCACCTTTTACAATCCCTGCGATATCAGTAAATTCAAATACAGTTGGAACAGTTTTTTTCGGTTCTACTAGTTCTGTTAATTTATTTAAGCGATCATCTGGTACTTCTACAATCCCTACGTTCGGATCAATTGTACAGAATGGATAGTTTGCAGATTCTGCTCCCGCTTGTGTAATTGCATTAAATAATGTTGATTTCCCTACGTTAGGTAAGCCAACAATCCCAGCCGTTAATCCCATATTTTTCACTCCTATGTCTCAATCTTCCATCATTATAGATAGTAACGAATAAAATGACAAGTTACCTAAAAGCTCAAAAAAGTAACAGCTGCATGAGGCAACTGTTACTTTTTCTCTATTCTTCGTGCTTTACAAGTACTTTTTTCACCTTACGATCAAACTCTCTTCGAGGAATCATTACCGAATGGCCACATCCCTCGCACTTAATGCGGATATCCATTCCCATACGAATAATCTTCCAACGATTTTCACCACAAGGATGGGCTTTTTTCATTTCCACAACATCGTACAAGTTATACTGCTTTTGCTCCACTCTCCAAACCCCTCTCACTACTAATTTGCTTTTTCACTAATCAACTCTTCACGATTATATAAAACCATACGCGGGTATGGAATTTCAATACCATGTAAATCAAGACGAGCTTTAATCTCTTTACGAAGAGCTCTAGCAATAACCGCCTGCTTCATCGGTTCTACTTCAGAAATAACACGCAGCACCACTTCAGATGCAGCAAGTGTTTGAACCCCTAATAATTGCGGTGTTGTTACCATTTCTTCATATTTTTCAGGTAATTCTTGTAATAATTTTTCAATTACTTGCTCTGCTCGATTGATATCACTCTCATAAGAAATCGATACATCAACGAATGCCACACTATTGCTAATAGAAAAGTTTGTTACTTGCGTAATACTACCATTTGGTAAAATATGAATCTCACCTGTCCAGCTTTTTATCTTCGTTGTACGTAGTCCAATTTCTAAAACTGCTCCTTCAAATTGGCCAATTCTTACATAATCACCAACTGAAAATTGATCTTCTAACAAAATAAATAAACCTGTAATGACGTCTTTTACTAAACTTTGAGCACCAAAACCGACTGCTAAACCGATTACCCCAGCCCCAGCTAGTAATCCCGATGCATTAATGTCAAATACACCTAAAATCGCGATTAACATAATAAACATAACAACGTACGCCACAATATTTTCAAGCAATTTCGCTACTGTAACTGTACGACGCTCTGAAATTTGAATAGGCGAGCGACTCCCCATGTGGAATGCTTTTCTTACAATTGCTCTAGCAAGACGAACCACTATCACACCAAGTACCAAAATAACTATTATTTTTATCGTTCTCATTCCTACATTGGCCCAATTTATCGAATCAAACCATTGTATTAATAAATCCATATGCTTGTACCTCTCCAACTAAAATTTCTTTTTATTCACTCTTTATTGTATCAGAAGTTTTCTCTATTTCTGAAAAAATTTTATGACTTTCTTTACATTTGTTCTTCTTCATTCAGGTATAAAATGACATGAATATATATATACTAGTACTATTATTTCCTCCCTCATAAACAGTTTGCAAAAACCATGAACTTATAATTTTTCATATTACATTTTTCTTTCACTCATTATGAAATAAAAGCCTTACATAAAAACACTTTATAACATGTTGTAAAAATTTATTAAAAGGATGGGTGCTTCATGAACATTGGGAGTTTTCGCTTGCCTTTTTTTGAAAAAGAATCGCAAAATGTTATGCACCACGACGTAGAGGCCTCCGAGACAATCAGCAATTTCTTACTCTCACATATACCCATTAAACTAAATATCCCGCTCATTCTCATTTGCATTGGAACAGACCGTTCAACTGGTGATGCACTTGGACCGTTAGTCGGGACTAAATTAGAACAGATGGAGATCCAAAACTTCCAAGTATTCGGCACGCTCGATGAACCAGTACACGCACTAAATCTCGAAGATAAAATTCAGAATATACAAACTTCTATTCCGAACTCTTTTATTATCGCAATAGACGCTTGCCTTGGAAAATCTCAAAATATCGGCTCCATAACGATTGGAAAAGGACCTAGCAAACCTGGAGCAGCAATGAATAAGAAATTGCCAGCAGTTGGAGAATTACACATACATGGCATTGTAAATTTGAATGGCTTTATGGAATTTTTTGTCCTTCAGAATACAAGATTGAGCCTAGTTATGAAAATGGCTGATGTGATCTCTCAAAGTATAAAAGAAACAGATCAAAAATTATCAGCATTAAAAAGAGCAAACCATCTATAAATAAAAAGATGGTTTGCTTTTTAATTGTTTCCTGCTAGTAACTCTAAAATACGATTTAAATCATCTTTATTAAAGAACTCTATTTCAATTTTACCTTTTTCTTTTTTTGTTTCTTTAATCTTTACACCTGTGCCAAATTTTTCCCTTAATAGCGTTTCACGTTCTACAAAAAATATATTTCTTTCCATTTTCACCTTCTTTGTTTCACGTGAAACGCGCTGGTTAATTTCTTGAACAATTTGCTCTAGTTGTCTAACATTCAAACTCTCTTTTTCAATGCGCTTCAGTAAAGATTTTAATTGTTCTTCATCTTTTACCGTAAGTAATGTCCGACCATGTGCCATAGATAACTTTCCACTTGCAATCATATCTTGAACAAATGGAGGGAGGCTTAGTAATCGAGTATAATTCGCAATATATGGCCTACTTTTTCCGAGACGCTTTGCTAATTGTTCTTGTGTTACGTTCAACTCATTCATTAGCATTTGGTACGCCATTGCTTCTTCCATTGGATTTAAGTCTTCACGTTGCAAATTTTCAAGTAAAGCAAATTCCATCATTTGCTGCTCACTTAATTGTCGAACAACAGCCGGAATTTTTTCAAGACCGGCTTCCTTAGCAGCTCGATATCTTCTTTCACCAGCAACAATTTCGTATCCTTTAATACTCTTTCTCGCAATTAAAGGTTGTAAAATACCATGTTCTTTAATAGATGCCGCCAACTCTTGAATCGCTTCTCTATTAAAGTGTTTACGTGGTTGATACGGATTGGGTCTTAATTCAGTTACTGTAATCTCTTGAATTGTTTCTTCTTCTTTCACATCTAAATCAGGAAAAAATGCATTAATTCCTCTTCCTAGGCCTTTAGCCACCTGCAATCACTTCCTCTGCTAAATCTATATATACTTCTGCCCCTCTTGATTTAGCATCATACTGCATAATTGGTTTACCATGACTTGGTGCCTCACTTAAACGAACGTTACGCGGGATAATTGAGCGATACACTTTATCCCTGAAATATTTTTTCACTTCATCTATAACTTGGATCCCTAGATTCGTGCGCGCATCTAACATCGTTAACAATACACCTTGAATTGCTAAATTTTTATTTAAATGCTTTTGCACAAGCCGAACTGTATTTAATAGTTGGCTTAATCCTTCCAATGCATAGTATTCACACTGAACAGGGATAATGACAGAATCTGCTGCGGTTAATGCATTAATTGTTAATAACCCTAAAGATGGGGGGCAGTCGATAATAATATAATCATATTCGTTACGAATCGGCTGTAATGCCCTCTGCAAACGTACTTCCCGGGAAATGGTTGGCACCAATTCAATTTCAGCTCCTGCCAATTGAATGGTAGCGGGTAGAACATCTAAGTTTTCAGTTGCGGTTTTCTGTATAACGTCTTGAACATCTGTATCTTCTACGAGAACATTATAAATACATTGATTTAATTCAGATTTTTCAATTCCCACACCAGTCGTTGCATTTCCTTGAGCATCAATGTCTACAAGAAGGACTTTTTTCCCTACCTGTGCCAATCCAGCTCCTAAATTAACGGATGTTGTTGTTTTTCCAACACCGCCTTTTTGATTAGCAATAGCAATGATTTTTCCCATGATGTCACCTACTTTCAACCTTTCTATCTTATTCTAAAAATAATTATGTTTATTGTAACATGAAATAAAACTTTTTCTTTTACGTCCTTATTAAACTTCAAAATTTATTTCCAAACTCCTTCTTCATTCCACAAGAAAATATAGTAAAAGGGACCTCTTCCAAAGAATGAGGCCCCTTTTAATATATAAATCCATTTTAATTTTTCGACATCTAAATCCCTGCTGTGCAGAATAAAAAGTAACCTACACTCGTTTGCTCTTTCTGTTTTTACTTCGCATGTGGCAGAAAAAGGCCCTGACCGCTTCTATGCATGGCCAGATGCTCTCTCCCACCTAAAAAGAGGGGTTTTATGTCGGTTTTTTAATTGATGTATATATCT
>NZ_NVPR01000002.1 GCF_002551815.1 Bacillus sp. AFS098217
ATTAAAAAAACGACATAAAATCCCTCTTTTTAGGTGGGAGAGAGTATCTGGCCATGCATAGAAGCGGTCAGGGCCTTTTTTTGCCACATGCGAAGTAAAAACAGAACGAGCAAACGAATGGAGGTTACTTTTTATTCTGCATAGCAGGGATTTAGATGCCGAAAAATTAAAATGGATTTATATAGTAAGGGGAATTGGTATAATTAAATATACTCTAGATGAAGAATTAACTACATATATAGGGAGTATAAAACATTATAGAATACCACAATTTTTGTGAATTCAATTACTAGTCTATGCAAAAGGAGAAGCAGCTGTCTTTGATATGGAGTTAAAAGAAGAACATAATCCCATAGGAATGTGGGTTTTTGTTTCATATAAAAAAGAGAACATAAAGTGGAAATCACATATACATTATCACGAAAATATGGGGGAGAGGATCGGGAACAGAAGCTGCATTAGCGTTTTTTCATGTGTTTTAAAGAATTATATCTTACCAACAAATATATTATTTTACGGGAGACATATATCCGAAAATAGAGAGGGTCTAATTTGTATAGTGGGATTCTCTCTATTTTTCATGGAACTGAATTATTTCTATGGAAATAATTCAGAAAATACAGAATAATTATCTTTATTATCGGTAGAAGTTTGATATAATGAATGAAATGAAAACGCTTTAACGGGAGGTTGGGACAAATATGATGATGAATGTGCCATTAACAATTAGTTCTATGATGGAAAGGGCAGAAAAACTGTTTCCAAAGAAAGAAATCGTTTCGCGTACACATGATACAATTACAACTTTAACGTATAAACAAATGGGAGAGCGGACAAGAAGGCTCTCTAGTGCGTTAAAGAAATTAGGGATAAAGGAAGGGGATCGAGTTGGAACGTTAGCGTGGAATCACCATCGACATGTAGAAGCATATTTTGCAATTCCAAGCATTGGTTCTGTATTGCATACGATTAATATTCGCTTATCTCCTGGGCATATTTCCTACATTATTGGACATGCCGAAGACCGCATTTTACTTGTTGATGAAGATCTTGTACCTCTCGTTGAAAAAATACAAGATGAATTATCAACTGTACAAGCTTATATTATTATGACTGACAAAGAAGACCTTCCAGAAACCTCACTTCAACCTATTTATCATTATGAGCAACTTCTTGCGGAAGGGGATCCTAATTTTCAATTTTTAAAAGATATTGATGAAAATACACCAGCTGGCATGTGTTATACGTCGGCGACAACAGGAAATCCCAAAGGGGTTGTATATACACATCGCAGTACAGTGCTCCATTGTATGGCTCTAGGATTAGCGGATACAACAGCATTATCTGAAAGTGATGCAGCTATGGCAATTGTTCCAATGTTTCATGTAAATGCTTGGGGACTACCTTTTGCAGCAACATGGTTTGGATCAAAACAAGTGTTACCTGGTCCGATGTTTACACCGAAAATTTTACTTGAAATGATTCAGGACGAAAAAGTGACGATAGCTGCCGGTGTACCAACAATTTGGCTTGGGGTGTTACAGGAATTAGAAAATAACAATTATGATTTATCAAGTATAAAACGAATTTTATGTGGGGGTGCTGCCGCACCTAAAAGTGTGATTGCGGCATTTGAACAAAAATATAACGTTCCTTTTGTGCATGCATACGGTATGACCGAAACAAGTCCGCTTGTGACACTTGCGCGATTAAAAAGCTATGAGACAGATTTATCCTATGAGGAGCAGCTTGAGATTCGATCAAAACAAGGATATCTTGTGCCGGGTGTGGAGATGAAAGTAGTTGGAGCAGGCGGAGAAGTAAAGTGGGACGGAACTGAAATGGGAGAACTATGCTTACGCGCACCGTGGATTGCTGCAAGTTATTATAACGATGAGCGTACTGTAGAAGGGTTCCGTGAAGGCTGGTTATATACAGGTGATGTTGTTACAGTTGATGAAGAAGGCTGTGTTAAAATTGTTGATCGTACAAAAGATGTTATTAAAAGTGGAGGCGAATGGATTTCATCTGTAGATTTAGAAAATGCATTGATGGCACATGAGGCTATATTTGAAGCGGCCGTTGTTGCGGTTCCCCATCCGCAGTGGCAAGAACGCCCAGTTGCTTGTGTTGTACAAAAACAAAATAGCAATGTAACAAAAGAAGAGCTGTATGAATTTTTACGACCACAGTTTGCAAAGTGGTGGTTACCTGACGATATTGTGTTTATGGAAGAGATTCCAAAAACATCGGTTGGGAAATTTTTAAAACAAGCATTACGAAAAGAATTAGAGCATTTGCATAGGAAAAACTAAAATTTTTTAGTTGGCTTACAAAATCAAAATCTATCAATAAATGATGTTGATTATATTGAAATGAATGAGGCCTTTGCTTCTAAGATTGTAGCCTGTGCACAAGAGTTACAAATTCCTTATGGAAAGTTAAATATAAACGGTGGGGCAATTGCTCTTGGGCATCCTTATGGGGCATCAGGGGCTATGCCTGTAACCCGATTATTCCATCAAGTACAAAGAGAAAAGGCGAAATACGTAATAGCGACATTAGGTATTGGTGGTGGGATTGGAATTGCTCTATTATTTGAAAAAGTAGAAAACTAGCAAGAAGTCTAGTTTTCTACTTTTTAGATTACTATCGCATGGGTTTTTGTTTTTCCTTTGTTATATGGATCTTGGAAAAAGTCACGTGTAAAGTGATCATCCCTAAAATAAGAACGGACGTTTGTTTTGTATGAAGGATCCTATTTTTTTTAAGGACAAACTAAATTGTTTCTTTTAGTAAATGAATAAGATGAGCTAAAAATGCTTCACCAGTCATAATTGCTTTACCACCGCCGCGAGCACTTTTTTGATTGCCACCGCCTTTTCCTTCAATAGCAGGGAGGGCGTTTTTTAAAATTGTGTTCATGTTGGCTGTTACAGCTTTTCCGCATGCAAGGATGCATTGCAGTTTCGCATCACTTTCGATAACGAAGTATGTAATTGAGTTTTCATTTTGTTCAGTAATAATGGCAGATAATTTAGCGATTTCCTGCATGGAACGATTGATAAAGGTTTGAGAGATGAGTGCTCCAGCATGTATGTCTTGGGCTTGTTGTAATAATTCATTTGCTTCTACAAATAGTAGTTTCTCATTCATCGCTTGTAATGTTTTTTCGTTTTCTTTCTGAGATGCGAGAAGCTGGGTTACCTTACTTGGAATATCATTTTCATTACTGTTTAACTGTTTAGAAATGTCTTTTATAATTTGTTGATGATGACTCATTAACTTGAGGGCACGCCATCCTGCAACAAAACTTAAACGGATGCCACCTTTATTCCGTTCCCATCCGATTATATGAATTGGTCCCACTTCAGCTGTATATTTTGGATGTGTTCCACCACAACCGTTGTAATCAAAGTTTTCAATGATTACAACGCGAATATTCTCTGTAACTGTTGGCTCTTTTCTGAGAGGTAATTGTTTTGCCTCTTCTAAGTTCATCCATTGGATACGAATAGGGTGGTTTTCAAAGACAATCCGATTTGCGATTTGGAGTGCCTGTGCCGCTGTTTCTATAGAAAGATCCGGTGTATTTAAATCGATTGTTACCATTTCTTTTCCAAGATGAAAACCGATTGTTGGAATATCAAAATGATCCCAAAAGGCAGCCGATAGAATGTGCTGAGCGGCATGTTGCTGCATATGATCAAAACGACGTTGCCAATCAATTTGACCGGTTACTTCTTTTGTCTGTAATTCTTTTGATAGGAAGTGACGAATTTCTCCATCAACTTCTTCCACATGAATAACGGAAACGTCATTTAATGTTCCTGTGTCATGTGGTTGCCCACCACCATTTGGATAAAATGCTGTTTCTGTCAAAGTAACATATAGTTTTCCTTCATTATCATAGTCTTGTTTTATAATTTGAGCTGTAAAAGATTGCTGATAAGCATCAATGTAGTATAATTTTTGTTTCACTTGTGTACCCCTTTCTGATTCGCTAGTTTCATTGTAAAGCAATCTAGATAAGTTTCCTAATATTTCAGAAGAAAAAACCTCTTTTTTAGAATTTTCTTGCTATAATGAGAAAAAGGGATATACGGGGGTGGATGAAATGCTATATGAAAACGGCGTAGACAAACTGATTTGTCTCAATACAAATATTTCTGAACTATATCGAGAATTACATGAAATGACCCGGACTTTAACAGAATGTAATCGAGAAAGTGTAATATTTGATCGATTATATGTAAAAGAATTGTTATGGAAAAAAGAAGATGTAGTGGCTATGTATGATCGACTTCTCGTACAACTTTGTATTAATGAATGCTTTGATTTAAAAAGTGTAATTACTGGTGAATATAAGTATACATATGAGGAAGTAGAAAATGCAGTTGTTGCATTTAACGAAAAATATAGTGTGAACATCTTAATTAAAGAGGTTTGTAAAGAGCTACAATTTACATACGGGATTGATATGGAAATAACGAGAACAGCTAGGGTATAAACATATAAAAGGGACATATTTTGGAGCAATGGGTTTTTCAGGAATTGGTGGAGTAATTGGACCATGGTTTGGCGGTGTACTTTTAGGATCATTATGGGTATCAAAATGGTTTTGTTGTATTTTTTATGTTGTCTATTTTTTCAATGTTTGCATTTCCAATTCTTTTCATCACACGCAGCTTATTGGCTAAAAGACATATCGAAGTTGCTAAGGTGGAGGTAAGTACGAAATAATAACGAAAGAGACATCTTGTAAATAAAAAATAAACAGGATCTAAAAAGCTAAAAACTTTTTAGATCCTGTTTTGTATTTATCCTAGTATTTTCATGCAATAAGCCCTTCACCTCAAAATTCAATGAAAACAGAGAAGTTAGGGGGAGGGTAAAATCCAAATTGATGAAGGTTAATAATCAGCGGGGGATGAAGAAAACCTCCGCTGATTAAAGTTTTGCTTTATATTAAATGCTTAATTTGAAAAAAGAACTTTATTTTCATGTTTATTGGCCACTTCATTTTTTGAAATATGAATGGCGAGAAACCCGTTTTCTAGGCAGGCTAGCATTTTTTTATAAATGATGTTAGCAGGTAAAGAAATGGTTCGTTGTAAGGAAGAATTTTTTTTGGAAATGCAAATATTTAGGCCTGTCTCCATCTTTTTTATGAGTACATTTTGTTCTGTAACGTTAGGAACATCGGTTTCCAAAATATATTCTTGCTCTGTTTCACAAAGATCAATGTGAATGTGATTAGGAAAACTACAGTTATCATAGGATTCAGAGCAAAATTGCTCCATCCATTCTTCAAAACCATTAACACGAAAAAGACAATTTTTCTTTTTCTTGCTCATGTAGGACACCCTCCGTAAAATCTCAATTCATCCTATGATATGCATTAAGAAATTAGGGGTGAGGGATAAATAATACATAAGTGAAAGAATTCGATGTACATATTTTATCCTGCTACTCGCGACAGTAATACTCCCACCTCAAAGTTTGACAAAAGCATTGTCCAGCTCTAGCGGCTAGAATCTTCGGTCGTTTCACCACCTCGGACGAGACAAAAAGCACCTCTCTGCCCTTGGTGCGGGCGTCCTGCGATTCTGAGCAAGCCGCTTCCGCTTTTCTAAAGAAGTAAGGCGGGAGATAAACTGCCCGTAAAAGCCCAATTGGTGGGGGCTAATAATCAGTGTGGAATGAAGAAAACCTCCACTGATTAAAGTTTCGCTTTATGTGGGAAAGGCAATGCATGTGAATTGTCTTTCTTTTTACATATCATGATGTGCGTGATTTTTTTGTCTAGAATGGTTGCGATTTTTTACTTTATGTGATCCGCTTAAAGGCTCAGGTTGCCCAGAAGGCTGTCCTTTTTTTGTGTTTTGGCGAATAGACTTACTGTTGTTTTTTTCCATGGCGTATTACACCTCCCTTTCATATTTAGAATGAGAGAAGTTTACAAATTTATACGAGAATGTTTTTAGAAAAAAGGGTAAAGATAAGTGAGACTAACTATTGTAGAAAGGGGAAAGTGTATGCCGTATCATAAAGATAAACAGCAAGCTTTTCAAGCCGCACAACAAGGAGTTGTACAAGCAGAAAATTTATTTAATAATATTGTGAAAAATGATTCAGATTATGGTCATGATTTAAAACATTTACGCCACGAAATTCAAGAGGCATATGAACAAATTCAAAATGCGCTTGAAGTAGCATCTGAAACGCAACGTCCACAACTTGAACAATATGAAAGCAATCTACAAAATATTATGCGAGATGTAGACCAATTAGAAAAGTGAAGAGGTTGTTACGATTTCAACGACTCTTTACTTCGGGAATAAATATGTTAAGACGAAAAATTGTTATAACAATCATTTGTTTAATTTGTTTGGTACATATATTTCAAGTGGACAAAGTGGAAGCGAAAATGTTATTGAGAAAAGAATTAGAGCCTACCGGCTATGTAACATGGGAAGTACCGAATAATGAGAAAATTATTGCAATCACATTTGATGATGGTCCAGATCCGACATATACGCCGCAAGTACTAAAATTATTACGCCAATACAAAGCTGAAGCAACCTTTTTTATGATTGGCTTTCGAATTCAGAAGAATCCGTATTTAGTCAAGCAAGTACTGAAAGAAGGACATGAAATTGGAAATCATACGATGAATCACTTATATGCCAAAAGTGCATCTGATGAAAAATTAAAAAATGATATTTTAGATGGGAAGAAGTATTTAGAAAAATGGGCGAAGGAACCGTTGCTATTTCGTCCTCCAGGTGGGTATATTAATGATGCTGTATTTACAACGGCGAAAGAAGCGGGATATCAAATCGTTTTATGGTCTTGGCATCAAGATCCACGAGATTGGGCAAATCCAGGTACTGAATCCATTGTAAATCATGTCGTGAAAAATGCCAAAAGTGGAGATATTGTCTTGTTACATGATGGAGGAAATGATCGCAGTCAAACGGTGGCTGCACTAGCAAAAATTCTACCTGAACTTCAAAAGAAAGGGTATCGATTTGTAAAAGTTTCAGAACTATTACGTTATAAGCATTAAAGAAAGATCCCAAAAGGTAGCCCTTTTGGGATCTTTCATTACTGATTCTTTTTTCGTTTTTTATTATTTTGACGCTGCGCAGGTGTTAACGGTTCGTTTGCGAACTCTTCATTATAACCAGTTCCTTGGCCTTGTGCTGATGCAGCATTCATTCCTGGAATGACATGATTTGCTTTTCGTTTACCCATTTGATTTCACCTCTATCATATTTTCCCTATAGACAACATAATGAGTTGCTCATTACATGTATAAACAGTAAAGGAAAGCTTCTAAGAGAAAGCTTTGCTTTATGGTAATAGTATTCATAAGGAGGACGAAGACTATTCAAATTTCGAGAGATAAAGAAAACTTATGATAAACTATAAGTTTCTTATTATTTACTTATTTAGAAAGTTGTAATAAGATATTATCGTAAGGTATTGAAAAATTTGTCTACATTTTATATTCAGACAACTTAGTCACGTTTAACAGGGGGGAAACATAATGGTCAAACATAATCCATTTCAATCTCGTGCAACATTTGAATTAGATGGAAAGACGTATCATTATTATCAATTGAAAGCGCTTGAAAACGCAGGGGTTGGCAACGTATCACAATTACCGTATTCTATTAAAGTTTTGCTTGAATCTGTACTTCGTCAAGTTGACGGACGTGTAATTACAGAAGAGCATGTTACAAATTTAGCGAAGTGGGGAACGAAAGATGTTCAAGACATTGATGTTCCATTCAAACCATCTCGTGTAATTTTACAAGACTTCACAGGTGTTCCAGCTGTTGTTGATTTGGCTTCACTTCGAAAAGCAATGGCAGACATGGGTGGGGATCCTGATAAAATTAATCCTGAAATTACTGTAGACCTTGTAATTGACCACTCTGTACAGGTTGATAGAGCGGGTACAGCAGACGCGCTTGCATTCAACATGGACTTAGAGTTTAAACGTAATGAAGAACGTTATAAATTTTTAAGCTGGGCACAAAAATCATTTGATAACTATCGTGCAGTTCCACCAGCAACAGGTATTGTACACCAAGTAAACCTTGAGTATTTAGCACCAGTTGTTCATGCAGTGAAAAATGCTGAAGGTGAATTAGTTGCATATCCAGATTCATTAGTTGGAACAGATTCTCATACAACAATGATTAACGGTATCGGTGTTCTTGGATGGGGCGTTGGTGGTATTGAGGCAGAGGCAGGAATGCTTGGACAACCTTCATACTTCCCAGTGCCAGAAGTAATTGGTGTTAAATTAACTGGTACACTTCCAAGCGGTACAACAGCAACAGACGTTGCATTAAAAGTAACACAAGTATTACGTCAAAAAGGTGTAGTTGGTAAATTTGTTGAATTCTTCGGTAACGGATTAAAGAGCATGCCTTTAGCTGACCGTGCAACAATTTCAAACATGGCACCAGAATATGGTGCAACTTGTGGATTCTTCCCGATTGACGAAATTTCATTAGATTACTTACGTTTAACTGGTAGAGATGAAGAGCAAATTCGCGTTGTTGAAGAATATTGTAAAGCAAATGGCTTATTCTATACAGCAGATAGTAAAGATCCAATCTATACTGATCTTGTTGAAATTGATTTAAATACAATCGAATCTAACCTTTCTGGACCGAAACGTCCACAAGATTTAATCCCACTTTCAAATATGAAAGATGCGTTCCACAAAGCTGTTGTAGCGCCAGTTGGAACACAGGGACTTGGATTCAGTGAGCAAGAATTTGATAAAGAAGTGAAAGTTGCATTAAAAGATCAAGAAGTAACGATGAAAACAGGTGCAATTGCAATCGCTGCGATTACAAGCTGTACAAATACGTCAAATCCATACGTATTAATTGGAGCAGGTTTAGTTGCGAAGAAAGCAATTGAAAAAGGACTTAAAGTACCTGGTTACGTAAAAACATCATTAGCACCAGGGTCTAAAGTTGTTACAGAGTACTTAGATAAATCTGGTTTAACAACGTATTTAGATCAATTAGGTTTCCAAACAGTTGGTTACGGCTGTACGACTTGTATCGGTAACTCTGGTCCATTAGCAGAGGAATTAGAAGAGGCAATCGCAGCAAACGACTTACTAGTAACATCTGTTTTATCTGGTAACCGTAACTTTGAAGGTCGTATTCATCCACTTGTAAAAGCAAACTACTTAGCATCACCACCACTTGTTGTGGCATATGCACTTGCAGGTACTGTTGATATTGATCTGAAAAATGATGCAATCGGTAAAGATGCAAATGGCAACCCTATTTACTTCAATGATATTTGGCCATCAGCTAAAGAAATTGAAGATGTAGTTCAAAGTGTTGTTACATCTGAATTGTTCAAAAAAGAATATGCGCAAGTATTTAACAGCAATGAGCGCTGGAATGAAATCCAAACTTCTAATGAAGCTTTATATACTTGGGATAATGATTCAACATACATTCAAAACCCACCATTCTTTGAAGGATTATCTAAAGAGCCAGGTGAAGTTGAAACGTTATCAGGTTTACGCGTAGTTGGTAAATTTGGAGATTCTGTAACAACAGACCATATTTCACCAGCAGGTTCAATTGGTAAACATACACCAGCAGGTCGCTATTTATTAGAAAATGGCGTACAACCAGTTGACTTTAACTCTTATGGTTCTCGTCGTGGTAACCATGAAGTTATGATGCGCGGTACATTCGCGAATATTCGTATCAAAAACCAAATCGCACCAGGAACAGAAGGTGGATATACAACTTACTGGCCAACTGGTGAAGTAACATCTATCTATGATGCTGCAATGAAATATAAAGAAGATGGTACTGGACTTCTTGTAGTTGCTGGTAAAGATTACGGTATGGGAAGTTCTCGTGACTGGGCTGCGAAAGGTACAAACCTTTTAGGTATTAAAGCAGTAATCGCAGAAAGCTTCGAACGTATTCACCGTAGTAACCTTGTATTAATGGGTGTATTACCATTACAATTTAAAGAAGGCGAAAATGCTGAAACATTAGGTCTTGTTGGTAACGAGTCATTTGAAATTCAAATTGACAAAACAGTTAAACCACGTGACCTTGTAAAAGTAGTTGCAATTGACCAAGACGGAAACGAAAAACAATTTGAAGTAGTAGCACGCTTCGATAGTGAAGTTGAAATCGACTACTACCGTCATGGTGGTATCTTACAAATGGTTCTTCGTGAGAAAATTGAAGAGTCTAAGGTGTCAAACTAAGAAAGATATTGTAGTAAACGAGAAAAGTAAAATATTTTCAATCAAAATGAGGAAGCTGACTGATGTTAGCTTCCTCATTTTATGGGCAGTTTCTTTATTCTGGTTTATTAAGCTTGTATTCGTATGTAGAATAATTTTCAGTATTAAATTCTTTTACTAATATAATCTTATTTGTGTCCGGATCATATTTGAAAATTTTAATCGTATGTCTATCGCCACTTGCAGGATCATTTTCTTGTAAAGCAAATGTATTTTCTGCAATTTGTGTCATATTACTAGTTGGTACATTCATTATTGGAGTGTCGTGATTTGTAGAGACTTCAACAACCTTCCCTCTGTCAAAAAATATTAGGATTAGAATTAAAATGATAAAACATATGCGCATATAGCGTAGTTCTTTACTAATTGGATGTTCTTCCATAGCATTCGTCCTTTCTATGATTATTATGAACTAGAGATTGTTGTAATGGAGTAGAAGTTAATGATACAGAGCGTGGTGAATAAAATAAACGATACTAAAGCGGTATAAATGCAAATCCGGCCGATTTTTCTTCTTTCAGGATCTTTACTAAATAGGGAGATAATCCATACGATAATGCCAATAGGATAGAATATGAAACTAAAAATATAGAGAATGGCTTTTTCAAATGAGTACATAAGAATCCTCTTTTCAAATAAAGGTATTCGCTAGAAATATAAATATATTCCTCATTGTAATTTTTTTCTCCGTCGTATAATCATTACTGTAATATAAGAAAGAATGGAGTAGAAGGTGCCATACAGTATCCAAGCATCAAAGCTGATGAGAACTACACGTAAATCCCATCCAGATACGATAATGAAAAAAATAGGTGGAATAAAAAAAGAAAAAAGAACAGAAAGCCATTTGGATTTATAAAGTAAGGCTCCAAGGACAATAGATAACAATGGTAAAATAACAAAAATAAAAGTTACAGGATGGATAAGTAATTGCAGCACGAGTAGCACCTCATGTGTTTCTATTTTTGTGGAAACGTATTTTATAGGAAACTTTAGAAACGATGAGTCCGATTACATAAAGAAAGCTTAGAATGAAAACGGTGCCAAAGATAGGTAATTTTTGAATTCCGTATAACAATCTATCAATATAATAAATTTGATTTGTATCTGTAATGGATTTTGGTGAAAAGACTAAGTATTTCTCCCAATTCTCTTCTACAATAATCATCGTACCTTCGGAATGTGCGACGAGTAAGGTGTAAATAAAAATGGGAATAACAATCATGAGTTGTAAACCAATGAATCCTATTTTGTTTTTTCTCCAGTATAACCAACGTGTAATAATAATTCCTATTAAATATATAGCGGACAAAATGAAAATTGTTGCTGCAATTGGCTCGATTTTAAAAGCATAAATAAATGTATCTATTATATAAATATGTCCTTTATCTGTAGTCGTTTGAGGGGTAAATACAAGATAATCTTTCCAGTTTTCAGAAATCATTAAGTAGCTCGCAATGATGCTTGTAACAAAAAATGAGACAAATAAGATGGGGAGGTTAAGTATATATTGTAACCAATGGATAGTTGTTTTTTTCAAATGTAATCATCCTCCTGAAACTGTTCCTCTTCCTAATTATATGATAAAAAGGTAAAAAATTCAAAATTATGCGAAATATTCTTTCTGTTTTCCAGGGGAATATTTCCAAGCTTGTCCGTATAAGCTAAAATAAAGTATAAATACTATCGTTATTTTTTAGTGATATATAAAATGAGATAAACGATAAGGGTGATGTACATGTGGCGAAAGCTTACCATTGTTATCGTATTGCTTTGCTTAGCGGGTTATGCAGTCTACGAACAGAGCGGAAAAAATAAAAAACAACTAAGCGAAGAACCAGTAAAAAGTGAAGCGGCGATGAAAGAAGTTATTGCAAAAAATGGAATTGAAGTGGGAAAGATTGCACCGGATTTTGAGTTATCAAAATTAGATGGTACAACAGTAAAGTTATCGGATTTGAAGGGTAAGAAAGTTATCTTAAATTTCTGGGCAACATGGTGCGGCCCTTGTCAGCAGGAAATGCCGGACATGGAGGCTTTTTATAAAACATATAAAGATGATGTCGAGATTCTTGCTGTAAATTATACGGTCTCAGAACGAGCGAATGGAGAAGAAAAGGTAAAGCAGTTCGCGAAAGAGAAAGGACTCACTTTCCCTGTTTTACTTGATAAGGATATAAGTGCTACAACGACATATAAAGTGATCACTATTCCAACTTCTTATTTTGTAGATACAAAAGGTGTAATTCAAGATAAATTTATCGGACCGATGACACAAAAAGAGATGGAGAAACGAATTGAAAAATTAAAATAATAGTCAGGAGACAGGATTGGTAAAAGACCATTTCTGTCTTTTCTTTTTCATCAAACAGTTTGTTCATGATATGATAAAAGAAATTTGAAAGATAATAATAATTTGAGGAGAGTATGTTGTGGGACATTTAACTTTGCCAGTGGACTATGTTGTTATTGACTTTGAAACGACAGGATTTAATCCGTATAGTGATCGGATTATTCAAGTAGCAGCGGTTCGATACCGTAATCATGAACTAGCAGATCAATTTGTTTCTTTCGTAAATCCAGAACGGCCTATACCTAGCCGTATTACAAGTTTAACAGGGATTACAAATTATCGTGTTTCAGATGCACCAACAATTCAGGAAGTTTTGCCTTTGTTTTTAGCATTTTTAGGCGAAGACACAATCGTTGCGCATAATGCTTCTTTTGATATGCGCTTTTTAAAGAGTAATACGAATATGCTTAGGTTATCGGAGCCTAAAAATAAAGTCGTTGATACGGTATTTTTAGCGAAAAAGTATATGAAGCATGCCCCGAATCATAAACTTGAGACTTTAAAAAGAATGCTCGGCATTCGTTTGAGTTCGCATAATGCACTGGATGATTGTATAACGTGCGCAGCGGTTTATCAAAAATGTGCAGCTATACAGGAAGAAGGACAAAAGAAAACGAAAAAAGAAGCGGTTGAAGAAGAAATAGTATGCACATTAATAAAAGAAATGTTTGTGAAGCATAATCGCGATATAGAATGGATTCGTAGTGTGAGTGTCGGAAGTTATTTAGATATTAAAGCTTTTTATCCGATTGTAAGGTTGAAGGTAAAAGGACGGAAAAAATATGTGCTAACGGAAAAAACGGAACAAGAAGTGTTAGAAATATGTACGAGTTTAAAATGCGAGCCAGCTTTAAAAAGTGAATTAGGTATAACGAGAATAATGATTGAAAGCTTAGATGACTTTACGAAGTTAGAAGGCTATATTTTGGAGGAATACGATTCAGTGTTGCGAGCTCTGCACGAGTATAAAGAAAATCAAGTGAATGCAGAGGAAGAGATTAAGAAGTATTTGAGTATAATGAAATAAAAAAATCCATTTGCAGTCTAGAGAAACTGCGAATGGATTTTTTGTGTACAATAAACTGTTCTTTATTAAAATATGAAGTTTTCTCATAAGTCTGATTAAAGAGTTTTTTATTTGTTCATACTAATAATAAGAAAGAGAAGGAGAAAGGATGAACAACATGAGAAGAAATCGTCGAAAAACATTCGAGGAACTTGTGAAGGAAAATAAGCGGCAACTACTAAGCGATCGTGATGCAATTGAACGGATTGAAGAACGAATTGAAAAACGTTATGAGATGAGGCTTTTTAAGCAAGCTGAATAATTCTTATCACTAGTATGATACTAGTGATAAGGAGGCGATAACGATGGGTAATCCAAAAAAGAATCCAAAAGACTTTGCACCGAACCAAATTGGAACGCAATCAAAAAAAGCTGGTGGAAATAAAGGCAAACAAATGCAAGATCAGACTGGAAAACAACCGATTGTTGATAACGGTTAAAGAAAAGGAGAATGTTTTCATTCTCCTTTTCTTTATGTGTGTACATAATCTAATTTGTTTTTGGAAAACTAACATGGTATGTATATCTCAATTAGGAGGGAAATAGCATGGCAGAGCAATATAAAGCGAATCCAGATGACAGAAGTGACAATGTAGAAAAGTTACAAGAGATGGTACAAAATACGATTGATAATTTTAATGAGGCAAAAGAAACTGCAGAGGTTTCAAATGAACAAGATCGCGCTGCAATTGAAGCAAAAAACCAACGCCGTTTAGAAAGTATTGATTCATTGAAAAGTGAAATAAAAGATGAATCTGAATATAATGGGTAAAAAGGCTGACAATCGTCAGCCTTTTTTTGTAACTGAGAAATTTTCAGTAAGTAAACGCCAATTTTGCGGGAAAGGAAGACCAATTTTCCAATAGCTAATACCGCGTATGCCTTGCTCTTTAATTAAATTAAATTTACTTTGGACTGACCGTGCATCTTCAAACCATACTTCATGCTGCACACCATTTTCATTAAAGTAATTAAAGTGTGGTGCTTGAGCAGTGAAATCATAGCGAATTGGAACGTTATATTTACGAGCAAGGGCAACAGCTGAGACCGAACTAACAGCTTTTGCAGGAGGATTCCCTGCTTTAAACGGAAGTGTCCAGTCGAAACCATATAAGTTTTGACCCATCATAATTTTGTGCGGTGGCATTTGAGATTTTGCATATTGGATTACCTGTTTTACAGGGCCAATAGGAGAAACTGCCATTGGCGGTCCGCCTTGCCATCCCCAGTCATAAGTCATAATCACGACAAAGTCGACAATTTCTCCTTGTGCTTTATAATCATGCGCTTCAAAAAATTTGCCTTTTTGTTTTGAACTTGTTTTTGGGACAAGTGTCGTACTTAACGTATATCCTTCAGGTAATCTTGCTTTTACACTTCGTAAAAAGCGGTTGTATGCTTCACGGTCTTCTGGAGCGACATTTTCGAAGTCGAAATGAATATCACGCATACCGTATTTCTCAGCTGTTTGTAGAATGTTAGTAATAAACTTATTTTGAATGGTAGTGCTTCTTAAAAGAACAGATGCTAATGCAGTGCTGAAGTTCCCATTTTCGATATTCGTAATAACGAGCATCGGGATTGTTTGTCCTCGCCTAGCGAGCTCAGCAATTCTAGCGGTTTCGGTTGGTTCTTTTAAAGTTCCATCTCTTTGTGCTTCAAAGCTGAAATAAGCCAAATATGTTAAATAAGGATTAATAGCCCGCGTAGCATTTACTAAGCTTTCTTTAATAGGTACTGTGGAAGGTTGCAAGTAGGCGATAGATTCTATCGCTCGTTTTGAGCCTTGTGGTACATATAATTGTTGCCCAACATGGAGAACGGATTTTAATGATAGATTATTAACTTTTGCTAAGCTAGCGAGAGGAACGTTATATGTTTGAGCAATTCGATAAAGACTGTCGCCTGGCTGTACGTAATAATTATTTCCTTTCGTATTTACAATGAGTGCCTGACCAACAACGAGTGTTTCAGCGGGATTCAGTCCATTATCTTTTACAATTTCTTCAGGTGTAGTGCCATATTTTGTTGCTAAACTATATACGCTATCACCACTACGAACGGTTACAATTTGAATCATATACTTGCTCCTTTCAGTAAAAAGATCCACCGTTTCTATTTTATTTTTGATTTCCCTGTATTATGATTAAATGTATGCAAGGAAACAGAAGTGTGAAGGAGATAGTGATATGTTTGTAGCAGAACATGAAATTGAAATCCGCTATGCGGAAACGGATCAAATGGGTGTTGTTTATCATTCAAATTATTTAGTATGGCTTGAACTAGGGCGTACGAAATTGATACAGGAATTAGGGTTTTCATATATTGAGATGGAGCAGGAAGGAATTATTTCTCCCGTATTAGATTTGCAAATTTCATATCGAAAAGCAATGCGTTATGGAGAAAAAGCAATTGTGAAAACGTGGATTGATTCAGTTAGTCCCCTTCGTGTTATATATGGATATGAAATTTATAATGGTGATGGAGACCTTTGTATTACAGCTACAACAACAAATATTTGTGCGAAAAAAGAGGGTTTTCGTCCTGTATCCTTTAAGAAACTATATCCTGAGTGGTATGCAAAATATGAGGAAATTAAGAAAAAATAAAAAAGCGTGGCGAAAGCCACGTTTTTTTATTTTTCATAATTAAATTGTGGGAAGTCATCACCATCATTAAAAGTAACGGATAGGTCGTGTCCATCAAAGAACCATTCATCATCACCTTCAACGAAGAAAGTGATGCCTTCTTCCTGAATTTGAACAGCTGGATGTGCAGGGTCATCTTTACGGATTCCTAAAGAAAGACCTTTTTGTACAGTACTGCAACCACCATATTGTACGAAAAAGCGAAGCATATCGCCAGATTGTAAGTTTAATTCATCTTTATACCAATTTACTGCTTCTTTTGTTACGGAAAGATTCATGTATAGTTCCTCCAAATTATGTTGCTTTTTCTTTAGTATAAAAAATAACGCAAAAAGACGCTATTAATATGCTTTGCGTTTTCTTTTTGCGTTATGTGGGCTACAATCTTACTTTTGTTTCTTTGTAAAATTTGCTTTCGGTTCAGTTTTATTTATAATTCGTCCAATATTTGCACGGTGTCTATAAATAACCATACCAGCTACTAAACACATCGCAACAATGAAGATCTTATCCCCGTTAATAATCGATGCGATAACAGCGAAAATAGCTGTTACCATAGAAGAAAGTGACACGTATCTTGTTGTAAATAGAAGGGTGAAAAAGACAACGGCTAATACTAAAAAAACAACTGGTGCATAACATAAAAGTACTCCAGCAGTAGTTGCAACTGCTTTTCCACCACGGAATTTTGCAAAGATTGGATATATATGTCCAAGAATTGCAGCTAATCCAAACCAAAGAGGATGGATATGTAAGCCGAAAATTAGCGGCAGACCTGTTGCTAACGTTCCTTTTAAAATGTCGGAAATTGTAACGATAAAACCAGCTTTTTTCCCTAGTGTACGAAAAGTATTCGTTCCTCCTAAATTACCGCTACCATGCTCGCGAATGTCGATTCCATAACCAATTTTCCCAACAACAAGTGCAGATGGAATCGAGCCGAGTAGATAGGCAACGACCAATAAAAGATATGTAATAAGCATAAGTTCAGTCTCCTTTATTCAAATGTGTTGATAAAGGGTAAAAAGAGTTTTTCCCGTATATTGTACCATACATTTGTAAAGAGCACATTTTTTTTGTAAATGAAAATTCAATGTTTCTTAAAAAAACTTTCACAGGAATGTTACATTTTTCACAGAACCAGTAGGGCTATATGTTGTATCATTTCGTTAGAGAAGTGACAAGATATAGTTGGAGGGTTAAGTAATGCTGAAACAAAGTATACATGGAGAAGAACTTGTAAAGATTTTTGAAACGATTGTCCACAGTAATGAACAAGACTTAATGCAAGAAAATGCAAATGTTGATGGACGATCTCCAATGGGAATGATGGGAACATTTGCATCGGAGAGTGCGAAATATTATGCGGTGGAATATTTACTTTCCGAACAAGTAAAAAAAGCAATAGATCAAAATATAGTATACCCACATGATTTAGATTTTTATGCGACAGGTACGACAACATGTTCTCAAATTCCTTTAGCGCAAATGCTTGAAAAGGGATTTCATACAGGGCATGGACATATGAGGCGACCACAAGATATTAAAAGTGCGTTGGCGCTTGCTTCAATTATTTTTCAAGCAAATCAAAATATGCAGCACGGTGGTCAATCATTTGCATTATTTGATATTGATTTAGCACCATATGTAAGAAAAACATTTGAAAGAAATAAAAAACGATTAGCAAACTATCCATTAACAAAAGAACAAGTAGAAGAATTTGCATGGAAGGAAACAGAAAACGATACGTATCAAGCTTGTGAAGCTTTTATTCATAATTCAAATAGTATGCATAGCCGAGGTGGTGGTCAAGTTCCGTTTATTTCGATTAACTACGGAACGGACACATCAAAAGAAGGCAGATTGTTAGTTAAACAATTATTACGAGCAACGCAAGCAGGGTTAGGAAAAGGCGAAACACCGATTTTCCCTATTCAAATTTTTAAATTGAAAAAAGGTGTGAATTTTGAAGAAAATGATCCGAACTATGATTTATTTGAATTGGCACTAGAAACGACAGCTGAACGATTGTTCCCGAATTTTTCATTTTTAGATGCACCGTTTAATGCAATCCATTATGATGGTCGTCCTGAAAGTGAAGTGTGTTATATGGGATGCAGAACTCGTGTTATGTCTAATATTCATGGAGAAGAAACGGCAATTGGAAGAGGGAATTTATCGTTTACTTCCATCAATCTAGTGAAACTAGCATTCATGAGCGGTTCAAAAGAGGCGTTCTTTGAGATGTTAAATGATTATGTAGATCTTGGTATTCGCCAATTGCTAGAAAGATTTGCCTATCAATGTACAAAAAAAGCAAGAGATTTTCGGTTTTTATATTCACAAGGAGTATGGCGAGGCGGAGAGAAACTGCAGCCTGAAGATTCTGTTGCAGAAATTTTAAAACAAGGAACATTAAGCATTGGTTTTATTGGTCTTGCAGAATGTTTAGTTGTTTTAACAGGGAAACATCATGGAGAAGATAAAGAATCATGGAATCTTGGATATGAGATTGTTACCTTTATGAGACAGAAAATGGATGCAGCAATGGAAGAACATCAGTTGAATTTCTCTTTAATTGCAACGCCTGCAGAAGGATTATCAGGTAAGTTTGTTAAAAAAGATCGAGAAGAATTTGGAACGATTAGCGGTGTAACAAATCATAATTATTATACAAATTCATTTCATATTCCGGTGTATTATAACATTCAAGCGATAGATAAAATACGTTTAGAAGGGCCATTTCATGCACTTTGTAATGGTGGGCATATTACGTATATTGAATTAGATGGAGCAGCAGTTCATAATCAAAAAGCCTTAAAACAAATCGTGCAGGCAATGGCGCAATATGGAGTAGGATATGGGTCAATTAATCACCCTGTCGATCGTTGTAAGTGCTGTGGTTATCATGGTGTCATTCGTAATGAATGTCCAAGTTGTGCAAATGAGGACGAGCATGAGATAGAAAGAATTCGTCGCATTACTGGATACCTTGTAGGAGATATGTCCAAATGGAATAGTGCAAAACGTAGTGAAGAAGCGGATCGGGTGAAACATAAATGAAAGTTATGAACATTATTCATGATAGTGTAGTAGATGGGGAAGGATTGCGGACAGTCGTGTTTTTTGCGGGCTGTCCGCATCGTTGTATAGGCTGCCATAATCCAAAGTCGTGGAATATTTGTAATGGAACAGAAATGACTGTGGAAGAAATTGTAAAAGAGATTACCGAAAATCCGCTCACTGATGTAACATTTTCAGGTGGAGATCCATTCTTTCAAGCTGCGGAAGTGAAAAAGGTAGCAAAAGCTGTGAAGGACTTGAAAAAAAACTTATGGATTTACACTGGTTATACGTTAGAAGAGATACAGAGTTCCCGAAATAATGATATGATAGAGTTGTTACACTATGGGGATGTTTTGGTCGATGGAAGGTTTGAACTCGATAAAAGAGATTTAACACTTCCATTTCGCGGAAGCTCCAATCAACGTATTATTCGATTGAAAGAGTAAAAAGGCGGGATAGGTTAGATGAATAAAACAGTATTACTTGTTGAAGATGAAAGAAGATTACGCGAAATTGTTAGTGATTATTTTCGCAGTGAAGGCTTTGAAGTGATCGAAGCAGAAGATGGAAAACAAGCGTTAGAATTATTTGCTGAACATACAATTGATTTAATTATGTTAGATATTATGCTGCCAGAAATAGATGGTTGGTCTGTTTGTCGCCGTATCCGGAAAGAATCGGCAGTGCCAATTATTATGATGACAGCACGTTCTGATGAAGATGATACATTACTAGGTTTTGAACTGGGAGCGGATGAATATGTAACCAAGCCCTTCAGTCCGAAAGTATTAGTAGCTCGTGCAAAAACGTTATTAAAGCGTGCTGATGGAGCAGTAGGGGTTGCTGAAGAAAACGTAATGTCTATGGCTGGAATCGATGTGAATCGACTTTCACGAACAGTATCTGTAAATGGAGAAGAGGTTATATTAACGCATAAAGAATTTGAACTTCTTGTTTATTTAATGGAGAACAAAGGGATTGTATTATCACGTCAACATTTGCTGGATCAGCTATGGGGATATGATTACTACGGTGATGATCGTACAGTAGATACACATATAAAAAAACTACGTAATAAATTAGGTGACAAAGCCAAGCATATTGGAACTGTTATTCGGGTTGGGTATAAGTTTGAGGAATAGTTTTTAAATACTATGTAATAGAAAAGCTTTCCTTTTGGTTGGAAGAGAGGATCCGTCCATGGATAGAAGCGGTCCGTGCCTTTTTTAGCCCCATGCCGAGTGAAAACAGAGAGAGAAAACGAGTGGAGATCTCTTTTTATTTTCATAGCAGCGAGTAGTAAAATGGTGTGAAATCAATATATAGTAGAGAACGGATAGAAAAGCTTTCCTTTTTGGTTGGAAGAGAGGATCCGTCCAAGGATAGAAGCGGTCCGTGCCTTTTTTAGCCCCATGCCGAGTGAAAACAGAGGGAGAAAACGAGTGGAGATCTCTTTTTGTTTTTCGTAGCAGCAACTTATATGTTGAAAATATAGTACATTTACACTCTCTTTTGCGGATGAAATGTAAAAATGATAACTTTTTTGTCTACAATAATAAATAAGAGTATTTTTTTAATTGGATTTCACGATGAGTTCACAAGGAGGACACAAAGCGTGACTATACTAAAAATACGAACTCAGCAGAGAGGGGAAATAAAACATGGGATATTATGACGGACCAAATATGAATGAAGAACGCAGTGAAACAAGAGAAGTTAGAAAATCTGGTAGTAAGAAAGGCTATTTCTTTACTGGTTTAGTGGGGGCTGTGGTTGGAGCGGTTACTATCAGTTTTGCAGCACCATATATGCCTTGGAATGATGGAAATGGAGTCTCACCAGTATCTTCTAATTCTAAGGTAGAAGGAACTATGGTTCCTGTTGTAAATAAAGCAAAAAATGAAACGGATTTACCAGGCATGATTGAAGGAGCAAAAGATGTTGTTGTAGGCGTCATTAACATGCAACAAAGAGTAGATCCATTCGCACTAGATCAAGCAGGCCAAGAACAAACAGCTGGAACAGGATCAGGTGTAATTTATAAGAAAGCTGGAAATAAGGCGTACATTGTAACAAATAACCACGTAGTAGAGGGAGCAAATAAACTTGCAGTAAAACTAAGTGATGGTAAGCAAGTTGATGCAAGATTGGTTGGGAAAGATCCTTGGTTAGATTTAGCTGTTGTAGAGATTGACGGATCTAATATTAATAAAGTTGCAACGTTAGGCGATTCAAGTAAAATTCGTGCTGGTGAACCAGCAATTGCAATTGGTAACCCACTAGGCTTTGATGGCAGTGTAACGGAAGGAATCATTAGTAGTAAAGAACGTGAAATTCCAGTTGATATTGATGGTGACAAACGTCCAGATTGGCAAGCACAAGTTATTCAAACTGATGCAGCGATTAACCCTGGTAATAGTGGCGGCGCATTGTTTAACCAAAATGGTGAGGTAATAGGTATTAACTCTAGTAAAATCGCACAACAATCGGTAGAAGGAATTGGATTTGCGATTCCAATTAACATTGCCAAACCAGTAATCGAATCTCTTGAAAAAGACGGAACAGTAAAACGTCCAGCTCTTGGTGTTGGTGTTGTCTCACTAGAGGATGTGCAAGGATACTCTCAACTAAAACTTCCAAACGATGTAACAAGCGGTGTTGTTTTAGGAAAGGTTTATCCAATCTCACCAGCAGAAAAAGCAGGATTACAACAATATGATGTTGTGGTAGCATTAGATGGTCAAAAGGTTGAAAATGCACTTCAATTCCGTAAATACTTATATGAAAAGAAAAAAGTTGGCGATAAAATTGAAGTTACATTCTATCGCAATGGTGAAAAAATGACGAAAACAGCTACACTAGCAGATAACTCTCCTGCTAAGAATTAATAAAGAAAGTCTCTTTCGTATTGAAAGAGACTTTCTTTATCGGCTATACTAAAAGAATAGGAGGGATGTAATATGACAATTGAAAACCCAACTCGTACGGAAATTGGTGAAGTATTGAAGAATAGTAAAACCATCGCGGTTGTTGGATTATCTGACAAGTCAGATCGTACATCGTATATGGTTTCAAAAGCGATGCAGGATGCTGGGTATCGTATTATTCCAGTTAACCCAGTCGTTGATGAAGTACTGGGAGAAAAGGCGGTTTCTTCCTTAAAAGATATTAAGGAACATGTTGATATCGTAAATGTATTTCGTCGCTCTGAATTTTTAATAGATGTGGCAAAAGAATTTGTAGAGATTGATGCTGATGTTTTTTGGGCACAATTAGGACTACAAGATGAAGATACATACGAGTTGTTAAAAGAAAAAGGCTATACTGTTATCATGGATCGTTGTATTAAAGTAGAACACGCGATGACGAGGTAGTATAGACATTTGTAAATGAAAGGTCGATTCAGCTTTCGTTCACACTTAGGAGCTGAGCGGATGAACGAGTTGTTCATCATGAGATTTTTTAAAGGCTGTTTTTTGGGATGCTTACTTGTTATCCCGTTTTGGATACTTGTCATTTGGGTAATGCTAAAATGGTGGAATGTGTGGTTTTGGAATACATATCCATTTCTCGTTGACAAACGATTATTTTTCTGAAATAGTAGCCTAGAGGAATCCTTGTACAAAAACAAGGATTTTTCTTTTGAAAATGGTATATAAAAGACATAACATAACTTGCCAAAAACATGGTTAAGGAGTTATTCTATAATAGAAACATATGTTCTGATTTAATTAGGAAAGGGGCAAGGAGTTTGGCGAAGCATCAATTTCAATATAACGAAGATGCAATTCAAGTGCTTGAAGGCCTTGAAGCCGTTCGAAAACGCCCGGGTATGTATATCGGGAGCACGGACAGCCGTGGATTGCATCATTTAGTATACGAAATAGTAGATAACTCCGTTGATGAAGCATTAGCGGGATTTGGCGACGAAATTTCTGTCGTAATACATAAAGATAATAGTATTAGTGTTATTGATAAAGGGCGTGGAATGCCTACGGGAATGCATAAGCTTGGAAAGCCAACACCTGAAGTCATTTTAACTGTACTTCATGCAGGTGGTAAATTTGGGCAAGGCGGTTATAAAACAAGCGGTGGTTTACATGGTGTTGGTGCATCTGTTGTAAATGCTTTATCAGAATGGCTAATTGTAACGATTAAACGAGATGGAAATATATATGAACAGCGTTTTGAAAATGGTGGTATTCCTGCAACAACATTAGAGAAAATTGGGAAAACAAAAGAATCTGGTACAACGATGCATTTCAAACCAGATCCATCTATTTTCAGTACAACAAATTATAACTATGAAACGTTATGTGAAAGACTACGTGAATCTGCATTTCTGTTAAAAGGTATGAAAATCACTTTAAAAGATGAACGAAATGATTTAGAAGATGTGTTTCACTATGAAACAGGAATTGAAGCATTTGTTACGTATTTAAATGAAGAAAAAGACTCTATTCATCCAGTTGTATATTTTTCTGGTGAACAAAATGGAATCGAGGCAGAACTTGCATTTCAATTTAACGATGGCTATTCAGAAAACATTCTTTCATTTGTAAATAATGTGCGTACAAAAGATGGCGGAACACACGAATCTGGATTTAAAACAGCGATGACTCGTGTTTTCAATGAATATGCTCGTAAAGTCTCTCTATTAAAGGAAAAAGATAAAAACTTAGAAGGTACAGATATTCGCGAAGGGTTAGCTGCCATTGTTTCTGTGCGTGTGCCGGAAGATTTACTGCAATTTGAAGGGCAAACAAAAGGAAAGCTTGGGACAAGTGAAGGGCGTTCTTCAGTAGATGCAATTGTGTCGGAACACTTAGCATACTTTTTAGAAGAAAATCCTGATGTAGCAACACTTCTTGTGAAGAAAGCAGTCAAAGCAGCTCAAGCCCGTGAAGCAGCACGTAAAGCTAGAGAAGAAGCTCGTACTGGTAAGAAGAAAAAACGTTCAGAAGGAACTTTGAGCGGGAAGTTAACACCTGCACAATCACGTAATCCACAAAAGAATGAATTGTATTTAGTAGAGGGTGATTCTGCCGGTGGTTCTGCGAAGCAAGGCCGAGATCGTCGTTTTCAAGCAGTCTTGCCATTACGTGGTAAAGTAATCAACACGGAAAAGGCAAAGCTTGCTGATATTTTCAAGAACGAAGAAATTAATACGATTATTTATGCAATTGGCGGCGGTGTTGGAAACGAATTTTCTGTTGAAGATATCAACTATGATAAGGTTGTAATTATGACCGATGCTGACACAGATGGTGCTCATATTCAAGTGTTACTGCTTACGTTCTTCTATCGTTATATGAAGCCGTTAATCGAAGCGGGTAAAGTGTTTATTGCTCTTCCACCTTTATATAAAGTAAGTAAAGGAAAAGGAAAAAGCGAAGTCATTGAATATGCATGGTCAGACGAAGAATTAGATGGTGTAACGAAAAAGGTCGGTAAAGGATATATACTGCAGCGTTATAAAGGGCTTGGTGAAATGAATGCCGATCAGTTATGGGAAACAACGATGAACCCAGAGACACGTACGTTAATTCGTGTGAAAATTGATGATGCAGCAAGAGCGGAGCGCCGCGTCACAACGTTGATGGGTGATAAAGTAGAGCCTCGTCGTAAGTGGATTGAGCGCAATGTGCAATTTGGTATGCAAGAAGAAGGAAATATTTTAGAAAATGAAATGATTATGGAGACGGAGGTGGAATAACATGCAAGCAGAGAAGTTTCATGACCTCCCGCTTGAAGACGTGTTAGGTGATCGCTTTGCACGTTACAGTAAATATATTATTCAAGATCGCGCGCTTCCAGATGCGCGTGACGGTTTAAAACCGGTACAACGCCGTATTTTATACTCAATGTATGTAGAAGGAAACGTACATGATAAACCGTTCCGTAAATCAGCTAAAACAGTTGGTAACGTTATTGGTAACTATCATCCACATGGTGATTCCTCTGTATATGAGGCGATGGTACGTTTAAGCCAAGATTGGAAAGTGCGTAACGTATTGGTTGAAATGCACGGAAATAATGGTAGTGTTGATGGTGACCCAGCGGCAGCGATGCGTTATACAGAAGCTCGTTTATCGCCAATTGCCTCTGAGTTACTGCGTGATATCGACAAAGAAACAGTGGAATTTGTAGCAAACTTTGATGATACAAGTGAAGAACCAGTTGTACTGCCAGCAATGTTCCCGAATCTATTAGTAAATGGTTCAACAGGGATTTCAGCTGGTTACGCAACAGAAATTCCACCGCATCATCTTGGTGAAGTTATTGATGCTACAATGATGCGTATCGATAAGCCAAATAGTTCTGTAGATGATCTATTAACAGTTATTAAAGGACCTGATTTCCCAACAGGTGGTATTATTCAAGGGATTGATGGAATAAAAAAAGCGTATGAAACAGGGAAAGGGAAAGTCATCATTCGCGGAAAAGCAGAAGTTGAAACAATTCGCGGTGGCAAACAGCAAATCGTTATTACAGAAATTCCATATGAAGTAAACAAGGCGAATCTAGTCAAAAAAATGGACGAATTACGTTTAGATAAAAAACTAGATGGAATAGCCGAGGTTCGTGATGAAACGGATCGTACAGGTCTTCGTATTGTTGTGGAATTGAAAAAAGAGGCAAATGCTGAAGGGATTTTAAATTATTTATATAAAAATACGGATTTACAAATCCCTTATAACTTTAATATGGTAGCCATTAACAATCGTCGCCCAACACTTATGACATTACCGAAAATTTTAGATGCGTATATTGGGCATCAAAAAGAAGTTGTTACACGTCGTTCGGAGTATGAGTTGCGAAAAGCGGAAAATCGCCAACATATCGTAGCGGGTTTAATGAAAGCATTATCGATTTTAGATGAGGTTATTGAGACAATTCGAGCATCTAAAGATAAACGTGATGCGAAAAATAATTTAAGTGCAACATTTGGATTTACAGAAGCGCAAGCAGAAGCAATTGTATCTCTGCAACTGTATCGTTTAACAAATACAGATATTACCGCACTAGAAAAAGAAGCAGAAGAACTAGAAAAGAAAATTGCAGAATTACAAGCGATTTTACAAAGTGAGAAAAGGCTTCTTCAAGTCATCAAAGCAGATTTAAAGAGAGTAAAGAAAACGTATAGTGATAATCGTCGTGCTGTCATTGAAGAAGAGATTGAAGAAATTAAAATTGATGTGGAAGTTATGATTCCACAAGAAGATGTCATCGTTACTGTAACGAAAGAAGGGTATGTGAAACGAACAGGATGGCGTTCACATAATGCATCGAACGGAAAAGACTTCGGTATGAAAGAGGGTGACATCTTACTGGAACGTTTCGATACAAATACAACAGAAACAATTCTGTTATTTACGAATAAAGGAAATTATATTTATCTTCCAGTGTACGAGATGCCGGATATTCGTTGGAAAGACTTAGGACAGCACGTTGCAAATATTGTTTCACTTGAACGAGATGAGACCTTAATTTGGGCAACCGTTGTACCGAACTTTGAGGAAGAAAAACGTTTTGTTGTGTTTGTTACGCGAAATGGTATGATTAAGAAAACGGAACTAAATCAGTATAAAGTTCAGCGCTATTCAAGAGCGTTTGTTGCCGTAAACTTGAAAAAAGATGATGAAGTTGTAGATGTATTTGCAACAGATGGAACAAGTGATATTATTCTTGCAACACACGGTGCATATGCACTTATTTTCAATGAAGAAGAAGTAAGTCCAGTTGGTGTAAGAGCAGCTGGTGTAAAGGGAATTAACTTAAAAGAAGATGATTATGTTGCTTCTGGTAAACCGTTAAATGGTGAAAAAGATCAACTGATCCTCGTAACGCAGCGAGGCGCAGTTAAACGATTAAAAGCCTCCGAAATTGAAAAATCAACAAGAGCGAAGCGGGGACTTGTAATTTTTAAAGAGCTAAAGCGTAATCCATATCGCATTGTCGGTATTGAAATTGTTCGGGATGATGAACTTGTTTACATGAAAACAGAGAAACATGTTGTAGAAGAAATAGATCCAAAAGCGTTTCGTAATAAAGACCGGTATAGTAACGGTAGTTTAGTCTTAGATGTTAGTGATACTGGTGAAGTGGTTGAGACGTGGACGAAAAAGCGGATAGAGTGAACCGTTAATTCATATTAAAAATATTTAACTTATTAGAGAAAGGCATGCTTCATAGGGACATGCCTTTCTTTTTTTTGTAGTAAAAAATGTAATCCAATCAAACAGAAGTAGTGAAGCAAAAAGTTAGGTCTATAAAAGAAAACTTGTTATAATAATTATGAAATCGTTCTCATACATGGAGGAAATATATGAAAAGAATAGGTGTAGGGATTGTAGGATTTGGATTTTCTAGTACGACATTTCACATCCCTTTATTACAAACGATTGATGAATATGATATTCGTGCGATTGTCTCATCGAAAGAAGAGGTAGTGAAACAAGCGTTACCAACTGTGCATGTTGTTCATACGATTGGAGAATTAGTAAAGCGAGACGACATTGATCTTGTTGTCATTACATCGCCAAATACAACACATTTTCCCTTTGTAAAAGAGGCTATTGTACATGGGAAACATGTTGTTGTAGAAAAACCATTTGTTGTTTCAACTGAAGAGGGAGAAGAACTCATTGCCTTGGCGAAAAAACATGATGTAGTTGTGAGTGTATATCATAACCGTCGTTTTGATAATGATTTCTTAACAATAAAGAGGGCAATTGAAGAAAAAGAAATTGGAAATGTGTATACATATGAAGCGCATTTTGATCGCTTCCGTCCTCATGTGCGTGATCGCTGGCGTGAAAAGAATTTACCGGGGTCAGGGATTTTATATGATTTAGGATCACATTTGATTGACCAAGTATTACATCTATTTGGTAAACCAGATGCTGTTAGTGCAGATGTAGTAAAACAACGACCTGGAGCAGAAACCGATGATTATTTCCATATTGTACTTCACTATGGAGTGAAACGAATTATTTTACATAGTAGTAGTTACGTAAAACATGCAGGACCACACTTTCATGTCCATGGAGATAAAGGCTCAATTGTGAAATACGGTATGGATTCACAGGAAGAGCAATTGAAATCTGGTATGAAGCCAGGTGATATAGGATATGGAGAAGATCCTGAAAGTAATTTTGCAGTTTTAGAAACAGAAGAAGTAGTAAAACGTATTCCGACAGAAGTGGGTTGCTATGAAATGTATTACATAGGCATTCGAGATAGTATATTACATGGCGTGCAACCTCCTGTTACAGCTGAAGAAGGTTTACAAGTCATCCGGCTCATTCAATTAGCGATTAAAAGTAGTGAAACGGGTAGAGTTATCTCGCTATAATTAAAAAAGACACGATTTCGTGTCTTTTTTGCTTTCGAAAATGAAATATATGTTCCATTCTTATTTTCTTTAAACACTTTATATGTTAATGTGCTTACTGATACTTTGAATATTTGCCTGCAGCTTATACAGGTTAATTTGTTGTGACATATGAATTTTCATTTAAATGAAAGATAATCGATGTGAAAAATTATTTTAATTTGTATAAATTAGTTGTATCTTCAGGGTTAGAAAGCCCATAAAAAAACATCGTAACAATATCTTGTATATGTTTTTCACGATCTCCTTCTAACAATTGTACCCCATAATCATCGCCTAGTTTACTAAACATTTGAATGTATAGTAAAATCATTTCTTTTGAAAGGTTAGGATTAATTTCATTTTTACGTTGTGCATTTTCTAATAGTTCTAAAAACCAGGGCAGGACTGTTTCGTTTTGATAACGATATATAAATTCGCGAAGTTCTGGGTCTTTTTGGATGACTTGCAACAGCATGTCAGGATGAAATAACCCGCCACTTTCCATTTTTCTAACGATCATTTTATGCATCATTTCATGAAAAGGTATGTTTTCTGATGCTAGCTCTTGATAGTATTGGAATTCAGTTGTCGCAAATTCTTGAATAAGTTCTCTAAAAAGAGCGTCTTTACTCCCAAAATGATTATAAATCGTCACCTGAGATACTTTCGCTTCTTTTGCAATATCCTCTATTTTTACTTCGTTAAATCCACGTTCTGAAAATAATAACAATGCAGCGTCTTTAATGGCGCGTTTTTTCTTTTCTTTCACTTTTTCAAACCCGTTCAATACAATCACCTCACCTAAAATATACAAGAAAATAAAGATGAAAACAATAATTTTGAAATATAGACTTATAAAAATTTCAAAAAATTGTTGCTAATATAATTGGAGAGGAGTACAATGATTTTGAAATATACAACATAAAATATTTCAAAAAATGAGGTGGAATAATGATTTCAGTCCAAAATATCACAAAACAATTTTCAAATGGGAAAGGCTTATTTGATATTACCTTTCAAGTAAAAGAAGGTGAAGTTTTCGGCTATCTAGGGCCTAATGGTGCAGGGAAATCAACAACGATTCGTAATTTAATGGGATTTATAAAGCCAACAGCTGGCCATGCAGAAATTTTCGGATTAGACTGCTGGAATGACGCTGCGAAAATCCAAAGGGAAGTTGGTTACTTGCCAGGGGAAATTTCTTTTATAGAAGGAATGAATGGATTAGAATTTTTAAAACTAATGCAAGGTATGCGAGGATTGAAAGAAACAAAACGGCGTGATGAGCTTATTGAAAGATTGCAATTTGATGTGAAAACACCGATTCGAAAAATGTCTAAAGGGATGAAGCAAAAGGTGGGCATTGTTGCTGCATTTATGCATAATCCAGAAGTGTTAATTTTAGATGAACCAACATCAGGATTAGACCCACTTATGCAGCAAACTTTTATTGATTTAATACTAGAAGAAAAACAAAAAGGAAAGACAATCCTTATGTCGTCACATATTTTTACAGAAATCGAGCGGACATGTGACCGAGTAGCAATTATTAAAGACGGGCGTCTTGTAACAGTTGAAAATATTCATGATTTACAGGGTATGAGAAGACAGGTAATGGATGTAACAGTGTCCTCTCAAGAGGAAATGCGGTCTTTACAAAAGACAAATTTACAATTTGAAACGGTGAAGGGGAATACAGCATCCGTTATTGTGCAGGGGAATTATCAGGAAGTATTACAAATACTCGCGCAATACAATGTAAAAGCACTTCAAACGAGAGCGATGGATTTGGAACATTTATTTATGCATTATTATGATGCGAAAGAGGGTGCAAAACATGAATAAACAGCTGTTTTTAGCTAGCTTTAAAGAAAATTCAAAAAGTATATGGAGTTATGCGATTGGTGCGGCTCTTTATTTATGGTTGTTAATTTGGATATTTCCATCGCTCGTATCCGCAAAAGGGTTAAATGAACTAATAGGTGCTATGCCAGAGAGTGTGAAAAAAATAGTTGGTATGGAAACTTCGATTCAAAATGTAAGTCAGTTTTTAGCGGGTGAATACTATGGCATGTTGTTTATTATCATTTTGACGATTTTTAGTGTAACAGTTGCGACGCACTTAATGGCTCGTTATGTAGATAAAGGAGCGATGGCATATTTACTTGCAACACCTGTATCTAGAGTGAAGATTGCAATAACACAAGCGGTAGTTCTTATTCTTGGGTTACTGATTATTACACTTGCTACGTACGGAGCTGGTGTATTAGGAGCAGAATGGTTCTTAAAAGACAATAATCTAAATCAAGAATTATTTTTCAAGATGAATTTAGTAGGAGGACTTGTATTTTTAGTAGTCAGTGCCTATTCATTTCTATTTTCTTGTCTATGTAATGATGAAAGAAAAGCTCTTAGCTATTCAGCAAGTCTAACCATTTTATTTTATGTATTAAATATGGTGGGGAAATTAAGTGATAAGCTAGAATGGATGAGAAATATATCATTATTCTCACTGTTCCGTCCAGAAGAAATTGTGGCAGGAACGTATAACATATGGCCGGTGAGTATTGGGTTAACTTGCGGTGCAATTGTTATTTTTATAGTAGCGATTGTGTCCTTTAAGAAGAGAGATTTGCCATTATAAATCGCGGTAACAAGATAAAAAGTCCACTAACCAAGTGGGCTTTTTATCTTGTTGTCTTAGAAAAAAGGGGATTTCAAAAAATTGTGATGACTGTTATTAAAATATTAGCTGTCTTTTTTGTGATTGGTATATATTTAATGTTTGCTCTTGTTTAAGAGGGAGGGTCTAAGTAGGCAGCTATTAAGCTGGCTACTTTTTTAGATGTGATCTAGAATTTATAAAATAATTAAGTATGTCATTATTTTATAATTAATATATACTATTTTCAAAAACGTCATAATAGTGTAACATAATATTGTGGTTTGAACTGAGTAACAAGGGGGCCTATAAAAAGTTATATTCTATAATCGGTTTATGTAATTAAAGGGGAAATGAACAAAACAGGGGAGTCTAGACAGATGAGAATTGTAAAGAATTTAACATTCCAAGTTATTGTGGCAATTATTTGCGGTATTGCAGTAGGAGCAATTTGGCCTAGTGTGGGGCAACAAATGAAGCCGATTGGTGACACGTTTATTAATATGATTAAGATGATCATTGCACCAATTATATTTTTAACGATTGTACTTGGCATTGCGAGTATGGGAAGTATGAAAAAAGTAGGGCGTGTTGGTGGAAAAGCGTTATTATATTTTGAAATTGTTACAACTTTTGCTCTTTTAATTGGTATTATAGTAGCGAATGTAGTACGTCCTGGTGATGGTTTAGACCCTTCTAAACTAAAGGGCGGTGATGTGTCACAATATGTGCAAAGTGGTCAGGAAATGAAATGGGTTGATTTCTTTTTACATATTGTACCGTCTAACATGTTTGAAGCATTTGCAAAAGGGGATATTTTACAAGTATTGTTCTTTTCTATTTTGTTTGGAGCAGGATTAACAATGCTTGGGAAAAATGGACAACCGGTTATTGATTTCTTTGATCGGTTATCTAAAGTCTTTTTTAATATTTTATCAATTGTTATGAAGTTAGCGCCACTTGGAGCGTTTGGTGGAATGGCATTTACAATTGGGAAATATGGTTTAAGTACATTAATTCCACTTGGAAAATTAATGATTTGTGTGTATGCAACAATGGCATTATTTGTACTAATCGTATTAAATATAATTTGTAAGTTATATAAATTTAGCTTATGGAAATATTTATCCCATATAAAAGAAGAGCTACTTATCGTACTTGGTACGTCATCGTCAGAATCAGTATTACCACGTATCATGACAAAAATGGAGCAGTTCGGGTGTTCAAAACCAGTAGTAGGTTTAGTCATTCCAACAGGGTATTCGTTTAACTTAGATGGAACAACAATCTATTTGTCAATGGCTACTATATTTTTAGCGCAAGTCTTTCACATTGACCTTTCATTAGGTCAACAATTAACGATAATAGCTATTTTGTTAGTTACATCAAAAGGAGCGGCAGCGGTAACAGGTGGCGGCTTTATTGTATTAGCTTCTACTTTATCTGCTATGAACGTAATTCCGTTAGAAGGATTAGCACTTTTATTAGGGGTAGATCGATTTATGTCAGAAGCACGTGCCATCGTAAATTTAATTGGGAATGGTATCGCAACTGTAGTTGTTGCAAAAAGTGAAAATGAATTTAATGAAGAGCAATATGAACAGGTCTTAAAAGGGATGCAAAAAGAAAAAATAGCAGGATAAAAAAGTCAGCAATGCTGACTTTTTTTGTTTTTGTAAGAAAGGAATTTTAAAATTTATACATTTTTTATTAGTAATAATTTACAAGAGATTTATTTCGAAATGGAAAAAATAGTATAGAACCAACGTATATATAATACTGATGGAGAGTGTTATGTTATCTAGATGGGATTTTTATGAATATTACTGTAAAAAAATAATTTTTTTAAAATTTTCAATAATAATACTTTACAAAATACAAAAAATTAGTAGAATAATAGTTAATAGAAATTTTCTGATTAAACATATAAATATAAATAAAATTATCAGAAATTTCTCAATCTAGAAACGTACACGTAATTAGGGAGGGTACAGAAAGTGAAAAAGAAAAAGATGAAAAAACTAACAGCAGTCGTAGCACCAGTATTAGCAATGAGTGTGGCATTATCAGCATGTTCTACAGGTGGGGACAAAAAAACAAGTACAGATTCAAGTAAGAACGACAATAAATCAGATGGTAAATTAGCAACGAAGCAAGTATTGAATCGTACAGAAAAACAAGAAATCCCAACAATGGATTCTTCCAAATCAACAGATACGGTATCATCACAAATGCTTGGAAATACAATGGAAGGATTATATCGTCTTGATCAAAATAATAAGCCAATCCCAGCGGCGGCAGAGTCTAGCACGAAAAGCGAGGATGGCAAAAAATATACATTTAAGCTTCGAAAAGATGCAAAATGGTCAAATGGTGATCCAGTAACAGCAAAAGACTTCGTGTTTGCATGGCAACGTTTATTAGATCCAAAGACAGCAGCAGAGTATGCATTTATTGCGTATCCATTAAAAAATGCAGAAGCAATTAATAAAGGACAAGCAGATGTATCTACATTAGGTGCAAAAGCTGTGGATGATTATACGCTGGAAGTAGAATTAGAACAACCAGTGCCGTATTTCTTGAACTTAGTAGCATTTCCATCGTATTACCCGTTAAATGAAAAAACGGTAAAAGAAAAAGGTGAGAAATACGGTTTAGAAGCAGATACAGTCGCTTACAACGGACCATTTACAATGGTTGAGTGGAAGCATGAACAAGGCTGGAAACTGAAGAAAAATGATAACTACTGGGATAAAAAGAATGTTAAGTTAGATGAAATTAACTTCAGCGTTGTAAAAGAGCCAGCGACACTTGTAAACTTATATGATAGTGGTCAAGTTGACTTTGCATTATTAAAAGGGGAATTTGTTGATAAATATAGAGACAAAAAAGATGAGTTTGGTTCATATGAGCAAACAAGTACGTATTTCTTAAGAATGAATGAAAACCGTAATGGACAAGATACACCATTAAAAAATAAAGATTTACGTGAAGCAATCGCGCTTTCTATTGATAAAAAAGGTTTGGCTAATGTTATTTTAAATGATGGTTCAAAACCTGTAGATCAGCTTGTACCAAAAGGCTTGGCGGCAGGTCCTGATGGTAAAGATTTCACAGAATCATTTAAAAATGGCTTGAAACACGATACGAAAAAAGCGGCAGCTGCTTGGGAAAAAGCGAAGAAAGAGCTTGGGAAAGACCAGATTACAATTGAATTATTAAGCTATGATGATGGAACTGCAAAAAAAGTTGCTGACTATGCAAAAGATCAAATTGAGAAAAGTTTGAAAGGTGTAACAGTTAATATTAAAATTCAACCGTTTAAACAAAAGTTAAAACTAGAATCAGCAAAAGATTATGAACTCTCGTTTGCAGGTTGGAACCCAGATTATGCAGATCCAATGACATTCTTAGACATGTTTGAAACAACAAGTAGTTACAACCAAATGGGTTATTCAAATCCAAAATATGATGATATCATTAAAAAAGGAAAAACTGAGTTGATGTCCGATGCGAAAAAACGTTGGGAAGAGATGGGGAAAGCTGAGAAAATGTTACTTGAAGAAGATGCAGCGATTGTACCGTTATATCAACGTGGGGATTCCTATGTATTGCAACCAAATGTAAAAGGTGTTGTTCATCACAACATCAGCCCAGAATATAGCTTCAAATGGGCATATGTAACTGAAAAAGACGGAAAATAATATGAAATAAAAAAGCATTTTTAAAGGTAGTTTATCTACTTTTAGAGATGCTTTTTTTTTTGCTAACAATGATGTTATCTGAAGAAAGTGTGATATGACAGCTTGCATATGTATAGGAATCATGAATCTTTCAAATCTGAGAAATGAGAACAAAATAAGAAGTTTAATAGAACCATATAGTAAAATGGAAATTATATATATATCAATTAAAAAAACGACATAAGCCCCTCTTTTTAGGCGGGAGAGAGCATCTGACCATGCATAGAAGCGGTCAGGGCCCTTTTCTGCCACATACGAAGCAAAAACAGAACGAGCAAACGAGTGTAGGCTACTTTTTATTCTGCATAGCAGGGATTTAGATGTCGAAAATTAAAATGGATTTATATAGTACTAAGAAAAAGCCCAACTATTATATTGGAAAAAATATTCTGAATTTTTAAAAATAAACTTTACAAAATCAGAAAAAATAGTAGAATACTAATTAATAAGAATTTTCTGATAACTAAGTAGTTACGGAGAATCTCTCAAGATTAGCAACGTACATATAATTTGGGGAGGGTACATGAATGAAAAAGAAAAAATTAAAAAAGTTAACAGCGGTGGTAGCACCAGTATTAGCAATGAGTATGGCGTTATCAGCATGTTCGGGTTCAGGGGGAGACAAAAAGACAAGTACAACATCTAGTGGTGGAGAAGATAAGAAATCTGACATTAAATATGCAGCAAAACAAGTAATGAATCGTACAGAAAATCAGGAAATTCCGTCGATGGATACTTCGAAATCTACCGATACATTAGGGGGACAAATTTTAGGGAATACGATGGAAGGGTTATATCGTCTTGATAAAAATAATAAACCAATCCCAGCTGCAGCGGAATCTAGCACGAAAAGCGAGGATGGCAAAAAGTATACATTTAAACTTCGAAAAGATGCAAAATGGTCAAATGGTGATCCAGTGACAGCGAAAGACTTCGTGTTTGCATGGCAACGTTTGCTAGATCCAAAGACAGCAGCGGAGTATGCGTTTATTGCTTACTATATTAAAAATGCAGAGGCAATTAATAAGGGACAAGCAGATGCATCTACATTAGGTGCAAAAGCTGTGGATGATTATACACTGGAAGTAGAATTAGAACAACCAGTGCCGTATTTCTTAAACTTAGTAGCATTTCCATCGTATTACCCGTTAAATGAAAAATTCGTAAAAGAAAAAGGTGAAAAATACGGTTTAGAGGCAGACACAGTAGTATATAATGGACCGTTTGTCATGTCATCATGGAAACATGAGCAGGGCTGGCAATTAAAGAAAAATGAAAATTATTGGGATAAAAAGAATGTGAAACTCGATGAAATTAACTACAGCGTTGTAAAAGAACCAGCTACAAAAGTAAATCTATATGATACGAATCAAATTGATTTTACATTGCTAAATGGAGAATTTGTTGATAAATATAAAGCAAATAAAGATGAGTATGGTGAGTATTCAGAGGCAAGTACGTTCTTCTTACGTTTGAATGAAAAGCGTAATGGACAGGATACACCATTGAAAAATAAAAAATTACGTGAAGCGATTGCATTATCAATCGATAAAAAAGGGCTAGCAAATGTTATCTTAAACAATGGATCTAAACCGACAGATCAATTAGTACCAAAGGGACTCGCAACGGGTCCAGACGGTAAAGATTTCACAGAATCATTTAAAAATGGTGTTAAGCAAGATACGAAAAAAGCAGCAGCTGCATGGGAAGAAGCGAAAAAAGAACTTGGTAAAGATCAAGTGACAATTGAATTGTTAAGTTATGATGATGGAACTGCGAAAAAAGTTGCGGATTATGTAAAAGATCAAATCGAGAAAAATTTAAAAGGGGTAACGATTAATACGAAAATTCAGCCGTTCAAACAAAAATTAAAACTAGAATCAGCACAAGACTACGAAATTTCTTATGCAGGTTGGAGCCCAGATTATGCAGATCCGATGACATTTATTGATATGTTTGAAACGAAGAGTCCGTACAACCAAATGAGTTATTCCAATCCAAAATATGACGAAATGGTTAAAAAAGCAGGAAATGAACTCATGTCCGATGCGAAAAAACGTTGGGAAGAGTTTGGAAAAGCAGAAAAGCTATTGCTTGAAGAAGATGTAGCAATGGTTCCTTTATATCAAACAGGTAGAGCGTATGCAATGAAACCGACTGTAAAAGGAGTTGTAAAACATAACATCAGCCCAGAATATAGCTTTAAGTGGGCGTATGTAACAGAGAAGTAAATAATGAAGCGAAAAGCATTTCTAGAAGTAGTTGATCTATTTTTAGAGATGCTTTTTGTTTAGGAGATAAGCTTGTTTCTAAGGCATTTCATTATAGGGAAAGGAAGATTTAAAAATACTGTATATACATTAATTAAAAAACTGATATAAAACCCCCTCTTTTTAGGTGGGAGAGAGCATCTGGCCATGACTGCGGTCAAGGCCTTTTTCTGCCACATGCGAAGTAAAAACAGAAAGAGCAAACGGGTGTAGGTTACTTTTTATTCTGCATAGCAGGGAATTTAGGTGTCGAAAAATGAAAATGGATTTATATGTATGATATGAGAATCATATAATCTTAACTTGTTACATGATAGAAATAGAGAGTGTAAGACAAAGGGGTTTTATTATAGTTACAGTATTAATAGAGGTGAAAAAATCCATATATAGATTTCGGAAAATAGGGAAGAATAAGAAGGGTACAACGTTCATATAGTAGATGGGGGGAATCTTGTAATAGTGCTACAAAAAAACGAATTATCATGATAAAAGTTATTTTCTGTGAATAATAAATTGGCAGGAAATCTCTCAAAATGATCGGCTTACATATAGTTTAGGGAGGGTACAGAGATGAAAAAGATAAAGAAATTAACAGCTGTTGTAGCGCCAGTATTGGCAATGAGCATGGCTTTATCAGCATGTTCAGGTGGGGGAGACAAAAAGCCAGATACATCATCTCATAGTAATGGGGACAGTAAATCTGATATTAAATATGCAGCAAAACAAGTATTGAATCGTACAGAAAATCAGGAAATTCCAACAATGGATACATCTAAGGCAACAGATGTACTTGGTGCGCAAATTTTAGGGAATACAATGGAAGGGTTATATCGTCTTGATAAAGATAATAAGCCGATTCCAGCTGCGGCAGAATCTAGCACAAAAAGCGAGGATGGCAAAAAGTATACATTTAAACTTCGTAAAGATGCAAAATGGTCAAACGGTGATCCTGTAACGGCGAAAGATTTCGTGTTTGCATGGCACCGTTTGCTAGATCCAAAGACAGCAGCGGAGTATGCATTTATTGCTTACTATATTAAAAATGCAGAAGCAATTAATAAAGGAGAGGCAGACGTATCTACATTAGGTGCAAAAGCAGTAGACGATTATACACTTGAAGTTGAACTAGAAAGACCAGTTCCGTATTTCTTGAATTTAATGGCATTTCCAGCGTATTATCCACTAAATGAAAAGTTTGTAAAAGAAAAAGGTGAGAAATACGGTTTAGAGGCAGATACGGTAGTATATAATGGTCCATTTGTTATGTCTGAATGGAAGCATGAACAAGGTTGGAAGTTGAAAAAGAATGATAAGTATTGGGATAAGAACAGTGTAAAGCTTGAAGAAATTAACTACAGTGTAGTAAAAGAAGAAGCGACAAGAGTAAATTTATATGATAGTGATCAAATCGACTTTTCATTACTAACAGGAGAATTTACTGATAAATATAGATCAAAGAAAGATGAATTTGGGACATATTTAGAAACAGGCACGTTCTATTTACGCTTAAATCAAAAACGCAGTGGTCAAGATACACCGCTGAAGAATAAAAAGTTACGTGAAGCAATCGCATTATCAATTGATAAGAAGAATTTAGCAAATGTAATCTTAAACGATGGTTCAAAACCAGCAGATTTCCTTGTTCCAAAAGGATTAGCAACTGGTCCTGATGGGAAAGACTTCACAGAAACATTCAAAAATGGTTTGAAACAAGATACAAAGAAGGCAGCAACAGCTTGGGAAGAAGCAAAAAAAGAACTGGGTAAAGATCAAGTGACACTTGAGTTTTTAAACTATGATAGTAGTAATGCTAAAAAGGTTGGTGAGTATGTAAAAGATCAAATTGAGAAAAATTTAAAAGGTGTAACAGTGAATATTAAAATGCAGCCATTTAAACAAAAATTGAAATTGGAGTCCGAGCAAGACTATGAACTCTCTTTTGGAGGCTGGAATCCAGACTATGCAGATCCGATGACATTTTTAGACATGTTCGAATCAAAAAACTCTCAAAATCAGATGAGTTATTCCAATCCCAAATATGACGAAATTATTAATAAAGGTAAGACAGAATTAATGTCAGATGCGAAGAAGCGTTGGGAAGAGTTAGGAAAGGCAGAAAAAATGTTACTTGAAGAAGATGTAGCACTTGTGCCTCTATTCCAATCGGGTAGATCTTATGTATTGAAATCAAATGTCAAAGGAATTGTAAAACATAACATCAGCCCAGAATACAGCTTTAAGTGGGCGTATGTAACAGAAAAGTAAATAGTGTAGAGAAAAGCATTTCTAAGAGAAGCGTTATCGCTTTTTAGAGGTGCTTTTTTATTTAAGCTTAAATATAAGAGTTTTTTCGAAACCACTTCTGTATTGCTATCTTAAAATTTAGCGGCAGCAAGTGTTTAGTTAGACGGTAGATAAACTACCCGTAAAAATTCGATTGGTGAGGATTAAAGTTTCTCTATATGTTGCACCGTTTTTTATGTGTATGAATATAGGTAATGGTAGTATAGAAAAAATGAAGGAGAATCCCATGAAACGAAATGTATATATTGATTTTTTAGCTTATTACGGAATTGGGAGTGCTCATCCTGGTGGTTTTACGTTAACGAAGCAGTTATTAGCGAAGTTGCCATTACAACATGATGCGAGTGTACTTGAGATAGGGTGCGGAACAGGGCGGACAGCAGCTTACATGCATAAGGAATTCGGCTATAAAGTAACGGCAGTTGAAAATAATGAGATTATGATTCAAAAGGCAAAAGATAGGTGGTTACAAGAGCAATTACCAATTGAACTGATTCAAGGAAGTGCCGAACAATTGCCGTTTTCGGATGAGAAATTTCATCTGGTTCTTGGAGAATCTGTACTTGCTTTTACAAATAAAGAACAGTCTATTCCAGAATGTTATCGCGTACTACAAAAGAATGGAAAGCTTGTTGTTATTGAAATGATAATCGAAAATCATATATCGCGTGAAGAAGAAGAGAACATACTAAAACTATATGGAATGAAACAGTTACTAACGGAGAATGAGTGGGTTCATTTATTTCAGAAAGCGAATTTTAAGCGAATAAAAATTGGTGGTGGCGGCACAGTTGCCGAGACAATTGCTGGGCAAAATGAACAGCCAGAGTGGAATTTGTCACAGTTTATTCCAGCTGAATTATATGATGCATGGGTACAACATGAACAAGTATTGCATATGTACCAACATGTGCTAGGACATCGTGTGTTTATTTGCGAAAAGTGAATTTGTAGAAAGAGTGGTCTATCTGAATGTTTTATAATGATATGTAAGAAAAGGAGCTGACGAAAAAAATAGCCGACTCCTTCTTATATTAGATGAAAAATAATGCTGCTAAAGCGATTCCGAAAATAAAACCAAAAGCGAGTTCATAGCCGCCGTAACCATATCCGTATCCTCCGCCATAGCCAGATCTACAGTTATCACATCTGCGGCCACGGCAAGAATCACAGCGATCATTTGAATTTGTATCATAGTATCCAAATCCTGTATCAAAAGATGGACGCCGAATTGGCTTGATCCAAACAGAATCTTCTGTTATATCAATTATTTTTCCTACATGAATGTTACCATCATAATCTTCAATTCGTACCACTTTTCCAAAAAAACGTCGACATGTATCATGGCATTTCCGGTGATGCATGTTTTTTCCTCCTTCCGCATTACAGTAATACGATATGTGAGCAGGACAAGTGCGGCTTGTACGAATGACCTATGTTTCATAATTGTTAGAGAAAAGGGGAAATATATATAGAAGATTAGTACCAAGGAGTGAATAAGATGGAATCTACAGATCAATTTCAAACGTATGAAGTTTCTTGGGAGAAATTTATAGCAGCACTTCGGGATGAAATGAAAAGGCAAGTAGGGGCAGATATTATTGATCAAGTTGTTTGTAACTTAAAGGATGGATTTGAAGTGTATACATATATACAAGGAGATTTGGAGTTTGAATATAAAGAAGCATTTGAACGGAAATTTGGAAGTGATGGAAAAACTCCTAATTTGTTAACTGTTATGTTATTAGCAAATATTTATCAGACGGGCGAAGAAAATATTCGTTTACATGCGGATCAGAAAGATAATCCGATTGTTGAAGTATATGTGAAACGATGAAAGGCACGCTATAAGCGTGTTTTTTTATGATAAAATGTTTAGAAATTGAGAAGAAAGGGGATTAGGGGATGAGAGGAATCTGTTTGCGAGAACTAGGGATTACAATAGGGAAATATGGAATCGATAACAGATGTATCAGGTGCAATACTCAAAAAAATACATCCCTAATTTCAACATTTTTTTGCATCGGTTATTCTTTCATAACACATTTGTGCTAGTGTTAAATACGTCCCTAAAACGACGTTTAATGCCTTATTATAGTATCATTTCGTCAACGTCTTACTTTAGCTCGGCACGACGGATAACCTGTTTAATGAAAGGGAATTATCAAAAAGAGTACTATAAAGCAGAACAAGCCCAAGACATGGATAAGGAGTGAACGAGCAATGGATAACATGATGACTGCGGGCAGCTTTGGTTCGCAAAACGGGGCGGCTCAAAAAACGGTTGGCCAGTACTTGTTCGATTGCCTAAAGCTGGAGGGCATTACTGAAATTTTTGGCGTCGCAGGGGACTATAATTTTACACTTCTTGATACTTTAGAGCGGTATAACGGCATTCGGTTTATAAAAGGACGGAACGAATTAAATTCGGGTTATGCAGCGGATGGCTACGCAAGAATCAAAGGAATATCCGCACTTATTACAACCTTCGGGGTCGGGGAGCTCAGTGCCTGCAATGCGATAGCGGGGGCCAACAGCGAGAATGTGCCAATCATTCATATTGTGGGTGCGCCTCCTGAGAAGGATCAAAAAGAACACAAGCTGATGCACCACACTCTAATGGATGGGAATTTTGATGTCTTCCCCAAGATGTATGAGCAGATTACGGCTTATACCGCGGTGCTTACGCCGGAAAACGCCAAGATTGAAATTTCGGCTGCGATTCGCATTGCTAAGGAAAAGAAAAAGCCTGTATACCTGGTTGTGGCCGATGATTTAGTGACCAAGCCGATCAAGGTCCGGGAAGAACCGGTACCGCCACGTCCAACGTCTGACCTGAAAACCCTTCAGGCTGCGGTGGATCATGTTCATCGGCTGCTGGAGCGTGCCCACCGACCGGTTATCCTGGTGGATGTGAAAACAATGCGTTTCGGCCTTCAGACAGCAGCTCGGCAGCTGGCCGAAGCTATGAACGTGTCTGTTGTAACGATGATGTACGGGAAGGGGGCATTCGACGAAACCCATCCAAATTATATCGGCGTGTACCTAGGCTCTTTCGGGGGTTCTGAAGTCCAAAGTACGGTGGAAAATGCAGATTGTATCATTGCGATCGGCATGGTATGGGCGGACACCAACACCGCGAATTTTACCGCAAAGCTGAATCCGCTGGTGACTGTCGATATTCAACCGGACATGGTCAAGATCGCTGAGGCGGAATATCCGAATGTTCTTGCAGCCGACATGCTGCTTGCCGTGCAGAAGGTGGGTTACATGGGCCAAGGTTTGGCGAAAAAATTGTCATTCCCTTACGATCAATTCACAACTAGTGCCGACGAGCCTTTAATGGCGGCCGGCTATTATCCACGTTTTCAGCGCATGCTGAAAGAGGGCGATATTGTGATCGCCGAGACTGGAACGTTCTATAATGGAATGGCGGAGGTGAGATTGCCGAGAAATGTAACATATATTGGGCAAGGAGGATGGCAGTCCATCGGTTACGCAACCCCCTCGGCGTTCGGTGCTATTATGGCCGCGCCGGAACGCCGAGTGTTGCTGTTTACAGGTGACGGCGCCTTGCAGCTAACAGCCCAAGAAATTAGTTCCATGCTCTATTACGGCTGCAAGCCCATAATCTTCGTCTTGAACAACGATGGTTATACGATCGAGAAATATTTGAATGTCAAAACAGAGGGTCAAAAGTACAACCAAATCCCTCGATGGTCTTACACCAGGCTGGCCGAAGCGTTTGGAGGCAACGCGTTTACCGTTACGGTCCGGACCTATGGAGAGCTTGATCAGGCTATAATCCAAGCTGAAAAGGAAAGTGCCGAAAGACTCTGTATCATTGAAATGATCGCCGGGAATCCGATGGACGCACCTAAATATATGCGACAGATGCGCAGTTATATGGAGAAGCAAGAAATGCAGCGCAGCCAGAAATAGTCCAAATAACAAGAATGTTCCTGAAAGATGAATCTAATCTTTAAAGGGTACCATTGATAAAAGAGCACATAGAAAAAGCGTGTTTTGAAAAAAATTGATCAAAACACGCTTTTTTATATTCAATTGAATCATCCTTTTATAAAAAAGGGAGTTTGATAACTTTTGTGATTATTGCTCAATTAAAGCACCCGATTATGGAAGATCTTATTGAAGATACGCCCTCGTTACTTTAAGTGATTCATTCACAATATTATTAAGTAAACTCCCTGGCCCTAATTTGATACTAATAGAACATTTCTAATCATATTCTTATAATAGAAAACAATAAAAAGGGGTGTAAAGTTAGTTGATAAAAGTTAAGGTTAGTTTACGGCCCATTGTAAGTAAGATAAATTTACCTACCGTTTTGAAAACAACTAGACTTCCGGGTGACTCAATTGAAAGATTATTTATTGCAACCCAGGTAGGAGAGATCTTTTACATAGCAAACGGAGTTATAAGGACTTTTTTAGATATTCGCTCGCGAATCATAAAATTAGGTAATTCTGAACTAGGTGTTTCTGGTAGTGGATATGATGAACGGGGATTGCTAGGGCTAGCGTTTCATCCAGAATTTTATCATAACGGTCTGTTTTATCTTCATTATTCAGTAGCTGGAACACAAGGTCCAGGCGCTCTTTCTGAACCTTTTAAGCCTAACCCATGTGATCCCAAAACTTTAAACTTAAGGTGGATAAATAGAGAAACGGGGTATGATCATATTGATACAGTTGAAGAATGGATTTTACAATCGAATGGTCAACCTCAAAAACGACGGACATTACTTAACATAAGAAGACCATTTTTTAATCATAATGGTGTCAATAGCTTAAATTTTTCACCTGAAACCAGAAAACTTGTTTTAACAACTGGAGATGGTGGATCAGGTTATGATCCATTTAATTTAAGTCAGGATGATATGGAGATAGCTGGTAAAATAATTGAAATTGATGTAGTTAAGAATACATTTATCTATAATCCCCCCGTAGTCACAAGTTTTAATGAACTTCCCGCACCTATTCAGGAAACGCTTACGGTAATTGCCAAAGGGGTTCGCAATATAACAGGCATTTCATTTCAAAGGTTTTATAATCAGTATATCAAATATGTGGGAAATGTTGGGCAGGATTTGGTAGAGTCGATTTTTTCATTCGTTCATTATAAACCAATACCGGTTACACAGCTAATTCAAGCTTCTTTAATGAGGTCTGAACCTGACCAAGAAGGATTTATTAACTTTGGTTGGCGAGGATGGGAAGGTGCTTTTCCTACTTCCTTTATAAGGGGCTGTTCTGAGAATCCGACTTTGAATGAGAAAACAATTGCTTATTACAATGAAGTTGTAAAAACTTCAGTGAGGCGTCTTCAGCCTTTAACTAGTTATTTTCATAAAGATCCCCGCCCCGATAAGTTTGGAGGAACTGCACTTACAGGAGTCCAGCCATATATGGGAAATGGAATCCCAAATTTAACGGGAAGCGTCGTGTTTACCGATCTTGCCCAGTATGAAGAATCTCGCCCTCCGGTTAAAGGGGCTTTAGCTTATACCAGGGTAAGTACAGATTGTAAACTAAATGATTTTAGTGTTATTGAAACCGATTATAATTTTGGCTCTCAATCAGCTTATTATGTTAATTTGGGAACGAATCTGGATCAAACCAGACTATATTTAGGGGTTTATGGCTCTATGAAAGTGACTGATTTTAACCAAGGTACTGTTTTTGAAATTGTTCCATGATTTATAACTATAAAATTCGACGGCTGGCGTATTTGTCATACATTTATGACGATAAAGACAAAGAAGGAGAAAATTTCAAAATAGAGCTAATTGTAGCTTTGAAATAAAGTTTGTTCAAAAATACTTCGCAAACCCCATTCTCATTCCAATTGATTACTAACAGGCAATACCGCATAAAGCGCAAGGGAATGAATAGTATAGAAAGTGACGAATTGGATATTTTTTGGGGGTGTTTTCATCAATTGGTTTGTTCGTTATTGGTATCAATCGATGATAGAGACAGGTGCAAACTATGTTCATGTAAGAAAGATGGCCCTTGCAACCAAGTTAGTTATTACAGCCTTATTGAGTACATTTGCCACTATGCTTCAATCAGCGGGGGGCTTTATGCCTGGTATAGGTTTTCTGATTAGTTTTCTAGCGACATTACCAATTTTTTTAGCTACTTGCTTTTCTATCCGCCAGGGAATCCTCTCTTATACCCTTACGATTTTCCTTTTATTTATTATTCAGCCGAGTGAACTAATTATCTTTCCCTTTACAACAGGTTTATTAGGTATAGCGATGGGTGTGGCCTTTTTACAATTGAAGAGGAGGATTGTGGTTGTTTCCTTTTCATCGATATGTCTATTTACGGGTATTATGATGATTCTGTATGTATTCCATTTTCCAGTGCTAGGCCCTACTGTTGATACAACTATGGATTCAAAGGTTATTGCAATAATATTTATATTGAGTTTTCTTTACTGCTGGATCTTCGCGGAGCTTTGTAGAATACTCATGAATAGATTGTGTCGGGTATTGTCTTAATAGTTGCATAAAATCTTTTTGAACGAATAAGCGTTGAATGCCACATATATTTGAAAAGAAGGAGGAGACAAGATGAATATGCCCTTGATCAGCAATACCAAACGTTATTGGAGCATGTGAAACATTTTGAATACAATGCTTAATCCCCTTGGTGGCCTTGGAGCTGAAAAAACTATGTTGGAAGTCAAAGCAAATGAGCTGTTTCAAAATGGAGCTTATTGTATGTGGGTAATTGGTCATTTGATATAATTATGTAATCAAGCAGTGGGTACGTATCCAGTGGGATAGTCCGGTTGATTTCTCATTACTTGAGAAAATGATCGAGTTTAATATTTTGGATAAGACAGACTGTTCAACTTTTTGGCGGAAATAAAAAAATCGGATTATTAAGGGTGAACCGAACTCTGAATAGCTCCACTTTTTTAGTGTCCACTATTTGGGGCTCGGTTCATTCATTAGTTAAGCTTTTTAGGTGTATTTCGTGACTGTTACTGATATATTAAAATAAAAAGTACATGAGAAAGAGAGCGATAGAATGAATAAAACGGTGGGTTTAAAGCAATTTGAATTAACGCGTGGAGCATTAGTTAAATTTATGCAAACGTTGGATATTAAAACTGCGGATAAGCAGCCGGATGGCTTCAACAACACAATTCGCTGGCATATCGGTCATGTGTTAACTGCAGCAGAGTCGTTCATGTTTGGCAAAGAGTTTAAGCATTTGCCAAGCGAGTATCCAGGCCTTTTCGGATTGGATACAAGGCCATCTGAATGGAAAACAGAAGGCCCTTCACTAGAGGTGCTAATGTCCCAATTACAAGAGCAAGCATAGCGCATTAAAGTAATTCCGACAGAATCATTTGAAAAGAAGCTTCCGGAGCCGTTCTTAGGATTGGAAACAGTAGGTGAGCTTTACGGTATGATGCTGTACCATGAAGCGGACCATATCGGTCAAATGAAGGCAATGAAACGTATTATAGAAGCAGAAAAGTAACGAATAACCAAATATGAATAAGTCTGTACAGCGTACAGGCTTATTCAATTATAACTCTAGAACAAAACAATTATTAACTGTAACTAAATCAATAAAAGAGGAATTAAAAATATTAATAAAGAAAATAAAAATTTTTCGTTTTTTCTTTAAAGGCGTTATCTTTTTTCAAATTTATTTGATTTAACATAAGCTTAAATGGGTATAATTCTGTAAATCTATAAAATTTTAGTTTAGACTTTCTTGTCCTTGCACAGTGGCTGTAGGATTAAAATAAAGTTTGAATAAAAAGTTACCTTCAATCCTTATTTAACAGCAACTACAAAAACTGCATTTTGAAAAAAGATTGATTAAAATGGAGTTACTCTTTTTTGCAAACCTACAGTGGTGTGGCAAGAGAAAATGGTTTTACTTTATTGCTATCATTTTGTTTACATAATGAAATTATGATGATCTATCATACCTTTCGAGAGGACTCCCACCTCTAAACATATGTGAAGGTGGTGAGATGAATCGAAAAAATATTTTATGTTCAAGTAAAAATATAGAAACATACGTTCTTGTTTTGGTATAATATTCTTAACAAGGAGGTGAAAAAATGACAACGGAAAATCAAATAAATTATAAAACTCTTCAGATTTGGATTAAAAAAGGACATCGTATGTATTCTTATTTTCAAGAATCTTGCCAAAACGCTAAAAA
>NZ_NVPR01000003.1 GCF_002551815.1 Bacillus sp. AFS098217
TGTTTTCATAGCCATAACTGAGATGGGGAAAAAGCAACATGAATCTATATAAATCATTCCTTACATAAGAAAAAGCAATATTACACCTTGAATAAGTCCAATTGTTCCTCCTAATAAAGCTCCTAAATATGTAATCATCTTTAATTCGTTCTTTGTAATGGATAGTACAAGATCTTCTAATCGTTCCGTTGAAAATGTCGCTACTTCTTGTTGTACAATTTCCGCCAAGTGTAAATTTTTTAGAATATGTTCGACATTGTTTACACCCCACGCTAAACCTTTTTGTACGAAATTCGGAATGATTGTTTGTACAATATTTTCCCGGACTGGTTCACACACCTTTTGAATGGACTGATTTAGAAATCCTCCGACCATTTCCTCTATTTTAACTGTTGATAATATTGACTTTACAACCGTTTCTTTCGCTATAAAGGACTCCAGCTCCTTTACTTCTCTTTCCTTTAATTTCTGCCACTCTTTTTGCAGAACATCACTTAAAAGCTGCTTCGTCCCTTCTTGTCCTAGAAACTTAATCACTTCCGGCTGCAGGCGATCCACTACACTTACATTTCCTAAAAACATGCCTACTAAATTTAATAATGCACCTCGAGAAGCAAAAAAGTCATCAATCATTTTTGCAAGACGCTCTTTTCCCTCTTCGCTTTCAAAAAAGACTTTCCCTCGTTCTAAAATAAATGATGCTACATTTGGAATCATTTGTTCCACTTTCTCATGAACCGAGCTAGGCAAAGCTTGTTCCCATGTATATGTATAGTATTGCGTTAAAAACATATCAACCTTTTCTGCAATGATACCTTCAATTTTTTTTGTTGCCTGCTCCTCCGCATGCTCCAATCCCCATTTTGCTAACACATCCCGTAATGACTGTTCATTCATCAACATTTTCTCTACTTCAACTTGTACCCACTTCATAAGCTCCTGCTGGAACTCTTTATTCGTTAATTTCTTCCCTATTCCTTCTGGGGTTAACAAGTGATCCACAACCATTTTTCCTAGTTGAACGGCAAGTTCATCACGGCGCTTTGGAATCAGACCTGGTGTAAATGGTACTCGAAACTTCCCAATATACACAGGTCGATGAGGGCGAAATAACATTTTTATCGCTAAATGGTTCGTATACCCGCCAATCACAGCACCTAATCCTGTTGTCGTTAACATATTCAACCAGACATTCATCACAATCAACCTTCCGTTTCTCCAAGTATATACATATCTTACTACATATGAGGACACTATCTCATCCTATCGCATTGCACATGAAAAAATAGCATATCATCATACGGACAACAGTATAATAATATAAAAACATATTTGCAATGTATATCTATCCATTTTGACTTTCCAACATATAAGTCACGGCTATGAAGAACAAAAGGTGACCGCTACTTATTTTCTCTCTTTGTTTTCACTTGGCATGGGGCAGGAAAAGGATCTGACCGCTTCTATGCATGGCCGGACTCTCTCCCCCACCTAAAAAGAAAGGTTTTATGTCGATTTTTCAATTTGTACTTATATATATCTTATAACCAGTGCTACAAAAGCTTCAACGCTTTACGTATATTACACAAAGGAGTGTTTTCGTTGGTTCTTGGACTCTTAACACCTCACTTACACCATGAGCGAACTTATTACACCGAAATCGCTAAACGAGCTCGTTTATATCACAACATCGTTGCTCAATTTACTCCGTCTTGCATCGATGCTAAAACCGAACTTGTTACAGGTCTTCTCTATGACACAGATACAGGGAATTGGGCCCAACAAACCTTCCCCATTCCTTCCTATATATATGACCGTTGTCAATTCCCAGAAGGCACGGAATTTCAACAAGCCAAGTCCATCATCCATTCACTGCACAAACGCTCTTCCACTATATTTTTAAATTGCCCACTTATTGATTCCAATGAAATCCGTGAGCATCTACTTACGAATAAAAGGCTGGCTCCTTACATGGCACACATAAAAAAAGGAAGTTCAAAAACAATTCTAAAACTGCTTCAAGAAGAAAAAGATGTGATTATAAAACCAGTAGATATACATTCTAATAGAACAACGTATCGAATTACCTATAAAGATAAAGCTTTTCATATAGAAGCATTACATGATCAAACCCGCTCACCGCTCATGTTCAAACACAAAAACGAGTTTTTATCATGGTGCAATCCATTCGTTCAATCAGATCATTACATCATTCATCCTATGTTATATCCCCCAGATCAATTAAAATACCCAGTTCACATTCGCTGTCTCTTGCAAAAAAACAAAGAAAAGACCTGGAAAGTAATCGAACAATGTATCCAAACAAGTAAACTTCCCTTACAATTCTTACTTCCTGCTATAAAGAACGCTACACTACATCCATTTGCCAAAACACACCATTTACTGTCACCTATTGGGGTTCAATTATTACAAGAAGCCTTACATGATATTACAACAGAAGTACCTAAAACACTTGATCCATTCTATCCTTCTCTTTTTGAATTAGAATTGTCTATCGTAATGGACAAAACAGGAGCTATTTGGCTTATGCATGTTGATACAAAACCGTCTTATACACCTTTTACTAAGCAGAATCAAACACTAGCCGAAGAAATTTTTCACGGTCCGCTTCGGTTTAGTCGCTTTACACCATAATGAAGAGAGGAGGAACGATATTGGAAGATCATATGTACACATTACAAATTTCAACGGATCATCCAAACGCTATAACATTACCTTATATATTTTCTAACACGCCGTCCCTTCAATCGCTATCCTTTGGAACGCGCTCTATCGCATGTAAAGATATTACAATTCATTATACGTATACTCATGAAATTACAATTGGGGAGCAACTCGCAAAAAAACTTTTGCTTCCTCCCTCAGCTACTATTCATGCCTTCATTCAAAATCAAACACTTATATTCGGTCCATTAATTGGGATTTTCACAACTTGTTTTAGTGAATCAGCTTCTGAACCTCTCGGCGATCGTTCAATTGCTTTCAGCGATTTACTCACTCCGCCATTCTCATTACGGCCATTCGTATTTTTATTTGGTGCCCAGCATATAAATTGGGAGGAAGAAACAATTGAAGGATATTTCTTTAAAGAGGGAAAGTGGCTGCAATATAACATCCCTTTTCCAAACGTTATTTATGATCGATTACCAAATCGACAAGCTGAAACTTATAAACCGATTGCAAGAGCAAAAAAGCGATTACAAGTAGAATACGCCATCCCATGGTTTAACCCAGGATTTTTTAATAAATGGGATATCCATCAACTTCTTATAAATGAAAAATCCATATCTTCCTTGTTACCTAAAACAGAAGCGTTCCAGCATTTCGAACAAGTAGAAAGGTTTTTATCATCATACAAACACGTTTATATGAAACCAACGCATGGTAGCCTTGGACGAAACATTTATCAAATTTTTTATTCGCCTACAGACAACAAATACTATTGTCGTTATCGTGAGAACGAACAAAATAAATTTCGAAAGTACGATTCCTTAGAAACGCTTATCAACCACGTTTTAAAAGGACATGATTTGAAGAAATTTATTGTTCAGCAAGGCATTTCCTTGTTACATTTCGATGGGCAACCTGTAGATTTTCGCGTTCATACAAACAAAAATCATTTTGGCACTTGGAGAGTCAGTGCCATCGCTGCAAAAATCGCTGGAAAAGGCAGCATGACAACTCATATGAATAGCGGCGGAGACGTAAAACTTCTGCAAGAAATTTTTTCCGATGCAACGGAAAGAATCCGAATTCTAAATACATTAACACATGTCGCTTTAAAACTGAGTTCCATTTTAGATCAACATATAACAGGAAATGTTGGAGAAATCGGCTTTGATATCGGTTTAGACAAATCCGAAAATCCATGGCTATTTGAAGCCAACTCAAAACCAGGTAGAAGTATATTTCAACACGAAAAATTGAAAGAACAAGACGAACAAACAAGGCAATTATTTTATGAATATGCCATCTATTTAACAGGACACTCTTTCCACCATCCTCAAAAATCAGCACAAGAAAAGAAAACAAAACTTCCATCAGTGAATTCTCTTTCCACTCCGCTGCTCGTTAACCCGCACGTAGCGGAATAAAACTTCCACCCTGCTGTAGGTGGAAGTTTTTCGCTTATACAAGTTTCACTGTTATGTCAGTTTCTGTATTACACGCTGCGCAATAGAAAACGTGGACACAATGTTGCTGAGAGTTATTCTGTGTTAAACCATCTACTTGAAGTAATAAATCTTGATCCAAATATGCGCTGTAAGTATCTAGGTAATCCACAATTTTCCCATAATCTTGGAGTAGACTCGCGCAAGTTGGACAAGAATATGTTTGAGCATCCAATGCATTACAAAGTGGACATATCGCCATCATCATTCCTCCATACATCATTTGCTTCTCGCTTTATAAACCCAAAAAGAAGTCAAATGATGTGTCACTTTCTATATATAAATCAATTAAAAAATCGACATAAAACCTCTCTTTTTAGATGGGAGAGAGCATCTATTCATGCATAGAAGTAGTCAGCGCTTTTTTCTTCCACATGCGAAGTAAAAACAGAATGAGCAAACGAGTGTAGGTTACTTTGTATTCTGCATAACAAGGATTTAGGTGTCGAAAAATGAAAATGGATTTATATAGTTACAATTAGTGTGACCTTCTTTCACAAAAATACAACGTTTACTCGTTTTTCATACCTTTCTATTTTTTACAAAATTTACAAATTATTAATCCGCATATCTTTCTAGGTAACATCCATACTATGAATACACTCCTCATAAACGATGGATTAGCGCCAAAAGGGCGATCATCTGGTTCAAATCCAGCTAATCCAACCAAAAAATTTTCTATACTCTAAGGAGGATATATTCCTATGGCAAACCAAAGTTCTTACAATCAATTAGTAGTACCAGGAGCAACAGCTGCAATCGATCAAATGAAATACGAAATCGCTCAAGAATTTGGTGTACAATTAGGAGCAGATTCTACAGCTCGTGCAAACGGTTCTGTTGGCGGAGAAATTACAAAGCGTTTAGTAGCAATGGCTGAGCAAAGCCTTGGCGGATTCCAAAAATAAATATATATGGCAAAAAAGGTCTCAGGGCATTCGCCCTGAGACCTTTCTTTCTATCCTAACATTTGTAAAAATTTCTTTGTTCGTTCTTCTTTCGGATTTGTAAATACCTCTTCTGGTGTACCTTGTTCTACAATGACACCGCCATCCATAAAGATAACACGATTCGCGATTTGATGAGCAAAGCGCATCTCATGCGTTACAATTACCATCGTCATCCCTTCTTGTGCAAGTTCCTTCATTACCTTTAAGACCTCTTGTACAAGTTCAGGATCTAATGCTGACGTTGGTTCATCAAATAATAAAACTTGTGGTTCCATCGCAAGCGCACGAGCAATTCCTACACGTTGCTGTTGACCACCTGACAGTTGAAATGGGTATAAATCCAGCTTATCACCAAGTCCAACTTTCTCAAGGAAATATGTCGCCTTTTTCTTCGCTTCTTCTTTCCCCATCTTTTTCACTGTAACAAGCCCTTCCATCACATTTTGAAGTGCTGTTAAATGAGGGAACAAGTTATGATGTTGGAACACCATTCCTGTTTGAATACGAAGATTCACAATATCAGTTTTCGTTACTTTTTTCGAGAAATCTAATTCTTTCTCTCCAATGCGAATGTTACCAGCGTTCGGTGTTTCTAATACATTTAAGCAACGTAGAAATGTCGTTTTACCAGATCCAGACGGTCCAATAATAACAACAACTTCGCCTTTCTCAACCGATAAATCTATATGTTTTAGTACGGTATTATCTCCGAAACTCTTTTGTAAATGTTGAATTGAAATCATAAAAACAAAAACTCCTTTTATGAAAGGATTATTATTTTAGAGTATAACGTTCTGAACGTTTTTCTAATATTTGCTGCACAATAGATAATAAGAAACAAATCACCCAGTAAATAAGGCCTGCTTCAAAATAAACAATTAAGAATTCATAGTTCATTGCTGCGATTTCCTGCGCTTTTCGGAACATCTCCGTTACTAAAATTAACGATGCTAATGAAGTATCCTTCACTAAACTAATAAATGTATTTGAAAGCGGCGGAATTGATACGCGTGTTGCTTGTGGTAAAATGATGCGTTTTAACGCTTGCGGATATGTCATTCCAATTGTATACGCTGCTTCCCATTGCCCTTTCGGAATCGATAAAATGGATGCGCGAATAATTTCAGATGCATATGCACCAACATTTAATGAAAATCCAATAATAGCTGCTGTATATGGGTCAATCTCAATTTTTAGAGTTGGAAGCCCATAGAAAATAATAAACAATTGTACAAGAAGTGGTGTTCCGCGAATAATAGATACATAGATACGAGCGATCCATTGTAAAACGCGACTACTTGAAATACGCGCTAGCGCCGTCAATGTCGCTAATATAAGGCCGATTGCAAATGTGATAAGCGTTAATGGAATCGTTGCGAACAGAGCACCCTCCAAGAGAGGCTTGAAGGATGTCTGCATAATATCTCCCCATGTAGATAATCGATCTGCAATAAGTGCACTACTTAGATACATCTTCACCGAACCATTTTTTCGCTATTTTGTCATACGTACCATCTTTTTTCATATCTTCTAACGCTTTATCTACTTCTTGTACTAACTTATCGCTTCCTTTACGGAATAAGAACCCACTTTGTGATGCCTCTTTTTCTGTAGCTGCAATTTTAATGTTTGCATCTTTTTTCGTTTGTAAATAGTTTAATACTGATAATTTGTCATTAATTGTGAAATCAACGCGTCCTGTACTAATTAATTCCACTGCTTGACTAAAGCCTTCTACTCCTTTAATCTCCGCACCATTTTTCTTTGCAAGGTCAGCATAGTTACTTGTTAAAGACTGCGCTGCTGTTAAACCTTTTACATCAGTAAAGGTAGCTGGCTTATCTTTATCCTTTGCAACGACAAGAGCTGCCGAAGAAGAAATATACGGTTTAGAGAAATCATATTTCTTTTGACGATCTTCACGAATTCCAACTTCATTTGCAACCATATCAAAACGGTTTGCATCTAGTCCAGCAAGTAAGCTGTCCCATTGCGTTTCTTTAAATACTGGTTTCACGCCTAGACGTTTTGCAACTTCTTCTGTTAACTCAACGTCAAATCCAGTTAATTTTCCACTTCCATCGTGGAATGTAAACGGCGGGTATGTACCTTCTGTACCAACAACGATTTCACCGCTTTGTTTTATTTTTTGTAATGCATCTTGACTAGCTGTATCTTTTTTTTCTGCTTTACCACAGCCTGCTACAATACCAACTGTTAATGTAGCTACTGCAAGCACTGAAAATAATTTCTTCATCATGTTACTCCTCCAAGTATTCTGATAGGAATTTAAGAACTATATTGATTGTATGCAATCTCGGACAATTTTTCAATGAAAATGTTCGTCATTAGTGTATCCTTTTTCTTCATAATCAAACAGGATGATACAAAATCATTACGTACAAAAAATAAGTAGCATTTTTTAATATAGCACTTATGAAGGAAAAGGTAAAACAATACTTCTTGTCTGTAGCAAAAAAGAACTTGCTGCCTTAGCAAGTTCTTTCAAGTATCTAATACACAATACCCAATCATCGTACACAATAATAAAAAGAAAGTAATATTAAACGTCACTGATAATTCTTCCATCCCTATTCCCCCTTTCCTCCAACATATCATATGGACAAGGAAAGGGATGGGAGCATTTGTAAACATTACTTTAAAATTTTCTGAACATTCTATGAATGTTAAGCACTTTGGCTTCCTTCCATCTGCGTTTTATACATGTCATAATAGCGTCCCTTTTTCCTCATTAATTCATCATGAGACCCTTTTTCAAGAATCGTACCTCGGTCGAGTACAATAATTTGATCTGCACTCTTAATCGTTGAAAGACGATGGGCAATAATAAACGTTGTTCTTCCTTTCTTCACAACTTCTAATGCTCCCTGAATCATCGCTTCTGTCTCGGTATCAATACTTGAAGTCGCTTCATCTAAAATTAAAATGGCCGGATCAAACGCTAACGCACGTGCAAATGATATGAGCTGACGCTCTCCTGTTGAAAGTGTGCTTCCCTTTTCTGTAATTTCTTCATTTATATTGTTCGCAAAGCGCTCAGCCCCTACATCATGCAGCGCTTTTATAATTTTAGCTTTTGAAATGTTTGGATTTTCTAAACTTACATTTGAGGCAACTGTCCCGCTAAATAAAAATGGATCCTGCAAGACAATTCCCATATGCTCACGAATTGCCTGCTTTGGAATATGCTTTACATCATGCCCGTCAATCGTAAGTCTTCCTTTTTGAAACTCGTAAAACTGAAAAAGCACATTCATAATCGAACTTTTTCCAGATCCAGTATGACCAACGAGTGCAACTGTCTCCCCTGTTTTCGCCTCAAAAGAAATATTTTTTAATACTTCGTCTTTTCCGTTATAAGAGAATGAAACATTATCAAACCGAACATTCCCACTAAGACGTGGTATACGCTCTTCTTGCAATGCCTCTCCCTTTTCATCTAGCAATTCAAATACACGCTCTGATGCAACTCGCGCTTGTTCTAAATTTGCTAGTTGGTTCACCATGTTCGTAATAGGCGAAAAGAGCCTTGTTAAATAATCGACAAAAGCATACAGTACCCCTAAAGAAATAAAGCCTGCGCCGCTTAATGAAGCACCGCCAAAATACCAAATCACTCCTGTAAAAGCAATGTTTCGTAAGACCCCTACTAAATTATGCGATGTTGCCGAATTTAAATTTAAAATCTTATTTTGATATTTAAAGTAATCTCCGTTTAATTCCTCAAATTCTCGCTTTGTTTCACGTTCTTGACGAAACGCCTGAATAATTGGCATCCCTTGAATGGATTCATTTACTGTTCCATTAATATCTGATAAACGAGAACGCATTTTATGATTGTATCCGGAAGCATATTTCCTATATAAAATAGCCCAAACGATTAAAATTGGTATAATAAGCAAACAAAACAATGCTAATTTCACATCGAGTAAAAATAAAGCAACAAAAATCCCAATAATATAAATGAAACTAGAGGCAAATGTTGCAAGCACCGTGACGTATAAATCACGAATTGCCTCTGTATCATTCGTTACTCGCGATACAATTTTCCCCGCTGGCAAATGGTCAAAGTAACGAATCGGCAATGTTTGAATATGAGAGAAAACATCTTCACGCATAATTTGAATAATTTTATTCGATGCTTTCTGTAAGAAAAACTGCTTTCCATATGCAAATAAAGATACGACTACTAATAACGCAAAATAACCTCCACCAAGCAGTAGTAATCGTTTTATTTCTGGCTTATAAAATGCATATATTTCTTGCGTTGTTAACCGCTTCGCTTTATACACTTGCGCAGCTTTCCCGCCTTGAATTGTAATCATATCTCCCTTTACAGAACGCGTTCCTTCAAGATTGATCTTATGAGGCACAAAGTAATATTGGAAGCCAGCTTGAATAACCCGAACTTCTTTCCCCTTTGTCTCTCCTTTTTCAAAGCGATCGCTTCGCTTATACCAAGTGCCGTTATACTTAACAGCATCTTCTCCTTCCGCCGTTTCATACCAAGGTTTCTCTATTCCAACAATATGATCATCTATCATCGTTTTCGCTACAAACGGACCTGCCAGTTCTGCAATAACGAAAATAAATAGCATAGCAAGTGCTGTAAAGATCGGCCCTTTTACCTTCATTGCATATTGAAATAATCTTTTTGGGGTGCTCATACGTTCACCTCACCTTCTACATTTTCACCTTGCTGTCTTTCAAACTGCTCTCTATACCAGCCTGCATTTTGAACAAGTTCTTCATGTGTTCCTTCTTCGATAACCTCACCGTTATCCATAACAAGAATCCAGTCCGCATGTTGTACGGCTGATAAGCGGTGCGTTGTTATAATTGTTGTTTTTCCGCTTCTTTCCGTGCGGATATTTTCAATAATTGCTGCTTCAGTACGAGCATCAACAGCCGATAAAGAGTCATCTAAAATTAAAATTTCTGGATTTTGAATGACAGCTCTTGCGATTGAAATACGTTGTTTTTGTCCACCAGATAAGGAAACACCCTTTTCTCCAACAAGCGTCTCTAGTCCATCTGGCAAAAACTCTAGATCCTTTTTGAACGCCGCAATTTCAATTGCCTTTTGAAGCTCTTCTTCACTTGCTTCTCTATTCCCAAATAGAATATTTTCCTTTGCTGTTTTTGAAAATAAAATATGTTCTTGTGGTACATATCCAATCCAGCTTAGTACGTTTTCAGCCGGAATTTTATCAAGCGCAACATCTGAAACTGTAATTTCTCCTTCTCCAAGTGGATACTGACGAAGAAGTTGACGAACAAGGGTTGTTTTCCCGCTTCCTGTTTTCCCGACAATCCCAAGCGTCTCTCCTTGCTTTAATGAAAAAGAAACATTTTTTAAATTTGACTCAGCGGATCCAGGATACGCAAAAGAAACATCATCAAAATCAATATATTCCGGTTTCTGTACAGGCTTTGGCTGTTTCGCATTTTTCACATCTGGTTCATAAGCCAACGTTTCATTTACACGATCTAGTGAAGCATTCCCGCGCTGCATTACATTGATTAATTCACCAATTGCAAACATCGGCCAAATCATCATTCCTAAATATACGTTAAAGGAAACAAGCTCTCCTAGCGTAATTTTTGATTGGAATACAAGAAAGGCTCCATACACTAAGCCAATTAAATAACTAAGGCCAACAAGCATTTTAACTGTCGGTTGAAATAATGCATCGATTCTTGCTACTTTCATATTTTTCTCGTATACATCATCTCCTAAATGATGAAACCTTTCTTCATCGGCGTTCTCTTGTACATACGCCCGAATTACACGTACGCCAGCAATCGATTCAAGTACTTTATCGTTCATATCTCCGAAAGCATCTTGCGCAACCGTAAATCGTTCATGTAACTTCTTCCCATATATATTCATCGCATACGCCATAATCGGCAGCGGGATAAGCGCAGCAAATGTAAGTTGCCAACTAATTGAAAAACCCATCATACAAACAATGGTGAGCATGTATAAACTGGAATCAACTAATGTCAAAATTCCAAAACCAGCAGTCATAGCAATCGCTTTTAAATCATTTGTCGCTCTTGCCATTAAATCGCCCGTACGATTTTTATGATAAAAGGTCGGTGTCATCTTAAGTAAGTGCCCCATAAACTTTGAACGCATTGTTTTTTCAAGTACAAACGCACCGCCAAATAATTGACGCTGCCATATAAAGGTGAGCACATATCCGCCTATTGTTGCCCCAAATAAAATCCAAATATATTGCATAATTACTCCGCTTGTTAAAGATCCCGTTTTAATACGATCAATTGTTAAGCCTAGTACTTTCGGAGGGACTATTTCAATTATATTTACAATTAAAAGTGCTCCAATTGCGATACTATACCTTTTCCAATGTTCTTTAAAAAACCATGTTAACTTTTGTAATACTGAAAACAATATAACCTCTCCCTTCTCGTTCTCGTTTGACTCCCATTTCTTTATCCGCTATCTAAAGTCATCTCGTTTACATTTCGAAAACCATACAATTTCATCACATTTTTTCACCTTCCAAAGTTTTTTATTGAAACCATACAAAGTATGGAAACAAGCAAAGATAGAGACAAAAAAACGCATACCGCCGCTTGACGATATGCGAAAAACGCATAAAAGCGTACGTTACGATATACGCAACGTACGCTTTTTGTAAGACAAAAAGAGTCTACCTCTCCGTACGGGTTGCGTAATGATATGAATGTTTTTCACCGTATAACACAGCTGAATCCATCATATTTACGATTACAATCATCACGCGCACCCCCTTCATTTATTTTCCATTTTTAATTTTATAACTTTATAGACTTTTCTGTCAATTATTTTTTTCATTATTGTATGAAATAAACTTTTATCACAAAAAATGAAAGAGATACAATCAAGTTGCAATACACTAATCTAACCTAAAAAATTGTCTATTGATACGATGCGAATTACCCTATATTTCACTTGTAAATACGGTTAACCATCGTAAGAAAGGGCATACAAAATAAAAATCATATGAGAAATCATTGTCATAAAAATTTCATTTGAAAAATATTTTCGAACGCCCTACAATCACCATATACTCACTCTTACAAGTTGCTATTTTGGGAGGACAAATCATGACAACTAGCAATACGTACAAATTTTATTTAAACGGAGAATGGAGAGAAAGCTCTTCTGGACAAACAATCGATATTCCATCCCCGTATTTACATGAAGTAATTGGTAAAGTCCAAGCAATTACTCGCGAAGAAGTAGATGAGGCAATTGCATCCGCAAAAGAAGCTCAAAAATCATGGGCTGAATTGTCTCTTCAAGATCGCGCAAAATATTTATATACATGGGCTGATGAGCTTGTAAATATGCAAGATGAAATTGCCGATATTATTATGAAAGAAGTCGGTAAAGGTTATAAAGATGCGAAAAAAGAAGTTGTTCGTACAGCAGACTTAATCCGTTACACAGTAGACGAAGCACTTCATATGCACGGTGAAAGCATGATGGGTGATAGCTTCCCTGGCGGATCTAAATCTAAACTTGCGATTATTCAACGCGCACCACTTGGTGTCATTTTAGCAATTGCACCATTTAACTACCCTGTAAACTTATCTGCTGCAAAACTTGCACCAGCTCTTATTATGGGTAACGCTGTTATCTTCAAACCAGCAACACAAGGCGCAATTAGTGGTATTAAAATGGTGGAAGCACTTCATAAAGCAGGACTTCCGAAAGGACTTGTAAACGTAGCAACAGGACGCGGTTCTGTAATTGGTGACTACTTAGTAGAGCATTCTGGCATCAATATGGTATCGTTCACAGGTGGTACACATACAGGTACTCACTTAGCGAAAAAAGCAGCTATGATCCCGCTTGTATTAGAACTTGGCGGTAAAGACCCTGGTATCGTACGTGAAGATGCCGATTTACAAGAAGCGGCAAAACATATCGTGAGCGGTGCATTCTCATACTCTGGTCAACGTTGTACAGCAATTAAGCGCGTGCTTGTACATGAAAATGTAGCGGACGAGCTTGTTAGCTTACTAAAAGATCAAGTGGCTGCACTATCTGTTGGTTCTCCAGAACAAGATAGTACAATCGTCCCATTAATCGATGATAAATCCGCTGATTTCGTTCAAGGATTAATTGATGATGCTGCTGAAAAAGGTGCAACAATCGTTATCGGTAACAAACGTGAGCGTAACTTAATTTACCCAACATTAATCGACCACGTAACAAAAGAAATGAAAGTTGCTTGGGAAGAGCCATTCGGTCCAATCCTTCCAATCATCCGTGTTTCTTCTGACGAAGAGGCGATTGAAATTGCGAATAAGTCAGAGTTCGGTCTGCAAGCGAGTGTCTTCACAAAAGATATTAATAAAGCATTTGCAATTGCTAACAAAATTGACACTGGTTCCGTTCAAATTAACGGACGCACAGAGCGCGGCCCTGACCACTTCCCATTCATCGGTGTAAAAGGTTCTGGTCTGGGAGCACAAGGTATTCGTAAGAGCCTTGAATCTATGACACGTGAAAAGGTAACTGTATTAAACTTAATGTAACATTTTAGAAGCTAATCTACGGCTGTAGATTAGCTTCTATACAAATTGAAAAAACGGGCAAAAACCATTCTTTTTAGGTGGGAAGAGAGCGTTAGGCCATGCATAGAAGCGGTCAGTGCCTTTTTTGGGCCCATGCCAAGTGAGAACGAAAAGAGAAAGCAAGTGGAGATTTTCTTTTATTTTCATAGCCACGATTTAGGTGCTTGAAAATAAAGTTGGATATATATTCTTGCATTCACCTATTCACTTATCTCATATGCTTCAGGACTACTATTCATTAACCAATCCATTACATGATCAAAACGTTATCGTTTTACCAATGCCACTTTCACCTTCCAAACAAATTAACGTCATATCGCACCTCCGTATACTTAACAATACTTCACTTTTTTATTAAGTACGATTTCACTATTCCGTCTCATTAGTTTCACACACAGATGAACAGACCCTATTTCTAAAAAACCATCCTTCTTTTAATGACAAATTGTTCACCATAATCTGATTATTACTATATCCATTGACGTATAAAAACACATTTGTTACCCTTAGGTATGTTAATTTAATATATAAATCCTCATTCGTATCTCGGTGAGGTAGAGGTTGCAATCATTAAGAGTATCATTTCAGGAGATGTAGTGGCATCGATGAATGAATGAGAAAGGAATGGTTGCCGAAGTAAGAACTGTCCACTGTACATTCTTGCTGGGTCTGTATTGAATAAGTGCAGAACTGTCACAAACAACTTGTTTGTGGAGAGCTATCGAGAGGTATGTCGTGGGTTTCCTATAAGATAGAAAGCACGTAGCGACAATTACACGTGCTTTTTTTGTTTTGTATGGAGTTTCCCATTCTTCCCTTGTTGGAAGACATACATATCTCCTCGCTTGACTTGGTTATACTAACTTTGGAGGTATTTTCTATGCAACAAAAAAAATGGGGCTTTTGGGTACTAACAGCATTTGTTGTCGGCAATATGGTTGGCGCTGGTATTTTCATGGTGCCAAGTACATTAGCACAAACAGCTAGCCCTCTTGGTGTTACTTTAGCTTGGTTAACAACAGGGTTCGGTGTTTTAATGCTAGCTCTTGTTTTCGGTAATTTAGCAATTCGTCGTCCTGATTTAACGACAGGACCACAAAGTCATGCATATGCTTTATTTTCATCACCAAAAAAGAAAAAAATGGCTGGATTCAGTATGGTTTGGGGCTACTGGGTCGCAAACTGGGCCAGTAATGTTGCCATTATTACATCTTTTGCAGGTTACTTATCACTCTTCTTCCCAATTATGAAAGATACACGTCTCTTATTTTCAATCGGCTCTTTCAATGTAGAAGTGGGAAAACTGATTACATTCTCTATCTGTTCTTGCTTACTATGGGGAACACATATGATTTTAACAAATGGTGTAAACGGAGCTGGAAAATTAAACTTCCTAGCAACAACAACGAAAGTAACTGGATTCCTTCTATTTATTGTTGTTACTTTGTTTGCATTTCAAGCTTCAAAATTTGGACAATGGTACACACCAATCATTGATAAAGAAGGCGTGTCACACGGACTGCTTTCACAAGTGAATTTAGCTGCTCTTACAACACTTTGGGCATTTATCGGTATTGAATCAGCCGTTCTTTTATCAAACCGTGCTAAATCTCCAAAAACGGTAAAACATGCAACTGTAGCTGGCTTATTCATAACTGTTGCCATTTATTTAGGAATTACGATTTTAACAATGGGTGTTCTTCACATTGATAAATTACAAGCTTCGGAACGTCCGTTAGCTGATGCATTAAATGCCGCAATGGGTCACGGCGGCGGGAAATTAATGGCACTTCTTGCTCTTACTTCCCTATTCGGCTCAATCTTAGGCTGGATTTTACTAAGTTCAGAAGTACCATATCAAGCAGCAAAAGAAGGCTTCTTCCCTTCCTTCTTTGCAAAAACAAACAAAAAGGGAAGCCCGATTCATTCACTAAGACTGACAAACATTATGTCACAAGTATTCTTGTTCTCAACGTTATCAGGAACAATCGCTGAAGCCTATACATTCGTGATCACTGTATCAACGTTAGCTTATTTAATTCCATATCTTGTCTCACCAATCTTCCAATTAAAACTCGTCGTAACTGGTGAAACGTATGAAAATGAACGTGGTTCAAGAATTATGGATGGAACGATTGCTGTCATTGCCATTTGCTATTCACTGTGGGTGATTAAAACTGGGGCGTCTGATTTAAAAACATTCCTTCTTGGGATTGGATTATTTGTAATCGGCTTTGCCTTCTATCCATTAATGAATCGTGATCAGAAAAAAAATAACAAAAATAAAAACGGGCAAGTTGCTTAAAGCAATTTGCTCGTTTTTATTTAAATCCAAATTCAAAAATTGACTAAAACCCTTTCTTTTTAGGTGGGAGAGAGAATCCGGCCATGCATAGAAGCGGTCAGATCCTTTTTTTGCCCCATGCCAAGTGAAAACAAAGGGAGAAAAAAAGAGGAAGTCTTCTTTTGTTTTCGAAGCAACAACTTGTATGCTGAAAAATATTTATGTATACATACCAATTCAAAAATTAACTAAACTCTTGTTTTTTAAGCGGAGGATGAAAAAACTCCACTGATTAAAGTTTCACTTTATATATTTTGGTATAAACGAGAAACCTTTATAATGGAAAATAGAGGTGAAAAACATGTCAATTGAAACACTATGGAACGCCCGTTTTCAAAAACATCTTCAAAACGTTATCATGTACTTTGCGCGCATGATTAGCGGTCTACTATACAGTTTTATCTTTATCTCCTGTATTGGTGCATATTATTACGCAAAGTTTCTTAAAACAGCTCCTTCTAAAGGAATCTCATTATTCATCATTACAGCTCTGCTTACAATCATTATCACGAGATGCCGAGTTCGTACGTTTATTCAAAAGCCGGATGTTGTGTATTTACTAGCACTGGAAGAGAAATTAGCGTCATACTTTAAACAGTCTCTTCTATATAATTATGTCATTCAGCTTTTTCCATTACTATTCATGTTTCTAATTCTCACACCGCTAGCAATGCAAACGCTGCATACAAACATTCCTTTTTTATGTACAATCTTTTTTATACTCATGCTCATCAAAGGCTGGAATATATACATACATTGGATATGGCGTGATCAACATAACGGCCAACTCTGGTTTATCGTTCGATTAACTTGTAATACTCTTATTATTTACATGCTCTTTCAGTCCGTATCCATCGTTCTATTAGGTGCAATGCTATTATTCCTTACTTTTATACTTATGTATACAATAAAACAACCAACAAAACGAATTGGATGGGAATATATCATTCAGCAAGAAGAAAAAATGGACATGCACTTTTACCAATTTGCAAACTTTTTCACCGATGTCCCGCAGCTAAAAAAACAAGTAAAACAAAGAAAGTGGCTCACAAGTTGGATAGAACCTATATTACATAAAAAACAAGCTACCTTCTTCTATTTAAATACTTTATCATTTCTACGTGCTAATGATTATTTTGGTATATATATAAGGTTGACCATCATCGGTTCCTTCACTTTATATTTCATATCGAATGTATATGTAAAAGGCGCTATTACTTGCTGCCTCTTATATATGAGCTCTATGCAACTTCGTTCTTTATGGAAATATTTTCCAGGAAATAATATCGTAACATTGTATCCTATCCCAATCGATGAAAGAATACGTCAATTTCTTACTCTTGTATTTTCATTAGCAAGCGTTCAGTTAACAATATTTACAGTTATCCTGCTTGTTTGTATCCCAGATCTCTTACACGTTTTTACCATCGTTTTAATCGGGATACTTTTTATTAAATTTATTATTGTACCAAAAACAAAGAAAAGAATTTCTACTTCATAGCGTGCAACTTTCATCAATGACATTTTACGAAACAAATCATATCTATATAAATACAAATTGAAAAATCGACATAAAACCTTTCTTTTTAGATGGGAGAGAGAATCCGACCATGCATAGAAGCGGTCAGATCCTTTTNNTGAAAACAAAGAGAGCAAACGAGTGCAGGTCACTTTTTGTTCTTCATGGCCGTGACTTATATGCTGGAAAATCAAAATGGATATATGTAGTTGTTATCTAAACCATAAAAATAGAGGGTAATACACATTGATGAATGCATATCACCCTCTTATATGTTTCTAAAAAATACTCGCTTTTTTTACATTAGGGGTCCTGCCGCATGCCCATCAACTTAAGAAATTAATTGTTCCCCAAAACGAAAAAAATAAACTAAATTCTCATGGACACCTATGAAAAGATGAATTTTTCGTTTTGGGGACACTTCAAAATGTTAGCTTGATGGACATAGGATGCCGCCAACAAAACGCGGATTGTATACGATATCCGTGTTTTGTCGGCAGGACACCATAAAGAAAAGACACCCTAAGGTGCCTTCCTCCGAGTTGAACCACTCTACTTTTACTAATATATGAGTATTGGACTTCCAGTCAAATGTTATTATTGGTTTATCGGTTTTCTGAACCCTATAAATATGCTACTAATTAAACCTACTGCTATAAATAAAAAGCCTATTGGTATTAAATAAAATGCTTCGACAAGAGTACCATCTGGTGCAACTGTAGATCCGATGATAGTATAGCTAACTATACACCCTATTCCTATGAGTAAAGATATTAAAGTTAAAATATATTTTTTCATTTTAAACCCTCCATATTTAAATGATTTCTTTATGAACGATAACAATATTACTCATTAAATATACTATTGTTATACATTCGTTACTATTTAAATACATGACAAAAAACTTACAAATGTGTAAGGAAACGAATTGTTTATACCGTGTAATGTTGGCGCTATCTCTTTACTAAAGATAAAAATAATACATACTTATTCCCTGCACATTGTGTGGGGATTTTTTTCATAAAGGAGTACAGCCCATGCCCATCAGCTTAAGGATATAAACTACTCCAAAAAGTAAAAAAACGCCATCCTTTCTGTATATTTCTACAAAAAGAATAGCGTTTTTTTCGTTTTATGGATACAATTTCTCTTTAGCTTGATGGTGATGAGGAGCCGCCCCATATACACCTTGTTCGTAATTTACATATCATGGTATAATTTCAAGAGGTTGACAGCCATTCATCTATGTTTCACGCTAAAGGGTTGGGAATGACAATTTATTCCCCTGCTGACGACTGACGAAGTCGAAAAATTTTGGGGGGTTGGGGTGATTTTATGAAAAAGATAATTGTATTAAGTTTTATTCTATTTTCCGGTATCACGTTATCTGGATGTTCAACTATAGCAGAAAAATCTTTAGAAGAAACTGGAAACGGAAGTATTAAATTATTAACACCAACGATTACAACAAAAGATAATCAATTAGAATTTATGACTGAGGGAATTGATGAAAATAAAGTGACCTTTATTTTTGTTGCCAATAAAAAAGTATTTGAACAAAAAATAAAAAATGATGAATCCTACAAACTTAACATTAAGGGTATCAAAGATGCTCATAGGACCAACTACAAGCCAAAAGTTCAACTTTTGCAAACTAAAGATGATACTGAAAATGGAGACATGGTAAACTTTAAACAAGTTAGATATACAGTTGAAAAGGATTAGTTTTATGGTTATTTAATTTCAATTTGATGAACAAAATACCAATTCATTTGTGAATTGGTATTTTCACTTTGTTGAAAAAAGACTAGTAAATTACTAGTCTTTTTTATGTAACCCCTTCATTTATAAAATAATATTAATGCTCTTTCTGTTATGAAAAATACACAAAAAAAGAGGGAAATTAAATACCTTAATTCTTCCACTCTTTATGACAATCAGGACATTGCCATTTTAAGATTCTATCAAGTGCAATATGTGTGATTCCTATTTTTCTAGTGAAATGAGTTGCGTTATAGGATTTTTGCGATTCTTTAGGAATCGGATCTCCTTGCAAGTCAGCATTACAATAAGGGCAAAATTCTTTGCTGTTATTTACGTCGTTCTTTGTCATACTCTTTGTTAAAGGTTTTATCGTATTTTGCTTGTCTTCTAGCATCTCTTTTAATCGCACCTTCTTCTCTAGCTGATTTAAGTCTAGCATTAAATCTTATGCTCATCCATATGAACTCTTTGTTATTGCATGTACAGTCTTTATTTATTTCATTGTTATTCCATATTTCACGAACGGAAAAACACTTGGAAAAGCAATACTTCGCATTCAGATACAAGGAAAAAACAAACGAATTACTTTTAAAGAATTATTCGTTCGCTATGGGCTTTTTTATTTTGGTCTAGGTGGAATCAATTACATTCTCTCTAGTAGCTTTATTTTAAACAGTACAAATCAATTAGTTTTAATTGTAACGGGATTATTTACGTTCACAATTAATGCTATTTTTATCATCCATGTTCTATTGCATATATTTAGTCGTGATAAACTCCTTTTCTATGAACATATGAGTCGTACAAGAAATGGAATTACCTTAAAAAAAGCTGAAAAATAATAGAGATACACCCATTCTCTTTCGTGAAACAATTAGAAGCTAAAATAGGTTTTAATTACTAAAATATTATGTACAAAAGATAAGCAGCTTGAAATTACAAGCTGCTTATTAATTATTTACATTTTCTATTTTTGGTTTATGGATAGAGCTAAACTCTTCTTTTAGAATAGAGTACATTTTCACATCTTGATGTTTTCCCTTTACGAACATCCCTTTTCTAATTATCCCTTCAAAAGACATTCCTGCCTTTTCCATTACTCGCGCTGAACCGATATTTTCTACAAAACATTTTGCTTGAATACGAACCAGATCCATATTGTTAAAGCCAAATTTAATAACTTCATTTGCAGCTTCTGTTACGATACCCTTTCCCCAATAATCCTGAGAAAGAACATATCCGATTTCAGCAACATTGTGTTTTACTTGCCACGAGACAAAATCAATAGTTCCGATAAATTTTCCGTTTTCTTTATATTCTATTCCCCAAGGGGAAATTTTCTTATTCTCGTATTGCGTTAGTATAAATTCAACAAACCCTTTAGTGTCAGATAATGTATTATGAGTTTCCCAAGTAACATACTTAGATACGTCTTCATTAGAACCGTACGAATACATATCTTCAACATCTTCTAAAGTTATTTTTCTTAATATCAGACGCTCTGTTTCTAGTGTAGGTAAATTGCCGAATACTTTTTCACTCTCCATAAAACCACCTCTATCATTGTTAGTTATTACCATTATATATAAAATTTTCATAAATAAAGAAAAATACATAGCAGACGGTGTACTATATTTGATCCAAAATAATTTTGTCACTGGAACTAATTTACATATTGTGGACATACATTAATGTACTTGGTAAGGGATTTCCTCTTGTTCAAAAACCTAAGATTAAGCAAGTACCCCCAAACGAAAAAATGCGCCTAATTCTCATCAGTAACTACATTAAGGTGAATTTTTATTTTGTTTTTTTAATATCGATTTGATAGCACTCGGATAAGGCAAGCTCCCCTCTTTCTATCGTTTACGCTACTTATTTTTTAACAAATCTTTATATGCAATAATCTTCTTCTCAAGCATCTTCTCGGTGATTACTAAGTTTTCGATTTGAGCTTGAATAGATTTCTGATGATCTTCTAAAAGTTTTAAGCGTGTTTTAGTTGTGTGTTCTCCTTCTGTATATAATCGGGCGTATTCTCTTATTTGTGCTATTGGCATTTGGGTTTGTTTTAACTTCATCACAAACTGTAACCATCTAATATGCGATTCATCGTATAATCTGTTTCCATTTGCATTACGATTTGCAACTAATATTTTTTCCTTTTCATAATATCGTAATGTATGTGTGCTCACTCCTAATAATTTAGCTACCTCACTAATCGTGTACATAATAACCTCCGCATCTAATTCAGTACTATACATTTATTAAGATTATAAAAAAGATTTGACTTAGAGTACACTCTAACTAATACAATCTAATCGTAGTACATTTACTAATAAAATGGTTTAAATTCAGGGGGAATGTATATGAAATATACTGTTATTACTGGAGCTAGTTCTGGAATTGGTTATGAAGCCGCTCTAGCTTTTGCAGCTCGTGGGAAAAACTTAATACTTGTAGCTCGAAGAAAAGAAGAATTAGAGGAACTAAAATTAAAAATCACCAAAATAAATCCTGATTCAGATGTTGTAATTCGAAAAACTGATTTATCCGTTACTGAAAATGTTTATAAACTTTACGAAAGCCTTCAAGGTTTTCAGATTGAAACATGGATTAACAACGCAGGCTTTGGTAATTTCGACTCAATTGCTGAACAAAATTTAAACAAAATAGAGACAATGCTGCATTTAAATATTGAAGCACTAACAATACTGTCATCTCTTTTTGTTCGCGATTATTCAATGGTTGATGGAACACAACTTATCAACGTTTCATCGGGCGGTGGATATACTATTATTGCAAATGCTATTACTTACTGTGCGACTAAATTCTATGTGAGTGCATTTACAGAAGGACTTGCTCATGAACTTAAAGAACAAGGTGCAAAATTACAAGCAAAAGTTTTAGCTCCTGGTGCAACTGAAACAGAATTTGCAAAACGTTCTCTTGATATCGAAGAGTTTCAATATGATGGTGCTGTACCAAAGTTTCACACCGCAAAGCAGATGGCAGAATTTATGCTCGAACTTTATGATAATGATAAAGTTGTAGGGATTGTAGATGGATCTACGTATAAGTATGAACTTAAAGATCCTATTTTTAATTTTGGAGTAAGAAAAAATAGTTCAAATTCCTAATTGAACTACCCCCACCTTCAGTTCCATCTAAATATCGTCTCACTGCTTGTATTTTGTCTTTCGAAGAAAATTTAGCCATAAAAAAGTGCACCTCCAATTGTTAGACTGTGTCTAACAATTGGAGGTGCACTTCATTCTAAGGGGCTTTTTGCTTATTTTAGATTATATTTCAAAATTCATTTTACTTGCTTTTCCTTATTTCGCTAAGCTTTCTGCCAACTGGTTTTCTTTCCACAAGACTGTAATACCGAGACCAATAGTCAGAATAACAGCAGAGAAAAGGTAAGGATAGTGGATATTTACATCGAATAAAATCCCTCCCATAGCCGGTCCGACAATATTTCCTAAACTCGTATAAGTTGAGTTCATGCCAGCAACAAACCCTTGCTCTTTACCAGCTGCTTTTGATAAAAATGTCGTTAATGCCGGACGAAGCAAATCAAATGCAAGAAAGACAAAAGAAGTTACAAGCAGTACGACCCAAAAACTAGAGATTAAGGTTGAAACTACTGCTAATATCGCTCCTGTAATTAAACATATTTGAATTAACATTTTTTCGCCTAGTATATCTACTAACTTTCCAAACATAAATACCTGCACAATAACACCAAAGATTGAGCTGATTGTAATAATAGTGGCAATATCCTTCGGTGTGAACCCGAATTTATGATCAGAAAACAGGCTAAAAACAGTTTCATATGCTGATAAACCAAAAGCAAGCACAAACACAATAATAAATGCGATAAAGTAAAGCGGATTTAATGACTTTTTAAAATCTCCAATAAAGCTTGTTTGCTTTGTATGAGCCGAAATTTCTGCAAGTTCTTTTGTTGTTAACGGCTCTTTCAGAATAAATATGGAAGAAATACACGCTAGAAAAGCAATAACTGCCGCAAAAAAGAAAGGTACACGTATACCATATTCTGCAACAAAGCCGCCGATGCCGGGACCAATAATAAAACCAGTACTGATGGCAGCAGAAAGATATCCCATCGCTTTTGGCCGTTCCTGAACGGATGTAATATCTGCAACATATGCCGTAACACCAGGCATAATAAAGGCCGCACTAATTCCCCCTAGCATCCTTGATAGATATAGCATTGATACATCCGTTCCTAAACCAAAAATAAGTTCTGAAGTACCAAAGAGAAATAAGCCAATTATGATAATTTTCTTTCTGCCATAACGGTCCACCCAGCGTCCTGTGAGTGGTGACATAAGTAGCTGGGCTACTGCAAAGACGGCAACAAGATAACCCATCGTTTTTCCTGATAAGTGCATCATATTCATAAATGACGGCATAACCGGAATGATGAGACCAATTCCGAGAAACGCAATGAATATATTACTTAGAAGAATAATTAATACTGCCTTTTGTTCTTTTATTGATTTCTTCATTTCTTAACACCTCTTCCTGTATAAATCATTGATGTAAAATCCCTCTCAAAAATAATCCCCAAGAGCTTTTTTATTTATCCTTCAATTCTTCAAGCTCTACATATATCCGAATTGGCTAATGAAGCTAATGAATGATGAGATTGATTCATGCTGCCATATAATGACTGACTATCATTCATTATATGGTAGCATGAACCCATCTCTTTACTAGTATGGATTCACCTAACTGCTTATTCCCGAATGTCCAATGCATGTGTTAAAAAGTCTAGTACTTCAGCTTTCTGAAGATCGGCCTGATCATCCTTTTTATGATCATATAAATAAACCTGTTCCGCTGCAGATTCAACAAGAGCAATAAATAACTTTGCCGTTCTTTCAGCGTGAATGGAATTACGAATTGCACCTGCATCTTTTGCTTCATTTAAGAATTGACTTAGCCACATATAAAGGGGTTGATATACCGTTTCCCATTCTTTTATATGCTCAGTTGATGCAAGACCAGCATACATTAATGCTTGTATTTCACGGTATTCCGCTATAAAGTCAAAAACCGCATCTATCACTTGCATAACTTTCTTTGAAAAAGGTTCATTATTTTGTACTCGTTCTTTTACCGTATGTATCATCTTTTCAACCATCACTTCTGCTATTGCAGGCATAACAGATAATTTAGAAGGAAAATACAGATAAAAAGTTCCTTGAGCAATACCAGCCAATTTTACGATATCAGAGATCTTTGTTTTTTCAACGCCTTTTTCCTGAAACACTTCAATAGCTGCATAGACAATTTTCTCTTTTTTATTCATGATCTGAGTCCTTTCACACGCGTATTGAATGACCGTCACTCATTCTATATGAAAAATTATTGTACTGTCAACAATGGAGTGCAAGTTAACGAGAATCTTTCTAACCTACTTATTTTTCAAATGCCCATTAGCAACTTCCATATTTCTGGACAATAAAAGAGATAGATACTCTACATAATCCTATCTTTATTTTCCCCATATATATCCATTTTAATTTTCCAGCATCGCAGCTATGAAGAACAAAAAGTGACCGCTACTATACATCGGCGAATCCTCTTTCCTCCCAAAAAGAAAGGGGTTATGTCGGGTTTCAATTTGAATTTATATAGAAAAACCCCCTAATAGAACATTAGGGGCTTACATCACAATATATTCTTCCTCATTTGTAATAAACTTTTTCTATCTTTAAGAAAGAGCCTTTAATCCTGTCACTCCGCATACAATAAGAGCCACACTCATCATACGTGCCTTACTTTTTGATTCTCCAAATAGGAACATATTTAACAAAACAGCTCCGGCTGTTCCTATACCAATCCAAACCGCATAAGCTACACTTACCTGTAAAAATAGAAACGATGTATATAAAAATGCGAAAGATAGACCAAATCCACCGATGTAAAGAGCTCCATTTCTTACTGTTTTATCCTTACTATACATTTTAAGACCTACTACACCAACTATTTCACAAATTGCGGCACAAAGGACAAAAATCCATCCCATCCTTAAGCAGCTCCTTTCATAACTTCTTCTTCTCCTACTTCTTTGTTATCAGCTAACTTCAAGCCAATAACGCCAGCTACTATCATAACTATGAAAAATAATTTTCCTAGACTAAAACTTCCACCAAAAAGGAAAACGTCCATTAAGAAAGTTCCCACAGTTCCTACTCCGGCAAAAACGGCATACACTGTTCCTGTCGCAAGATTTTCACACGCTTTAGAAAGCATATGAAAATCAACAAAAATAATCCCTACAATGATTGCCCAATGCCACCATTCGTGAGCGGTATTAAAACCAAAAACCCAAAAAACTTCAAAAATACATGTTAATATTACATATAACCAAGCTTTGTTTTTCATATATTTCCACCTCTTATGACTGACTGTCATTCATTTTTAGCCTCAATTTATCTATCTTGCTATAACCAACGAATGAACATTTATTTTCTTATATCTAATGCATGCGTTAAAAAATCCAAAACTTCAGCCTTTTGTAAATCAGCTTGTTCTTCTTTTACATGATCATATAAATACGTTTGTTCTGCTGCCGATTCAACTAAAGCGATAAAAAGTTTGGAAGTTCTTTCAACATGAATAGAATTCCGTATGACATTAGCATTCTTAGCTTCTTCTAAAAAGCGCTTTATCCAAATGTAAAGAGGCTGATATAGACTCTCCCATTTTTTTATATGTTCGGTTGATGCTAAACCAACATATATTAATGCCTGTATTTCGTGGTGTTCCTTTGTAAAATCAAAAATTGCATCTACAATTTGCGAAAATGTATCTAAGAAAGAAGTGCTAGCTTGTACTTTTTCTTCAACTGCACATATCATCTTCTCAACCATAATTTCTGCAATAGCAGGCACTACAGATAGTTTTGAAGAAAAATATAAATAGAAAGTTCCTTGAGCAATACCAGCTGATTTCACAATATCCGAAATCTTTGTTTTTTCAATCCCTTTTTCCCTAAAACATTCGATAGCAGCGTATACAATTTTTTCTTTTTTACTCATTATCTACATCCTTCCACGAAACAAAATGACTGAATGTCATTCATTTATATTGTATGTGAATGATTTATAAAATGTCAATCATCTATTTTTATTTTTTATAATTGCTCTTGTTCATACATATATTTAAAAATTTCATAAAGTGAAACTTTAATCAGTGGAGTTTTCTTCATCCCCACTGATTATTAGCCCTCACCAATTGGGCTTTTACGGGCAGTTTATCTCCACCTTACTTCTTTAGAAAAGCGGAAGCGGCTCGCTCAGAATCGCAGGACGCCCGCGCCCCCGACAGAGAGGCGCTTTTTGCCTCGTCCGAGGAGGCGAAACGACCGGAGATTCTAGCCGCTAGAGTTGGACAATGCTTTCACCGAATTTTGAGGTGGGAGTATTACTTCCTACAAATAGCTGGATAAATAAAGGCTCATAATAATAAGTTCGCCTTTTTTTCCTATTTTGCGTACACCTTCGTCAATAAAGCCACACTTTTTATATAGCGACTGTGCAGTAATGTTGTTCACATTTACCGCTAATACAATTTCACTAATATGTGGGTATTTTTTGCGAACAAATTCAGGCAGTAACAACAATGATTGTTTCGCATACCCTTTTCCTTGATAATAATAATCCGTTGAAAATGCTCGTAATAAGATAGCTTTGGGATTTTCAGAGTAAGGTTTTACACCTTCATTTTCATGAAGAACGAAGAATGTCACAAGCTCATTATTTACAAAAAACAATATAGAATGTCTATCAGCATCGGCTTTTGATAATTCTACACATTTCTTTGGTATACCTGTAAATTGTAACTGTTCCTCAGTTAATACATAGCTTTCTACTTGCTTTTCAAATCGTTCTTCATACTCAAATAATTCCATAATGCCCCCCAATTAATTCTACCCTTTTGCTGAATAGCTCTATCCCAAACATTATACCTTTATATGGAAAAAGTTGATACCCTCGTCGTTGAGAATATTGACTTTCATTTTTAAATACCTTTATTGCCCAAGAACACCTAGTAGATAGAAGATAGGAGGCTTTTTTCACCTATACCTCATGTAACATACCTAACCATCGCAACTTCATCGCAACAATCAAATTTCGGACAATGCCGACAATCAACCCACACTTTTTCAGGCAGCGATTCCTTATCAACAAAATCAAATCCACACTTTTGAAAAAACGTAGTTTGATACGTTAAAGAAATAACCCTTCTTACCTTTATTTTAGAAGCCTCACTTATTACATGATTGACTAGCATACGTCCTATCCCTTTACCTGTATATGTATCCGGTACGACTAATGATCTTATTTCGGCCAGATCTTCACCTAAAACATGTAAACCAGCAACCCCAAAAATTTCCTCTCCCTCTTTCACAACATACAAACACTGTAAGTACTGGTAAAGGGACAAAAGTGAACGCGGCAGAACGACTCCCTTTTTCGAATATGTTTCTATTAAGTTATATATTTCTTTCACATCACTTGTAATTGCATTTGAAATTTGCATGATTTATCTCCTTACATGAAATATTTATAACTTTAAATGTATATTAATTCATAAATTTATATAATAATACACCCATCCATCCGAACACGTCAATTATTATTCTGAATTTTACATATACTTATTCCCCCAAAAAACAAGTCCTATATAAATCTATTTTGCTTTTTCAATATACAACTCGATGCTATGAAAATAAAAGAAGACCTCCTCTCATTTTCTCCCTTTGTGTTCACATGGAATGGGACTAAAAAAGGCCCTGACCACTTCTACGCATGATCGGACCCTCTCTCCCATGTAAAAAATGGTTTTATATTTCACTCAGTACTTTGTTTCGAATCCCGTATTGGTAATACTGTAGAATATTTAATTTCACGCAGCGCTAAGCTTGTCTGTATCCGTGTAATTCCCAGCTTATTCAGCTTCCTAATGAAACGCTCCAGTTCCTTTCGATCACGGTTCGCAACTTTTAATAAATAATCGTACTCCCCTGTTAAACAATGACATTCTAATACTTCGGGCATAGATTCTAGTTCTCTTTCTAACACTTCAAGCTTTTCAGATTGGTGGATATTTGTACTCATAAAAATAAAACATAATAAATCAAATCCAAGTTTTTCTTGGTTCAAAATTGCAACTTGCTTATCAATAAAGCCCTCACTTTCTAGCCTCTTGATGCGCGCGTGCATAGCAGGTGGCGACAAATTGACGCGACGAGCAAGTTCTGCATTGCTTACCTGCGATTCCTTTTGCAGAATATCTAAAATTTGGACGTCTAAATCATCTAACACTTTAATAACAGATGATTCCATAAAACCTCTCCTTTTCTTTGCTGACGATTCTTCGAAAAAATGCATAATACCTCTTATGAAATTGAATAAAATTCTGTAATTATACTAACTGAAACAATATTATTTCTAATTTTATTCATTATACAAAATAATATATTAGATAACTAAGAAAAATGCTAAAATTATTTACAATTCATATTATGTAAATCCATTTGAATTTTCAATACATAAGTCGATGCTATGAAAAACAAAAGGAGACCTGTACTCGTTTTCTCCTTTTGTTTTCACTTGGCATGGGATAGGAAAAGGATCTGACCGCTTCTATGCATCGGCGGATCCTCTCTCCCCCCAAAAAGAAAGGGGTTATGCCAGGGTTTAAATTTAGATTTATATACTAATAAAAGGGGTTCCAAACTATGCCTTATTTTTATGTCTTTTTATTATTGTTAACAAGCTTATTATGGGGAGGAAACTTTGTCGTTGGAAAATCACTTGTCAATCATGCTTCTCCAATGACGCTGACAAGTTTAAGATGGATCATTGCGATTGTTTGTCTATTCCCAATTGTTTGGTTTAAGGAAAAGAAAATTTTCCCGCCGCGTGCTGCCATCCTTCCTTTACTACTCATGGGGATTACTGGCGTTGTTCTCTTTAATATTTTTCAGTTTTTAGCATTAGAACAAACATCAGCAACGAATGTAGGTCTTATTTCTACATTGAATGCTATTTCAATCGCACTGTTTTCATCTTTATTCTTAAAAGAAAAAGTAAATGTACTTCAAATTCTTTCTATGATTCTTTCCTTTTTTGGCGTTATTCTCGTCCTTTCAAAAGGAAATATCGCACTTTTATTTTCGTTACATTTTAATAGCGGAGATTTATGGATGATTGCTGCAGTTTGTATTTGGGGCATCTATTCTGTTTGCAGCAAATGGGCAACTAAAACAACAACACCGATGATGGCAACCTTATACTCAGGAATTTTCGGTGTGATCCTATTGCTTCCATTTAACGTATCTACCTTTACTGTTTCTAATATCAATGCTTCCTTTATTACTTCCTTACTATACACAGGGCTCATTTCAACTGTAGTCTGTATGGTATTTTGGAATATTGGTGTTCAAAAGTTAGGAGCTACTACATCAGGAATCTTCCTAAACTTCAATCCAATTTTCACCGCCATTTTAGCCTTCCTTTTCTTAGGTGAAGAATTAACATGGATTCAAATTTTAGGTACGATCGTCGTTGTGACTGGCTGTTACTTATTTTCTCATTTTAAAACGGTTGTCACTCAAGCACGTACATCATTTGTACAAAATCACTAAAAAAATCGCCGTTATTCTACGGCGATTTTTTTATCCCTCTTGAATAAGCTGAAATTTCTGTCCTGCTCCTACATAAAATAATAACGGCACATCCTCTTCTACAATCATTCCCATTACATTCACTTTTTCATTTTCCGGTAAATCATTGATCGTTATCTGTATTTCTCCTGCATATCTACCGTACAATTCGTTATCAATTGTAATGCTGCCTATTTTTCTTTGAATGGTATTTATAGGTGGTAACATAACCGTATTTCCTTCTCTTGATTCCACAGAACGAATGACATCACGCGCTGGATCAAGCCGGTTCGTATGTACGTTCTCCACTTTTTCTAGCGCTTCTCCTTCATTAATAAGTGGTTTATAACGTATTGGAATCACTCCTTTCCGCGCACTAGAAATTTCTTTTACACTTTGCATACTCCCGCTTATATCCCCGATCAATACTTTATCGACAAAACAGTCTTGAACGAGTTCCAAATATGCTTCAAGGGGGCGCATATATCGATGCTTTTCTAACGTTGGCAGCCCTCCATATAACGGTCCTCTTTTTTCATCATCACCCGGAATAAAAGCCATCGTTTTTATTCCGCACGTATGTAAATATTGATTTTGTTTTTGTAAAAAGGATTTCGAAAGTCCCGTTTCAGGGCGTGGATAAAAATTATGCCATGCTTCTACACAATCTACTTTTACATTTTCCTGAAGTAGTTCCTTCCAAAAGGATTCCGTAATAGTGCTCGCATTTAACGCAATTTTCATTTTGTGTGATATACGTGCAATTTGCTTTGGATCTATACCGTAGTCTATGCGTAAGCCCGTAATCCCCCACGCTACTAACTGTTCCACATTTTCATATGTAATTCCTAAATACTCTAAAGATTTTGGAGAAACATCCACCATGAGTTCCATCTCATATTTTCCCGCTTGCTTCCCAAGTATTTGTATTAACTCTTTATAAGTTGTAGGATCGTCTTCTGGAATATGAAGAGAAGTAAAAATAGACGTAAAGCCGTATTCGCTTACCGTTTTCAACCATTTTTCTTGCTCCTCTACTCGATCTTTTGAAAGATATATGGAAACTCCTATCATAGTAATCTCTCCTTCTACTTATCATGAAAAAAAGAGAAAGGTATTCCCTTTCTCTATATGTTCTCTGCCATTTCCTCTTTAAACCCGAAGAAATACGTAAAGATAAAACCAGATACATAAGCAATGACAAGACCAAGAAAATATAATAAATATTTATTGTCAGCGATTAACGGAATTAACGATAACCCTGATACACCAATTCCAAGTGAAGCCGTTTTCATAACTGCTTGAAATGCACCGCCAACAGCAGCTCCTAAACAGGCAGTAAGAAACGGTTTTCCAAGTGGCAAAGTCACACCATATAATAAAGGTTCACCAATTCCTAAAAATCCAACTGGCAATCCACCTTTAATAACATTGCGAAGGCGTTTATTTTTTGTTTTCACATAAATCGCAATCGCTGCCCCTACTTGCCCAGCTCCTGCCATCGCTAATACCGGTAACAATGGCGTAGCATGTGTTTGATTAATAAATTCCATATGAATCGGTGTTAAACCGTGATGTAACCCTACCATAACGAGTGGTAAAAATGTTCCCGCAAGCACTGCTCCTGCAACCGCTCCGCCAACATCTAAAATGGCATTAATACCGCTTGTAATTCCATCAGTTAATACACCAGCTACTGGCTGAACTACTAACATCGTTACTAAACTCACAACTAATACCGTAATAAGTGGTGTCACAATAATATCAACTGCATTTGGCACTGCTTTTCGAACTTGTCTTTCCACTACAACCATAAGCCATGCTGCAAAGATGACAGCGAATAAGCCACCACGCCCTGGTACCAGTGCTTCACCAAATAGTTTCACATTAGCCATAGCTGGGTTGAAAATTAGGACGCCGGCAATTGCTCCAAGAACTGGTGTCCCGCCAAATTCTTTCGCTGTATTCCAGCCGACTAAAATACCTAAAAACGTAAATATACCGCCGCCGATTAAAAGTAACATTTGCAGCCATGTTGCATTTGGATCTGCACCTGCATTTTTTGCAAAGTTCGCAACCCCATTTATAATTCCTGATGCAACAAGTCCAGGGATTAATGGAATAAAAATGCTCCCTATTTTTCGTAAAAAGTTTTTCACTGGTGTATTATTTTTCTTCTTCATTGCTGATTTCATTTCTTGACCAAGGTCTTCAAGATGGTAATCAGCAACATCGCCAATTCGTAAGCCCGTTAAAGTTTCCATTTCTGCAGCTACTTTATTCACAGTCCCCGGACCAACTACGACTTGTAACGTTTCATCTTCAATAACGCCCATTACACCCTCGACTTTTTTCAAAAGTTCCATGTTCACTTTACTTTCATCATGAAGTGTTAGACGTAATCTTGTCATACAATGTGCGATACCACGAATATTTTTTACTCCCCCAAGTTGCTCTGTAATTTCATTCGCCATCCGCTGTTCTTTCTTCATTTTAGAATCCCCCTCCCCATTCTTTATAGCGCCTTTTTCACAAACCCTTCCCCATCTGTTAATTTTTCAAGTGCTTCCCCATATTCACACTGCAGTAATATCATGACAATCGCAGCCTTCACATTATGATTTGCTTTTTCATAATATACCGCCGCTTCCTTATACTCTACTCCTGTTGCTTCCATAATAATTCGTTTAGAACGTTCAACTAACTTTTCATTTGTCGATTGAACATCAACCATTAAATTTTTATAAACTTTCCCTACTCCAATCATAGAGGACGTTGAAATCATATTTAGTACTAATTTCTGTGCAGTTCCAGCCTTTAAGCGTGTAGACCCTGTTAGCACTTCGGCGCCTGTTTCTACTTCCACGCTAATTTTTGCAAATTTACTAATTTCTGCTCTCGTATTACAAGAGATGCTAGCTGTATTTGCTCCAACAGAATTTGCATATTTCAATCCACCAATCACATAAGGGGTTCTGCCACTTGCCGCAATTCCAATGACAGTATCCTTATCATTTAATTGAATACTTTTTAAATCTAGTACAGCCAAATCTTCTCGATCTTCGGCACCTTCCATCGCTTTAGTAAGCGCTTTCATTCCTCCTGCTATAAATCCTTGAACCTGTTTCTCATCCGTCCCAAATGTAGGCGGACACTCAGCAGCGTCCAAAATTCCTAAACGTCCGCTTGTACCAGCTCCAATATAAATTAATCGGCCGCCATTTTTGAAAGACAAAATAACATCTTGCACAATGTTTTCAATTTGTTCAATCTCTTTTTCTACTGCTATAGCAACTTTCTGATCTTCTTGATTCATAGTTTGTAAAATTTCTTTTATACTCATCTCATCTAAATTCATCGTATTTTCATTTCGATGTTCTGTAGATAAATTTTCTAACATAATTTCACCTTCTTTGAAATTTAATTTCATACTTCCATTATAACTTTGAGAAATTTAAAATCAATGTCTCTTTATTATTTTATGAAATTTAATTTCTTTTTATAACAAATTTGTGTCTATACATGCAAAAAAAAGATGAGCTCCCCCATCTTTTTCCTTACTTTAATTTGCGTAATCGTACTGCTTCTGCTCTCGTTTCCATAAATTGATCCAAAACTTGATTGCCAATCTGATTAAATGTAATGACATACAAAGCATCAATCATATTTAATTGCGTCATTCTTGACGCAATACTTGCTATACGATAATCCTGCTCTACATCTGGCATACAAAGACGGATACATGATTCTTTATATAGCTGAGATGATTGATCTAACTTTGTAATCGCAATAACAGTTGCCCCTCGTTTCTTCGCATACCGCGCGAGTTCCAGTACATCCTTCGTACGACCAGAAGTTGAAATCGCGACAAATATATCTCCTTCTCTTAAATTTGTCACGAGCGGCAACATCATATGAAAATCGGGGAGCATGATTGCTGTAAAGCCAAGACGAGTAAATTTATATGCTCCATCCATTGCTGGTGCAGAGGAACCGCCCACTCCATAAAATAATATTTTTCCTGCATGCAAAATTGCGTCGGCTGCTTTTTCTAATTCCTTTTTATCAATTGCCGTAACGCTTGCCTCAATTGCAGCTTTATTTACATATGTAACTTTATTGAATAAATCAAACGGACTATCTTCTGTATTCATCACCGAAAAATCATTAATATTATAATCAGCAATTGTTAATTCCCTAACAAGTGCTAACTTAAATGCTTTAAAACTTCCTATACCAATCGTTTTACAAAAGCGCACGACACTTGCTTCACTGGATCCCGCATTGCTAGATACTTCTTTTGTTGTTAAATTTGGAACAATCTCTGCGTTCTCCATTATGTACCTGGCAACCTTTTTTTCAGCTGGTGAAAATTGATCCATATAATTTTCAATTTTAAATAGTAATGTTGAAGCTTTCACCATCCAACCTCCATTTCTTGCGGTTGCTTTTATTTTTCATATCTTAATTCCATATCTTTTGAATCACAAAGATAAAAGACATCTTCACCGGGAGGATGAAAAACATTTACAGTTCGATCCCCTTTTTGATAGACCGTTCTTTCTCCTTCCGACCACTTCTTTTCCCATCCATTTATCCAAATTGCAAAGTCAGGTAACAAGGAAGTGTATCTATACCCTTCCGAATCATCCCCTGCAACATAAGAAGAAAAAACAGAAACAGGGAAGTCTTTCACTTTTGATTCTTTCCACAATGTAAAGGGTAGGCACATTACGAGAATTACAACGACACATATAACTTTTTTCCATGTAATCTTCATATATTGCTCTCCTTTTCGTCCTATCACATACATAGATTTTAACATAATTACTCCTACTAATATCGCTTTTTAATATTATATAGGTGTCTCATATAACAACAAAACAGAAGCTGTCAGGCTCCTGTTTTTTGTCGTTATACAAAATACTTCTTCAATAATGGTGGCGTAATAATGGTTGTCAATATAACAACAATTACAATGGCTGTAAAATTCTCTTTCGCTAATAAATTCGCAGTTAGCCCATTTGCTGCAATAATAAGTGCAACTTCCCCGCGCGATACCATACCAGCCCCTATACTAATTGAAGATTTCAAATTAAATCCCGTTAACCTTGCTCCTAAACCAGACCCCACTAACTTTGTGAGAATCGCAATGATGGTCATGATCACAATAAACCACATTTGACTCCCAATCCCGTGAAAGGTGATCTCCATCCCAATACTAACAAAAAAGACTGGTACGAAAATGGCATAAGCAATCGGTTCAATTTTATGTTCCACTTCATGCTTATATTCTGTTTGAGAAATTGCAATTCCCGCCGCAAAAGCTCCGATAATACCAGCAATCCCCATTTTTTCACTATAGTAAGCAAAGGAAAAGCAAATAATAAGCGCTGCACTAATTAACGCCTCTGACACACGGAGCGGCACCAACATTCTCATAATCCACGGAACAACTTTCCAACCAATGAAAACAATACTTACGAAAAAGATGATTTTCTTAGCAATGACAAGTGTAATACTCACATCTTGCGTACCTAGAAAACTCATAACAAAAGCTAACAAAATAACAACGATAACATCATCGAACACAGCTGCTCCGAGAATCGTCGTACTTTCTCGCGTGTTCATTTTTCCTAAATCCCGCAATGTTTGTACAGAAATACTCACCGATGTTGCACAAAGTAATAACCCTAAAAAAATGGCATTTGATTGTACCATCCCAAAAGCGAGACCCGCTAAATATCCACCAAAGAAAGGAAAAATAATTCCTCCCATCGCTACTGCAAATGAAGATTTTAAATTACGATTTAATTCTTCTAAATCCGTTTCTAACCCTGCCATAAACATGAGCAGCAAAACACCAATCGCACTTAGTTCATCGATCAGTTCAGAACTATCAATAATTCCAAAGACAGCAGGGCCAATAATAATTCCAATCATTAATTTGCCTAATACCGATGGTTGTCCAAGTCTAACACTAATATCGCCCGCTAACTTCGTACAAAGTAAAATAACGACCAGTTCAAAATAAAACAGCATAACATCTTCTCCTGCTTTACAAAATACGTATATTTTTAATAATAGTCTCTCCTTACAAACAAGATTTTATTTGTTACATTTTCATTCGACAAAATATTATGAATTATAATAAAATTACTACAGCCATTCTATATTTGTCATAAAGCGAAACTTTAATTAGTGGGTTTTCTCCATCCCCCGCTGATTATTGATTTTCACCAATCGAGCTTTTACGGACAGTTTATTTCCCATATAGCTTCTAATTTTGAGGCAGGAGCGTTACTGTCCGCAAATCGCGAGAGAAAAATACACAACTGTACCTCTATTTACGTATGAACTATTTTCCAGTGGGCTCGCATTCTATTCGCAGTTGTGAAGATTGAAGTATGAGAGGAGAGTCCAAGTGAAGTCATTATTACGAAAGAAACCACTTACTACTGAATCACCTAGGCAATTACAAAGAACATTAACTGCACTAGATTTAACTTTTTTAGGAATCGGTGCTGTTATCGGGACAGGAATCTTCGTCTTAACAGGAATTGTGGCAGCTAAGCATTCTGGCCCGGGCATTATGCTATCTTTTCTTATCGCCGCATTTACTTGTGCTTGCGTCGCCTTCTGTTACGCCGAATTCGCTTCTTCTATCCCTATTTCAGGAAGTGTTTATACGTATGCGTATATGACGGTCGGAGAAATCGTTGCCTTCATTGTAGGCTGGTGTTTAATGCTAGAATACTTACTGGCAGTCGCGGCTGTCGCTGTAGGATGGTCAGGGTATTTACAATCGTTACTTCAAGGATTTAATATTCATCTTCCCGCCATCATCGCCTCAGCCCCTGGCATGGGAAAAGGCGGATTAATCGATTTACCAGCTGTATGTATTTTACTTTTTATCACACTATTACTTAGCTTTGGTATACGTGAAAGTGCTCGTATTAATAATATTATGGTGTTAATCAAATTAGCGGTTATCATTGCTTTCATTGTAGCAGGTGCGAAATACGTAAAACCTGAAAACTGGACACCGTTTTTACCATTTGGATACGATGGTATCATTACTGGTGCAGCAACAGTATTTTTTGCTTTTCTAGGATTTGACGCAATCGCGACAGCAGCTGAAGAAACCAAAAAACCGCAGCGAGATTTACCAATTGGAATCATTGGTTCTCTTCTTATTTGTACCGTATTGTATATGCTTGTGTCCTTTGTTTTAACGGGGATGGTTCCTTACACACAATTAGATGTTTCTGATCCCGTTGCTTTTGCGCTGCATTTCGTTGGTGAAGACACAATTGCTAGTTTATTAGCTGTCGGTGCAATGACAGGAATGACAACTGTTCTTTTAGTCGTTATTGTATGGGCAAGTCCGTGTTTCTTATGCAATGAGCCGTGATGGTCTACTTCCAAAAGCATTAGCTCGCGTCAGTAAAAAGGCGAAAATCCCTTTATTAAACACATGGATTACTGGGATATTAGCCGCTTTATTAGCAGGATTACTCGACCTACACCTGCTCGCAAATTTAGTGAACATCGGTACACTAACTGCCTTTACTTTTGTTTGTTTTGCTGTACTTATTTTACGTAAAACACATCCTGATTTAAAAAGAGGCTTCCGTGCACCATTTGTCCCGATATTACCAATCGTTGCGATTTGCTGTTGTTTATATTTAATGGCTAACCTTTCAGCAACAACATGGATGGGCTTCGCTGTTTGGCTTGTCATTGGGCTATGTGTATATTTCTTCTACTCTAGACGTAATAGCCACCTACTTACAGACAAAAATAACGATACGAAAAAAGAAGCATAAGAAAACAGCTCGCTTTAGTAGCGAGCTGTTTTCATTCTCTCATATGCTTTTTCGTTAACGTCTGTAGAATGAGAAATGCACCGATGCAAGCCGTAAACCATGCTCAATCTCCTAACGGTGAAGAATAGTTGATGATACCAACCATAACAACGATCACCATTACAACCAACTGATACACAAGCTTCCACTTTCGCATATCTATCCTCCTCGGCTATTTTGTATCTTTCTTTTTCTTTTTCCACGCGGTTACACTATCAAAGAAAAAGTTAATAAATAACGTTCCTAATCCTGCTAATAAAAAAGTCAGTAAAAATAGCATCCATTTGCTTTTATCTTTGAATACGTAATATCCAACAAGGAGCACAACCACGATCCATACATATTCCAAAATTCTCTTTAGCTTTTTCTCTTCCAAATCATTCGCTCCCTTACCCTAGCTTTCTATTATTAGTATAACAAAAAAGAAGCTTGTCATCACAAGTTGTTGTTTATTTACACTCTTTTCAACAAGTTGCTTCGCATATTCAATACGCCACTACAATTCATGCCTTACTATATAAATCCATTTTCATTTTTTGACATCTATATATATCCATTTTGATTTTCCCGCATATAAGTCGCAGCTATGAAGAACAAAAAGTGACCTGCACTTGTTTTCTCTCTTTGTTTTCACTTGGCATGGGGCAGAAAAAGGCTCTGACCGCTTCTATGCATGGCCGGATTCTCTCTCCCACCTAAAAAGAAAGGTTTTATGTCGATTTTTCAATTTGTACTTATATAGATCTGCTGTGCAGAATAAAAAGTAACCTACACCCGTTTGCTCTTTCTGTTTGTACTTCGCATGGGGCAGAAACAGGCCCTGACCGTTCCTATGCATGAATAGATGCTCCCTCCCATCTAAAAAGAGGGGGTTTTTTGTCGGTTTTTCAACTCGTATTTATACAGACTGCGTTTTATTTCTTTTTTTCATAATTTTATAGATTACAATCCCGATTACAGCAAAACAAACGATTCCTAATATCGGCAACATATACGGTTCAAGAACTTCGCCCGCTTTTTTCCAGTGAGGCCCTAACTTCATTCCTACATATATGTATAACGCCGTTAATGGTAGCATTGCCATAAATGTATATATACTAAATTGCCAAATATTCATTTTCGCCATACCGCACGGAACTGAAATAAGCGTCCGAATTCCAGGGATAAATCGTCCAGCAAAAGCCACAACAGGTCCATATTTCTCAAAGAAATGATCCGCTTTTTGAATCTGTTCTTCTTTTATGAAAAAGTATTTTCCATATCTCATTAACAATGGGCGACCTCCATAATAACCAAGTGCATACAAAGTTAATGGTCCTGTCGTTCCCCCAATTGTTCCAGCCAATACCGCTAACCAAAAATTCATATCTCCTTCATACACCCAGTAGCCAACAAGCGGTAAAACGATTTCGGCTGGAATAAACTCAAATGTTAGAGCTGCAATAACTCCAAAATAAGAAAATTGCTTTAAATATTCAATGATATCCAAAATAAGCTGCTCCATATTTTTAACCTCTATCCTTTATTTAAGTCATATTTTTCTTGTAAATGCGGCGGCGCCATTTTTACAATGCGTTGCAAAATAAATATTGCGACAGCAACATCATCTAACACGCCAAAAGCAAACAGAAAATCAGGAATGAGATCAAATGGAAATACAACATATCCAATTAAAAAACCAATGGATAATATCTTTTTCTGCACAGGGACTTCTTTTGAGGTAAAAAAGTCATATAAAAATGGAATGAAACGTCGAAAATGAAGCATAAATCGAAATCTGCTTATAAATTTTTTCATTTATCATCTCTCCTTTTTTGTATACAAAAAGGACCTTTACCAAATATGATAAAGGTCCTAAAAAAGACAATAAGGGGCCTTTACCATTGGTGGTAAAGGTCTCACTAACAACAAAAACGTTGCCAATAAAGCCGAGGGTTTCTCCCTGTAATGACGACTTTATTGTAATAAGTTACTCCCCTTTATATACACAATTTTATAAAATCACCTTAAAATATTTGACGAAACTTGTCAACTTTTTATTCTGGTAATGACTGATACATGCTTGCTATTGCCTTTATTTCAGAGTCTGGTGCCGGAGATAACTGGTAATATCCTCTCTTCACCATATGCTGCCAAATGTCATAAGCATGACGACTACTGTTTAAAAAAGCATTTTCTAACAAAGTTCTTAAATGTGGATTGGCACATTCTAATAAAGAACCTGCATAGTTAAATGCAGCAGATTTTTGAGTAAGTAGATATCCAATCGCAATTGCTCGATCAGAAGGAGGTTGTCCAGTCATACTTGGTGTAACTGGCAAATACTCTTTTGAAGGTGCTTGTATATAAGAGGATAGTACTGGATTTAGTTTAGCTAATTGACATTTTGAGACATTTGGAATCGAATCGTTTTGTACAAATTCTAGTTTCAAATTATAATCCTGTACGTGAAAGGGCAAATGTTGTTGTAATAGTTGTTTTAAATCCGGATCTTGTGCTTGTTTTATATATGTAGACATTGTATTAATCGTATTGTAACAACCCATAATCATTTCACTTAAATCACGTAACTCATGTGTCGCTAATTGCATGTATGAATCCTCCTTCTTTAAGCGTCTGTTTAGTTTCTCCCAAAATGTAAAAAATAAAAGAAATGTACATGAATTTTCTTAACACCATATACCTATCCACCTTCTTTTTATAAACGAACAAAAAGCCACATAATGCGGCTTTTTACCTGCTCCTATAGAGGGTTACATTTTGGTATCTCTAATCCAGATGATTGGGCTAATTTTAGTAAATAATAACATTCCTCTCTTGCCATATGGTCTGCCATTCTTGCAGATAATGAGCTTAATATTTGCTCAGATAGTTCTAATTCATGCAGAAAATGTGAAAATAAATTCAGTTCCAATGAAACATCTTTCGTAAATTTCTTCAAAGCCGGAAAATGTTTCAGTTCTGTACGTAAATATCCCGTCATTTCCACAGCTTTTAAATAAAACTGCTCAAAATCCATTTTCATTTTTCGACATCTAAATCTCTGCTATGCAGGATAAAAAGTAACCTACACTTGTTTGCTCTTTCTGTTTTTACTTCGCACGGGGCAGAAACAGGTCCTGACCGCTTACCGCTTCTATGCATGACCAGATCCTCTCTCCCACCTAAAAAGAGGGGTTTTATGCTGTTATATATCACATGAATAGACAGTAACACCCTCATTGATTATCGTTTTCTTTAAGCTCATTTACTTTCAATTTGAAGTTTATGCTGATCTGGATCATGAACAATAATCGCTTCTCCTTCATCACAATGCTCTTCACGAAATGAGATTCGATAGAATTCCAGCTTTTTCTTTACCTTTTCTATATCAGAAATCGAAAAGGTAATCCTTTTACATGAAGGTAAATCTTCCGTAACCTCTCCCCTTTGATTTTTGTTTACTACAAAACAAATCCTTGTCGAACCAATGTCATACCATACACCCGTAACATCTAATTGCGGTCTTTGTGAACTAGGATATAATCCTAGAATGCCTTCATAAAAATATAATGTTTCTTTTAAATTTCTTACTTCTAATACAATAGAGTTTGTAATATGCTTCACATGCATTTCCCCCCTGTACCTATTAGTTTTTCTATATGTGTCATAAAAGGTGATTATGTCTGAATACAGTATATAGTGATGAAGTTTTTAGTTTTATATAAGGAGGTTCTGTCATGAATAAGTATATGAAATCGTATACACCATACCATGGTCCAAAAGATCCTTGTCCTCCTATCGGGAAAAAATACTATTCTACCCCTCCTAATCTATATTTAGGATTTCAACCGCCAAATTTACCACAGTTCTCCCCAAAAGAAGCTTTAAGAAAAGGTACTTTATGGCCTGTCTTTTATGATTATTACGAAAATCCATACAAAAAAGGGCGGTGAACATAATCGTGGCTCAATCATTACCAGAAGAGTATTATCAATGGATGGAAGAACTGCAAGAACTCGATTTTGTACTAGTTGAACTAACACTATATTTAGATACACACCCTGATGATGTTACATCTATTAATCAATTTAATGATTTTTCTTATAAACGACGATTGTTACGGCAAAAAATCGAAGAGAAATATGGACCCCTTCAGCAATTTGGGAATAGCTATTCTAAGGCTCCGTGGGAATGGAGTAAAGGTCCGTGGCCATGGCAAATTTAAAGGAGAAGAACTATGTGGATATATGAAAAAAAATTGCAATATCCTGTAAAAGTAAGTATGTGCAATCCAGCACTCGCAAAATTGTTAATTGAACAATACGGCGGTGCAGATGGAGAGTTAGCTGCCGCACTTCGCTATTTAAATCAACGTTATAGCATTCCTGATAAAGTAATTGGTTTACTTACAGACATCGGTACCGAAGAATTTGCCCACCTTGAAATGATAGCGACAATGGTCTACAAACTAACAAAAGATGCGACGCCTGAGCAAATGAAAGCAGCCGGACTTGATCCTCATTATGCCGACCATGATAGCGCCCTACATTATCATAATGCAGCTGGTACACCATTTACAGTCACATATATACAAGCAAAAGGTGATCCTATTGCTGATTTATATGAAGACATTGCTGCTGAAGAAAAAGCAAGAGCGACATATCAATGGCTCATCAATTTATCAGACGATCCTGATATAAATGATAGTTTACGTTTTTTACGAGAACGTGAAATCGTTCATTCCCAACGTTTCCGCGAGGCGGTCGAAATTCTAAAAGAAGAACGTGATCGCAAAATTTATTTTTAATTCCACTACATACACATATCATATCGGTATGTGTATTTTTTATCCTCATTGCCTCCCTTTCTTTCAAGAGTAACATCCTCTCTATTCAAACTATAAATAGTATAATTATTCGATTTGACGCATTAATTTCTATTTTTTCAAAATTCCCTATTGCTTTATGGTCATCAGACCTTTAAAATAAAAACAGTTACTTGACAAATTGTTTGAATTTTCGACAAAATACTTCTTAGGAGGATTTTCTATATATGCGTAACACTTTAAAACCATCGCAAATTCTTTCCATTAGTTTATTGCTATTTGCGGTTTTTTTCGGCGCTGGTAATATGATTTTCCCGCCACTTCTCGGGCTTTCTTCAGGAGAAAATATGTGGGTTTCTATTTCAGGGTTTATTATTACAGATGTAGGTTTATCCCTATTAGCAATAGTTGCTGTTGCTCTTGCAGGTGGTAGCTTTAAGAATTTAGCGAGCCGTGTTCATCCAAAATTCGCAGCAGTACTAGCCATTATTATTTATCTTTCAATCGGTCCGCTATTTGTTATTCCACGAACGGGATCTGTTTCTTATGAAGTTGGGATCGCACCACTTTTCCACGATCATTGGTATTCTATGTTAATTTTTACTTTTATTTTCTTTACGATCGTCTACTTTTTATCATTAAATCCATCTAAATTAGTTGATCATATCGGAAAAATATTAACACCGATTTTACTTGGAATTATTGCTGTTATGGCAACGAAAGCAATCCTTTCACCTACGGGATCATTTGTAAATCCTGTCGGCGATTATAAAGAAATTCCATTTTTCAAGGGATTTTTAGAAGGATTCTTAACACTAGATGCAATTGGTGCTCTCGTTTTATCAACAATCGTCGTAAATGCAATTCGCCAAAACGGTGTACAAGAAAAGGCATCCATTGCTAAATACACAATTATTTGTGGAAGTATTGCCGCTTTTTTCTTAACAATTGTCTATTTCTTACTTGGATATATCGGTGCATCAAATGGAAGCCTAGGGCAATTTGAAAACGGCGGCCAACTATTAGCAACTGTTATGTATCAATTATTTGGGACAAGCGGTAACATCATGCTAGGCATTGCCATTGTATTCGCTTGTTTAACAACAGCAATCGGTGTTGTTAGTGCTTTCGCAAACTATTTCACAACTATATTAACAAATGTTTCTTATAAGAAACTTGTATTATCTGTTTGTATCTTTAGCTTTATCATTTCAAACTTAGGTTTAAGTTTACTAATTAAAATCACATTACCTGTGTTAATTATTCTTTATCCAATTACAATCATTTTAATTTTTGTATCATTCATCGATAAATACACGAAGCGTAAACCTTCTGTATACATCGGTGCCATGATTGCCGCATTTATTATTAGCTGTATTCATGCACTTGATAATGTGGGAATGATCCCAACTGCCATTGCATCCATCGTAAGTACCATTCCTCTTTACAAATTAGGAATCGGCTGGATTATTCCGGCAATTGTTGGCGGTATCGTAGGATACTTTATTCCTCAGACGCAAACAGCAGGTGAAGTTTCTACTAAATAAAAAAGAAGCAAGCATTTATACAGAAATGCTTGCTTCTTTTATTTTCTATCACTTAATACGGCTAGTTGAGCGCTTGTTTGTAGCAGTTACAAAGACCGGACAAGACGGAACCCAAGGTCATCTATGCAAAATGACGGATGGCTACAACGACACGAATCCCCACAGCCTCTGGCCTCCTCAGCCCAGCTACCTCCTCGAAAAATTCGGTAGGAGCCATACACTTTCATCATATAAATCCATTTTAATTTCTCGACATCTAAATCCCTGTTATGCAGAATAAAAAGTANNTACACTCGTTTGCTCTTTCTGTTTTTACTTCGCACTGGGCAGAAAAAGGCCCTGACCGCTTCTATGCATGGCCAGATGCTCTCTCCTACCCAAAAAGAGGGGGTTTTTAATTGATGTATATATAAGAACAACATTTTTTAGATTATATGATTTATAATTTTTCAACATCTAAATCCCTGCTATGCAGAATAAAAAGTAACCTACACTCGTTTACTCTTTCTGTTTTTACTTCGCATGGGGCAGAAACAGGCCCTGACCGCTTCTATGCATGGCCAGATCCTCTCTCCCACCCAAAAAGAGGGGGTTTATATATAGCTTAGATCCTAATTTCCTAGGCTCTTTACATTGTATGCTTAAATGTAAACAATTCTTCTTTCGAATGCGAAACGTGCTGTACCTCTTCGACATCCTCTTTCTTTTTATTTTCTCCTAACCTTACTTTCGCTATGGCATCTTCTATACTTCTTGCTATCATATTTCCTGAAAAAATAGTAAGGCCAAAAAAAGTAATTGGTACAAGCGGAATCCATGGATGCACTGTTAAAGAACGGAAATATACACCAATTAAACCTGACCATTCATGTGTATAGGAGTCTATTTCTTTGACCAATCCACCAAATTGTACCGTCCCGCCAAAAAATACTTCAAGCAATCCTAAATGAAGAAAAATAATAAGCGTTTGAATAAACTGCTGCATTAATACAAGTACAAACGTCATATATAAATGTGGAAACACATGTTTAACCACAATATGTCGTTTACTTCCTCCTAGTATACGGGCAGCATCAATAAATTCTTCCCTTTGTAATTTCCGAACCTCATTCGCAACGTAAAGAGAAATGGTTGGAATCGCAAGTACAACAAGCAATATGACTTGAAATGAAGCTCTCTCAAAAAAAGTTGATGTTTCTTGCCCATTTGCAAATCTATTCGCAAACTGCAGTAAAAAATAAGCGATCATTACTGTTGGAATCACTGTAAAGCTATCAAAAAAGGCTTCAATCTTTGTGAATCCCCTTTTTATATATGTCCCTAATACTACACCAAAAAATACCCCTATTATCATACGCATGACTGCGATAAAAGCAGATATACCAATAGTCCATTTTGCTCCCTCAATAACTAGGTTTAACAGATCATAACCTTTTCGATCTGTTCCAAGTAAAAATTGCGATGAGGGCGGAAATGGTGGAACTTCTGGATTTCCTTGTGCATCATATTGCAAAGATACTTCACGAATATGTCCATCATTCCATATCGTATTTCCTATACTTACAACAACTAATCCGATAAGAAATAAACTACTCAGCCAAAATCGTTTATCACGCTTTACATATTTCCACATCTTATTGCCTCTCTTTCATCGCATCTGGAACGAAATAATGAAATGATTTAAATAGGATGAAGATTGGAATATAAATAAGTAATACACTTATTGTAAAAACCTCAATCGCTTGATACCCTTTAATGAATATAAAAATGCCATGCGTATTAAAAATCCATTCTATAATATACAAATTTGATAACATAAACCAAATGTTCGTTTTTGCAAAGAATAGCGTACTAAGCAATACATTTCGTAACACATGATGATTTAAAATATGAAAACGATCCAATCCTTTTGCCTTTGCAAATAAAACATAATCTTTTTCTAATTCTGTTTCAAAACGAAGCAGTAATAACTTCACAAACATAATAGTAGTTGGGACACTTAAACAAATAATGGGCAAACCCCGAATTGAGTCTGTTCCTAGTGCAGCGATTTTTACAGGTAAAAACCCTGTCTTTTGAAAAATCCATACAACAAAAATTTGTGATCCAAGAATAAGAAGAATGTCTGGAATAGACTCAAGAAAAAGAAGAAATGATTTTATACGACGTTGTATGCGCGGACGACTTCTAATTATGATGTAAACGATGCAAAAAGCTATAAATAGCGAAATAAAAAATGAAGCTAAAAAAATAGTCATGGTTTCTTTATAATGAACAAATAGTTGCGGAAATAAAGGTTTATTACCTGCATATGTTAAGCTTGAAACATCTATCAATTTCACAAACAACATCTTTAAAGCCTGTACATACCCCGAAAAGTCAATATGTAATCCTTCAAATAGCTTTGGTAGAGCGCCTAAACAAATAATTCCTACAATTGAAAGCATAAATTGTATAATAACCTCTATACCATTTGAAATAACCTTTCTTGCCATCTTCCCCCTTCTCTCTATACAAGATTCCATTCTATTTATTTATACTCCGCTCTATTTTATAAACAATTTTCAGAATTGTAAATATTTTCTACAAAAAAAGAATTGCTAGATTATGATCCTAGCGATTCTTTATGCATACGATTTTCGTTTCCGGAAAATGGTATATATAAAAGTAAGCATCCAATAAACGCAATGATTTCTAATGAAATAATGTAGTATGGGTGAGGGCCTAACAGATCCAGTAATGAAGCCGTTTCTGGTTTATGTGCTAAAAACATATAGTTTCCCCCTGTTTTATAATTTACGAACGAAACAATCGGAACCAATATATTTAAAAACAACATCGTACGCTTAATGGATTGAAAAGTTGGTCTGTATCCTTCCACCCATGTCATAAATAATGGTGCCCAGATGAGTAATACATGTGCGATGAAAAATTCTATGAAGCGAAAATGCGGAAAAGCATACTGTAAGTTTGGTGTCAAAATCGCTTGTGATGCCCCAATAATTCCTGTAAAAAAGACAATTTCATATAACTTATAGCTTTTCGTTACAATCATAATTGTTGCTAATAGTAAACTAATCGTACATAACTCAAATGGTAATGAGGTACTTAATTGAAAAATCCCCGCTTTTATTTGCCATACATCCAGCCCAATTTCGCTACCAATAAATAAAAAAGCAATTGTATATCGAATCATCACATTCCATTGCTCTTGGCGAAGTAAATCCTGATATTGATACAGACAATAAATTCCTACACCGATAATAAGAAGTATAATAACATGTTGTTTTGAGTATGGAACAAACGGATCTAATGGAGCCGCTCGAAAATAAGCTTCCATGTTCCTCCCTCCTTTCCTTCATACAATATTATTGTAAGAAAGAAAAGGTTCGTCAACCAATTTGCTCTCTTCTTAAATCCCCTCTGCCTAATTTATCTCAATATGTATACCTTACAAAATTGTAAGATTATTGTAAGCTAAAACGATTTGTCACATTCTTTCACTCTTCTATACTTAAAACAGATACAAAAACGAGCGAAAAGGTGATAAATAAATGAAGAAGAAAAATAAAGTGTTAATTACTAGTGTAGTAGCAATTGGAATTGCGGCAGGTTCATACTTTGCTTTTGCTGGCGGCGGATCTAACGTAGCTATGGCATATAGCGGTTATAAAGTAACAGAAAAACAAATTGAAAATGCACAAAAATTCGGTGGTGAAGTTATTCCAAATGGAATTGAAACAATTCCATTTGATCCATCAAAAGGCACGTATGAACTAGCTGTAAAAAAAGGAGATGAAGTCAAAAAAGGACAACTTCTCTTTAAATACAATGATCCTACTATGAAGCTAGGTGTTACCGAAGCAGAAATGCAAAAGAATTTAGCCGATAAAGAGGTAACATTATTAAAGAAACAAATTGATACAGCAAAACAAAAATTACAAAAAAATAAAGATGCTGGTGCACCACAGGAAATGTTAAAAGCATCAGAAACCGATATCCAGCAACTTGAAGCTCAGCTTGAAATGAAAAAATTTGAGGTTGAAAAAGCAACGCAAATGATTCAAGCAAACAAAGAAAAACTAAATACACTTTCTGTAACAAGTCCAGCTGACGGCACAATTGAAGATATTGTAAAGAATGCTGATGCAAAAACAGGTATGAGTGGTATTACGCTTCGTACTGCTGGCCCTCTAAAAGTAAAAGGACAATTATCAGAATACGAACTAGCTCATGTAAAAGTTGGGCAAGAAGTGACCGTTACATCTAAAACAGTCCCAGGGAAAAATTGGTCAGGTACAGTGACAGAAATCGGCACAACTCCAGTAAAAACTATGGATGAAAATAAAACAACCTCTAACTATCAATTTACCGTTACATTAAATAATAGTGAGGGATTGCAAAATGGATTCCATGTATATGTAACAAGCAAGTCCGGTCAAGCAACTGGTACAGTGATTCCAAAAAGCAGTATTGTGAAAAAAGGAGATAAAAATGTTGTATTCATCGTGAAAGATGGGAAAGCAAAAGAACAACCAGTAACTGTTGAATTCGAAACAGATAGCGAAGCAAAAGTTTCTGGTGTGAACAAAGGAGAACAGATCATCTCTAAACCAGAAAAAGATTTAAAAGATGGCATGGAGGTTACTGTTCAATGATTGACTTAAGAGGCATCACGAAATCCTTTCAAAACGGTGAAGAAACAGTTCAAATATTGCATGGCATCGATGTAACGCTTAACCAAGGTGAATTTACTTCCATTATGGGACCATCTGGTTCTGGTAAATCCACATTAATGAATATCATCGGTTGTTTAGATAAGCCAACAGCAGGTACTTATTCATTAGCTGGACAGAACATTTCAAATATGTCTGAAACGGAACTAGCTCATATTCGTAATAAAGAAATCGGATTTGTATTCCAAAACTTCATGCTGCTCCCTCGTCTTACAGCATTACAAAATGTAGAATTACCTTTAATTTATGCTGGAGTAGATAAAAAAGAACGTCGCGAACGTGCGCTAGCAGCATTAACAAAAGTAAGTTTAGCAGACCGTGCCACGCATTTGCCAAATGAATTATCTGGCGGACAAAAACAGCGTGTTGCTGTTGCGCGTGCAATCGTGAATAATCCAAAATTCATTTTAGCTGATGAACCAACTGGTGCACTCGATACAAAAACAAGTCAACAAATTATGGACCTCTTTTACGAATTAAACAAACAAGGCTCGACAATCATTATGATTACCCATGATCGTGAAATTGGGGAAGCGGCAGCACGCCAAATTGTAATTCGTGACGGAAATATCGTCCAAGATTGGAGAGGTTAATTTTGAACTTAAGTGAAAATATACGTATGGCCATTTCCTCTATCTTCGCTCATAAAATGCGTTCCGTTTTAACGATGCTGGGGATTATTATTGGGGTTAGTGCTATTATTACCATTATCTCAATCGGAGACGGAACAAATGCAAAGTTCCGTGAACAAATAGGAAAAGAAAAGAAAGATCAGTTTTCGATAAATTACAGAACAGAAGATTATTCGGATATGGATGGAAAAATATCTGCAAGTATGTATGACAATATCTCAAAAATTTCTGGTGTTCAAGAAGTGTATCCAGACGTTAGGGGAAAAGAAAAAGTATATGCAGGAAAAAAGGAATTGGATCTTGATGTAATTGGTGCGAAAGGAGATTATTTTGAGGATACATCTAGATTTCAACTTGAACACGGCCGATTTTTAACAGCTGCCGATTTAGATAAACCAGAACATACAATTGTATTAAATAAAGGGGCATTCAATAAATTGTTCTCTTCATGGGAGCCAAACTTATATATAGATATGAAAGGTACACCTTACAAAGTAGTCGGTGTATATTCCACCAAAGCAATGATGGGTGGCGTGGAATTTAAAGAAGGTATCATCTCCGCAGAAAACTGGCCTATTCTATTTGGTAAAAACAACTATGATGGTATGACAGTAAAAATTGCTCCTGGTCAAGATAAGCAAGCTGTACAAGATGCAGTCGTAAAATCATTAAATGATGCGAAAAAACCAGAGCACACTGGAAAATTCAAAGTACCAGATCCACAAGAAGCATTAAAAGAGATTGATAACTTTACTGGTATCTTAAAAGGTGTATTCGGTGGTATTGCCGCTATTTCACTACTTGTTGGTGGTATCGGCGTTATGAATATCATGCTTGTATCAGTAACAGAGCGTACACGTGAAATCGGAGTCCGTAAAGCACTCGGTGCAACGCGCGGAAAAGTATTAACGCAATTCCTAATTGAATCTTGTATTTTAACAGCATTAGGCGGATCCATTGGATTTATGCTCGGTATTTTCTTCGCCTGGATTGTTGCTATGTTTGCTGGATGGCCACTTGTTGTCTCAGTAAAACTAGGGCTTATCTCTGTCGCACTTTCTATGCTAATCGGTATTCTATTTGGTTTACTGCCAGCTAATAAAGCTGCGAAGCTCGATCCAATCGAATGTTTACGATATGAATAAACAAAAACAGCCACCCGTTTATNNATAAACGGGTGGCTGTTTTTATTTCACCCTAAAATTGTTATACAATTCCAATTCAACTTTCTTGACTGTTACATTGACCACTACATATACTCGAAAGAACAGAGAAAAAATTATATAGGGGATGAATATATGGGAGAAGCAATACTCGTAAAACGAGAACCATTATGGACAAAAGAGTTTGTTGCGCTCATTCTAGCAAACTTATGTATGTTTTTAGGCTTTCAAATGTTAATTCCAACTTTACCTGTTTACGTGAAAGAAATTGGTGGCACGAGTTCAAATATTGGGTTTGTTGTTGGCGTGTTTACTGTTGCAGCACTTTTTATTCGACCATTAACAGGAAATGCACTACAGAAGTTTAATAAAAAAATCATTTTAATGACCGGAACTGCTGTTTGTTTACTTGCTATGGGCAGTTATCTTTTTGCTTCAACTGTCTTCCTTCTACTTGCCGTCCGTATTTTACACGGAACAGGTTTCGGTATCACAACTACGACATATGGTACAATCGTCTCTGACTTAATTCCGCCTGCCCGCCGTGGTGAAGGAATGGGATACTTCGGTCTCTCTGGAACAATGGCCATGGCACTTGGTCCTCTCATCGGATTATGGCTTATGCAAACTTATAACTTTACCGTTCTTTTTCTATGTGCCCTATCTTGCACAGTTATTTCGTTAATATTAACAAAGCTACTGAAAATCAAAGTAACGAAGCTACCACCTTCCCAAACGCCTGAAACGTTTTTAGATGGCTTCATTGAGAAAAAAGCTTTACTTCCTTCATTATTAATATTATGTATTACACTTATGTATGGTGGTATCGGCAGTTTCATCACGTTATTCGCTACACAAGTCGGAATCACTGATATTAGTCTTTTCTTCTTATTTAATGCACTTGCAATCGCTGTAACTCGTCCATTTTCCGGAAAATTATATGATGCAAAAGGTCATACATTTGTTATTATTCCCGGTGTTCTTTTAACATTTTCAGGAATTATCCTTTTATCCTATACAACAACAATACCAAGTTTAATTATCGCTGCTAGCTGTTATGGCAGTGGATTCGGGGCGATTCAACCTGCCTTGCAAGCATGGATGATTGACCGGGTATCCCCGCACAGACGCGGCGTTGCTACGGCAACATTCTTCTCTGCATTCGATCTTGGAATCGGTGCTGGAGCAATCATATTTGGATTTATTGCCCACTTTACAGATTATGCAACCGTATATCGTTATTCCTCTGTGTTATTGATTGCTTTCCTTTTTATTTACATTACAAATATACGAAAGCAAAAACAGATGGACAAAAAACATGAAAAAGCTGCTGGATGATTCAGCAGCTTTTCTTATTGTTCTTCCTTCTTTTCCTTCACTATTTTTTAAACATCATTTATTTTTTCTACTATTAAATAAAATGTTTCTTTTTCACAAAATATACTACATAACCCATTAAAACCAATTAAATCCAGGGGTTTCTTTAAATAAATGTAAACTTTTTATCGTTTTGTAAATTTAGTGTAAATTCTATAAGGAATTCGTTTACAGCTACTCAAAGTTCAGTTAATAATTACACAGTACATGAAATTTAAGGAGTGGAATGTGTGGAATTTAATGTTCAAGACATGATCTTCCAGTTTATTGGTGGATTAGGTATTTTCTTATTCGGGATTAAATATATGGGAGATGGACTGCAACAAGCAGCCGGAGATCGTCTTCGCGATATTCTCGATCGCTTCACAACCAACCCACTTATGGGTGTACTAGCTGGTATGTTAGTTACCGTACTTATTCAATCTAGTTCAGGAACAACAGCTTTAACAGTCGGACTTGTCAGTGCTGGATTTATGACACTAAGACAAGCAATTGGTGTTATTATGGGTGCAAACATTGGAACGACCGTTACAGCATTTATTATCGGAATTAAAGTTGGAGAATATGCTCTTCCAATTATGGCAGTTGGAGCAATTCTATTATTCTTCTTTAAAAATAAAAAAGTACAATCTGTAGGACAAGTTGTATTCGGATTTGGTATGTTATTCTTCGGTTTAGAATTAATGAGCACAGGTATGAAGCCATTACGTTCTCTAGAATCATTCCAAGAATTAACAGTTAGTATGAGCGATAGCCCTTTTCTAGGCGTTATTGTAGGTACAGTATTTACTTTAATTGTACAAAGTTCAAGTGCAACAATTGGGATCTTACAAGAATTATTCGGTCAAGGTGCAATCGATTTACAAGCTGCACTTCCTGTATTATTTGGTGACAATATCGGAACAACAATTACTGCTGTATTAGCAGCAATCGGTACTTCTATTGCAGCAAGACGAGCGGCATTAGTTCACGTTATCTTTAACGTCGTTGGTACGATCATCTTTACTATTCTATTAGTACCGTTTACAAATTTGATTCAATATTTGCAGGACGCATTACATTTAAATCCAGAAATGACAATTGCTTTTGCACATGGAACATTCAATGTAACAAATACAATCATTCAGTTCCCATTTATTGCAGCACTAGCGTGGATTGTAACAAAAATCATTCGCGGAGAAGATGCTGCGATTGATTTTAAACCGAAGCACTTAAATCCAATCTTTATTGAACAATCTCCTGCCATCGCCTTAACAGAAGCACAAAAAGAGATTATTCGTATGGCAGAGTTCTCACTACAAGGCTTAAAAGAAGCAAATCAATTTTTAAATACGAAAGAAAAGAAACATGCTGATATGGCAACTCAATTAGAGGGCGCTATTAACAATTTAGATAAAAGAATTACTGAGTATTTAGTATTACTTTCTGAAAAACCACTTTCACCAGCGGATTCCGAAAAACATTCTGCCTTAGCATCTGTTGTCGGAGATATTGAACGCGTTGGAGACCATGTAGAAAACGTTGTAGAGCTTGTAGACTCCCAAATTTCTAATCGCGTCAAACTATCAGATGAAGCAATGGCGGAACTAAATGAAATGCTTGAATTAACAATTTCAACATTACAAGATGCAATTGGCGCCTTAACAAACTTTGATACTAAACTGGCACAAACAGTCATTACAAAAGAACGTAAAATTGATCAAATGGAGCGCGTATTGCGTAAACGCCACGTCATTCGTCTAAATGAACGTAGCTGCTCAGGAGATGCAAGCATTATCTTTGTTGATATGGTGAGCAACTTAGAGCGTATCGGTGATCATGCTGTAAATATTGCAGATGGCGTTTTAGGTGAACAAGGAAAATTCGCATTAAAACAAACATTATAATAGAAAAGAGACGCTTTTATAAGGCGTCTTTTTTCTATTGACGTAAGCTATTTAAACGTCTTCTTATATAATTTTTCGATATCTAAATCCCTGCTATGCAGAATAAAAAGTAATCTACACTCGTTTGCTCTTTCTGTTTTTACTTCGCATGTGGTAGAAAAAGGCTTTGACCGCTTCTATTCATGGCCAAAAGGAGGGATTTTATGTCTGTTTTTTAATTGATGTATAACATATTTCAACAAATTATACTTCTCTATTATTTTTATTTTCATTTCTAGTAAAACAAATTATACTTGGTTTACGTCTCAAAAACACAATTAATAAATCTGACTTTTTATATAATAAATTGAAATTTGGCGAAATGTAAATGATTTGTAATGTTCTTTTTCGCCAAATTTCATTATAATTAGTTGATATGAGTGTCGTATTTCAATCCAAATGAAGGAGTATATGAAATGGATCAAAACCGATCTTTGCAAGAAAATACACGAAGTACAAAGAAAAAAGTAAAGAAAAAAACAAAAATTATTATAAGTGTCCTTGTATTAGTTTTACTAATAGGAGGCGGTTATACTTGGTTTTTAGTAAATAAAGCATCTTCTGCTGTTCGAAATGCCGCTCACGATTTAGAGCGCGGTGATAAATCAGATTTACGTGATAAAGCAGTAAAACCTATTTCTAATAACGTATCTGTACTAATAATGGGCGTTGATGAAAGCGATACCCGCGGTAAAGAATACGGTGCTGCGATACGGACAGATGCACTGTTACTTGCAACTTTTAATAAAGATAGTAAAACTGTAAAACTTTTAAGTATTCCACGAGACACATATACTTATATTCCAATAGAAAAGAAAAGCGATAAAATTACACATGCACATGCATATGGCTCTGCTAAAAACGGAAAAAATGGTGGACCACAGGCAAGTATTGATGCAGTTGAAAAATTAATGAATGTACCTGTAGACTACTTTGTAAAATTCAACTTCAAATCATTTATAAAAATTGTTGACGATTTAGGTGGTATTGAAGTAGATGTACCTATTGAATTTACAGAACAAGATAGCAGCGATAATGCCGAGGCTATCCATCTGGAAAAAGGCGTACAAAAGTTAAATGGTGAAGAAGCTCTTGCACTTGCTAGAACACGCCATATTGACAGTGATGCAATGCGCGGACAACGTCAACAACTTGTTATTGAAGCGATTCTGAAAAAGTTAACAAGCCTTGACTCTGTAACAAAAGTAGGTAATATTATCGACGATATTAACGGACAATTCGTTACAAACTTAACATTTGATGATATGTTATCATTCTATAAATACGGTGCAGACTCTTCAATTGAAAAATTACAAATTGAAGGTTCGGACTGTTACATGGCAAAAGGTGACGATACATGCAGTCGTTCTGCTGGTGATGGACGTACGTATTACTACATGCCAGATGAAAAAGAATTAACCAACTTAACAAATCAGCTGCGTACTCATCTTGGACTACCTGAATATAAAAAAGTTGACTCAGACAAGAAAAAAACAGGTTCGGAAAAAACAGATTCAGAAAAAACAAGTTCAGAAAAAACACAACACTCTAAATCTGATAGCCAAAACAAAAATAAATCGGATAATAAAAAACAGAACGATAGCAGTAACAAAGAAGATACAGAAACAAACTCTAGTGATAATTAATGAGAAACCCAGTTCTATGGAGGTAGAACTGGGTTTCTTATTTATATATACATCAATTAAAAAACCAACATAGAATCTCTCTTTTTAGATGGGAGAGAGCATCTGGCCATGCATAGAAGCGGTCAGGACCTTTTTCTGCCACATGCGAAGTAAAAACAGAAAGAGCAAACGAGTGTAGGTTACTTTTTATTCTGTATAGCTGGGATTTGAATAACGAAAAATTAAAATGGATTTATATATAAGGAAAATTCTAACTTTTTAAACTATCATTTTTAATATCTTTAAATTATAATAAATTATAGAAATCAATTCCAATTAACAGGAGGCACTTACATATGAAAGCCGCAGTAAAACACAACATTTCAGACTTTAAAGATTACCTAAAATCCAATGATATATATATGGAAGAAAATGTAGATGAAAATGATGGTTCTGTATTTTTCGCAGTCAACTTAGAGACAGAAAGCGGTGCACAAATCCGTCTTATTGCTGCTTTCCATAGCGATCATCCTACCGTGGACGTATATTGCTTCAATGTCGCACAATTATCTGAGTCTACATCTAAAAATGACGTTTTACATATAATCAACGAGCTAAACATGGCCTACAGATTCGCAAAATTTACACTTAATAATAGAGACGCTATCGATATTTCCACTTCTCTCGTCTTTTCCGAGCCGCATTTTAACCCTGCTCTTGTCTTTGAGCATACTAGAATGCTCTACAAATTGGCTAATGATGAATATGAAAAATTAATGAAGGTCATTTGGTCTTAACGTTTACAGGTAATAAAAACTGAACTGCCCCAAATTGTTAGACACAACCTAACAATTTGGGGCAGTTTTTTGGTTAAATATCAATTGAAAGACAAATTAGAAGTAGTGTTAGCTTATCTTGAAGGAACAGTACCTCACAAACTGAAGTAACACTGACGCTCATGTTTATATAAACAAATTCACATTTCCTTCAGAAGCATCTGCTAAATACGCTGCTACTCCTGCAAACTCCGCATCTTCCATAATTTCTTCCTCTTTTAGCCCCAATAAATCCACTGTCATTTGACAAGCTACAAGTTTAATCCCTTGTTCTTTTGCCATATCAATTAACTCTGGAAGTGACATTGCATTATGCTTTTTTATAACCTGTTTCATCATTTTAGGTCCCATGCCTGCAAAATTCATTTTTGATAAGCCCATCTTATCTGCACCACGCGGCATCATCTTTCCAAACAATTTTTCTAAAAAATTTTTCTTTACTTCTATATGTTCATCTTTCCGAAGTGCATTCAATCCCCAAAATGTATGAAAAATGGTTACTTCCTGATCATACGCTGCTGCGCCATTTGCAATAATATAAGCTGCCATCGCCTTGTCATAATCTCCACTAAACAAAACGATCGTTGTTTTTTTCTTTTGTGTCATGTTGGCTCCCTCCGCGCCAATTACCCACCAGGGTATTTGGTAAGGTAAAAAAACTATTTATTTATACAAGTAATCTCCACCATCATGAATTTATTCTGTCTTACCTTCCCACACTAACATACCACCTGTCATATTTATTACTTGAAAGCCGTGGTTTTCTAAAAATTGAACAGCTCTTGAACTTCTACCGCCAGAAAGACATACCATAATATATTCTTTGTTTTTATCTAATTCATGCATGCGAAATTCTAATAACCTAAGTGGAATATGAAGAGCTCCTAGAATTTTCCCTTCTGCTACCTCTTCTACTTCACGGACATCAATAATGTTCAATACTTCATCATTCATAAGTTTATGTTCGACTTCTTTTGCTGTAATTTCTTTCATTTGTAATTACCTCCTTAGCTCCAAGCGTTCATACCACCTGAGACATTTGTAATATGTTGAAACCCTAATTTTTTTAACATTTTTACTGCTTGTTTACTTCTCATTCCACTTTGGCATATAACAATCACTTCTTTGTTTTTATCTAAGTGATTCACTTTCTGCATCAACTCATTCAGCGGGATATTCCGAAAACCTTGAATATGATTCCCTCTAAATTCACTCGGTGTACGAACATCAATGAATTGGTTATTTTTTTTATGAAGCGCGGCTTTTAGCTCTTTTCCATTTATATTTTTAACGCCCTTAACTGGTAAGAAACGAGAAATGATAAACCAAGCAACGAGTATAATTAAAAGCATATTTAATACGACATTTGCACTCATAAACACTCTCCTTCAATCTTTCTCTATATCACTCATACTTCTTTACGCCTTTTTAATCCAGAACTTTAATACACCGTTTTCTTCTATATGCTGCAATACTTCGTGTCCACCTGTTTGTGACCAAGCTGGAATATCCTTTATCGCACCTTTATCTGTTAAGTGAACCTCTAGCACTTCTCCGGACTGTAAAGCATCCATTGCTTTTTTTGTTCTTACGATTGGCATTGGGCATGATAACCCTGTGCAATCTAAAATTGTATCAACTTTTATACTCATGTTTTATTCCTCCCGTATCCTCACCCTACATACCTATAGGGGTATAACAAAATGATTTTTAAAATCTGCCAACACATTCGTTTGACAGATTATCTACTTTTTACAAGTAATTGTACAGCCTCTTTAATTAAATCTTCATTTGATGTATCGCCTTTTTCAAATTGGTCGCGTAAACATTTTTCCAAGTTTGTTCCTACAATTAATCCAATGGCACGATCTAACGCAGAACGTGATGCAGTTAACTGTGTAATAACCTCTTTACAATCTTTTTCCTCTTCAATCATTCGAAGTACACCGCGAATTTGTCCTTCAATCCGCTTGAGCCTGTTTTTAATATCTTGATTATATTCCAATGCACTATCACCTCGTTATATAAATCGATATGTCTCATGTAAAAAATAACTTTTACAGTATTATGATTTAATTTCTTATTTGAACTGGCAACACCATCATATACCCTTTAGGGTATATTGTAAAGTCTTATTTTGTATTTTAAGTTTAACCCTACCTATGATGGTAGGGCTTTTTGAGACATTAATATACAACACGGTCTGGTAAAGCCGTTCCATACAATTTAAAACCACCATCTACATTCTTCACTTTATATCCTTTTTCCATTAATATACGTGCAGCAACATACCCCCTCATACCTAACTGGCATGTAATATATATTTCTTCATTTACTGGAATTTCATCCAATCTGTCACGTAATTCATCTAATGGAATATTAATTGATCCCTTAATCATCCCTTGTTTCAACTCATTGGGTTCACGAACATCAATTAAATATCCGCCTTTTTCAACAATATGATCAATTTCATGCCATTGTACTGTATCTACCAGCCCATCAATTATATTACTTGCAGCATACCCCACCATGTTTACTGGATCTTTTGCAGAAGAATACGGCGGTGCGTATGCTAGTTCCAAATCTGGTAAATCCATTACCTTTAGCTTAGCTTTCATTGCCGTTGCAATTACATCTATACGTTTATCCACACCATCACGCCCTACAGCTTGTGCACCATAGATTTCTCCTGTCTCTTTATTAAAAATTAATTTTAATAAAATAGGATATGCATTTGGATAATAACCAGCATGAGAATTTGCTTGTACATGTACTACCTCATAGGGTATATCTAAACGCTGTAATACCTTTTCATTCCCACCTGTTGAAGCTACTGTTAATTCAAATACTTTGGCAATTGCTGTTCCCATTGTTCCTTTATATACAGAGTCTATATCCCCATGAATAATATCAGCTAACATCCGCCCTTGACGATTTGCCGGCCACGCTAACGGAATCATTGTCTCTGCTTTTGTTACAAAATCTTTCACTTCAATTGCATCACCAATGGCATAAATAGAGGAATCCGACGTTTGTAGTTTTTCATTTACTTTAATTGTTCCGCGTACCCCAAGTTCTAGTCCTGCTTCCTTTGCTAAACTACTTTCTGGCTGAACACCAATAGATAGAATAACCATATCTGTATTCATTTTCGAACCGCTTTTTAAGCGTAAAACTGCTCCACCTTCTTCAAAAGCCTCTACCCCATCTTCTAAAATAAGCTGAACACCATGATTTGTCATATGTTCATGTACATATGATGCCATTTCATAATCAATTGGCGGCATTACTTGATTTGCCATCTCAATAAGAGTTACATCAATTCCTTTTTCTCTCAAGTTTTCAGCCATTTCAACACCAATAAATCCTCCGCCAATGATAGTAGCATGACGCGGTTTATTCTCATCAATATATCCTTTAATACGATCTGTATCCGGTACATTTCGTAATGTAAACAATGCCTTTGCTGTTTCAATTCCCGGTATAGGCGGCACAATGGGTTTTGATCCTGGTGAAAGAATTAAAATATCATACGACTCTTTGTACGTTTCATTTGTCATTACATTTTTAACAACAATAGTTTTTTCTTCTTTATTGATTTTTATCACTTCACTTAACACACGAATATCTAAATTAAAGCGCTTTGACATCTTTTCAACGGTTTGTACTAACAATTTCTGGCGCTCTTGAATCACACCGCCAATGTAATATGGCAATCCACAGTTTGCAAATGAAATATACTCCCCTCGCTCGAACATAATAATTTCATCATCTTCACTTAAACGACGAAGACGTGCTGCCACTGATGCTCCGCCTGCAACCCCACCGACTACAACAATTTTTTTACTCATCTTTCCCTAACCTCCATAATTATTTTTTTCTTTTCGTTTTCTGCATACAGATATGCATTAGTTTAAATTACATATACCTGTATAGGTATATAATAAACATAAAAAGATATAATAACAATATATAAGCCTTCAAATTTATACTCGTTCACAAAATTGAAACAAGATTAGATAGAAAATCACATGTAATGAATTAAACATATTATCCATTAAATGAAAGATAACGTTAAGGAAGGACTAATCATGAAATTGATGTTCCTGTCTTAATAAGAACATGATTAATTACATAAAAGCAACCCTTTCTAACACCGAAAAAGCCACTACATATACATAGTGGCTTTCCCTATTACACATACTTCCGATGCACCATCTTCCCATCATAGGAAAAGACTACCCCTTTACTCTCCACAACAGATTCCATATGGACCGTTCTCCCCCATAACTGATGAATATATGGCAGTACTTTCTCTAAGTATTTTAAATCAAGCTCAATTTCTTCATAACAATGCTTAATATACAGTTCTCCGTTCTTTAAATAATCTCCATCTTCAACCACTAAATATGGAAACCCACCATTTGTACGCGTGTTTACGAGCTGATCACGAACGTTTTTCCATTCTTTGTCAATTACTTTATACTCTTTCCCTTGGCGCTGGAATAAGTACATATCTTCACGCATGACAAGTTCTTTGTTTAAGTAATTTCTAAGGAACGATACATCCCATTCAATTTCGCGCACTTCAAAGATTTTCTCTCTTCCCGAATTCGGCTTTATGCCTTGCCGCTTCATTTCTTCAGTTGGATTATTGTAACGTTCTTCAATATCTTCAAAAACTTTAATACCGAGGTAGTATGGATTAATACTTGTTTTTGACGGCTGAACAACCCCTGCATTTAGTTTGGCAAATTCAATTGCTTCATCGGATGTTAAATCCATTTCTCTGAGTATGCGTTGATGCCAGTACGAAGCCCAGCCTTCGTTCATGATTTTCGTTTCAAGCTGCGGCCAAAAATACAACATCTCTTCCCGCATCATCGTTAATATATCACGTTGCCACTCTTCTAGTTCGCGGCTATATTGTTCAATAAAGAGAAGTAAATCTTTTTCTGGTTGCGGCGGAATTTTTCTTTTTTTCCGCACATTAGGTAATTCACGTTTCTTATTTCGATCCTCTAAGTTCCATAAATCATCGTATGGCGTGGAAGCCTTTCTTATTTTTTCTTCTTCTTGATCATCTGCACTCCACGACAGCTTTGGTCTCATAAGTGAAGGGTCAATGTGCTCTTGAATAGCCAACACCGCATCTAAAAACGTTTCAACTTCTGCTTTTCCGTATTTATGCTCATAATTTTTAACTCTCTCCGCAGTTGCCGCCATACTTTCCACCATATCGCGTTTCGTATTTGAAAACCGAATGTTATTTTTAAAGAAATCACAATGTGCCAATACGTGAGCAACAATAAGCTTATTTTGAATGAGTGAGTTTGTATCTAATAAAAATGCATAACACGGATCAGAGTTAATCACAAGCTCATATATTTTACTCAGTCCTAAATCATAGTGAAGTTTCATCTTATAAAATTGCTTTCCAAAACTCCAATGCGAAAAGCGCGTTGGCATCCCATATGCACCGAATGTATAAATAATATCCGCTGGACAAATTTCATAACGCATCGGGTAAAAATCTAATCCAAATCCTGTGGCGATTTCCGTAATTTCCGCAATTGCATATTGCAATGCTTGATCCTCACTACTTCTCATCTTTTTTCCCTCCTTACACCTTCCCTTATGAAAGTGTATGAAGAAAAACAAGCTTTCATGAAGACTAAACACAGCAAAATCAAGATGCATTTATAGCACGATTAAGAGAAACATACCCTAAGTTACAAAACACTCTCAAAATCCAAGTATGTTTTTTCTGAGCAAAATAACATTTCTCTCTTATTAATCCTCAATCATTTCTAATTTCTCCTCAATCGGTGTACGTACTTTTCCTTCTGGTGCCTTATCAAAATAACCAATATGAAGAATTCCAACAATACGTTGTCCTTTTGCTAATCCAATTCCTTCTATAAATAATGGATTATAAATTAATCCACCTGATTTCCAAACACAACCTAGTCCTCGTTCCCACGCAAGTAATTGGAAGTTCTGCATAAATGCACATACTGCTGCGTAGTCTTCATCCCGCTGCAATTGACGTGGATCTTCATCCATATAAACAACAATTTGAGCTGGTGTACTTAGAAAACGATTAGATAACATTTCACCTCGTTTTGCTCTTTCTTCCTCTGTAAAAGAATGTAACACAGCAGCCACTAATTTCTTACGCCCTTCTCCAATAAATAATTTACATTGCCAAGGTTCGCGATGACGATGGTTTGGCGCCCACGTTGCGTCATTTAATAATTCAATTAACAATTCTTTTTCTACTGCTTTATCTGTAAATGTACGAATAGATCTTCTTTCCCTAATAATATTTGCAATGGAAGCATATGTAGTCATATTATTTCTCTCCCTTATTTTCGTCTATATGTATTTAAAAAACCGACATAAAACCCCTCTTTTTAGGTGGAAGAGAGCATCTGGCCATGCATAGAAGCGGTCAGGGCCCTTTTCTACCACATGCGAAGTAAAAACAGAAAGAGCAAACGAGTGTAGGTTACTTTTTCTTCTACATAGCAGGGATTTAGATGTCGAAACATTAAAATGGATGTATATATGTATAAGTTTATAATCGATATTGATTTTCAATTTCAATTATAACGTAGTTTTCTATCATTAATCAATGTTTTATGTCGGGAAACAAACAAAAAAATCGCTCCTGCATTGTGAATAAAAAAACTTGAAATGTTCACAAGTTTTTCATAAATTACGGACATGCTATATGTAACGTTTTCCATTTTATCCAATTAGGAGGGGTTTTTATGTACAAAAAAATTGCATTAAGTATGACTATGGCTGCACTACTCTGTGGGGTATCCGTTTTTCCAGCTGCAGCTGCTACACAAAAAGAAGTTGTGATGCATCATCATAAGCTAATCTCAGAAGAACAAATACAGTCACTTGAAAAGCAAGGATACAAAAAACATGATATTTTGAAAGCAGCACACATTGCAAAGATTAGTAAAAAGGATATTAAAGACGTTTTATCTTACTATAAAGAAAATAAATCTTGGAAAAAAACCGCACAGCATTTTGGTGTAGATCCAAAGAAATTGCATAAACATCATATGAGTAAGGAAACGAAACAAGCATTACTACAAAAAATCGCAGAAATGCAAAAATCTACACCTGATCAAATGAAACAAACGATGAAAGACTATCATATTGGCTTACGCCAGCTTGCTGTTTTAACAATCATTGCCCAAAAAAGTAATACGCCGCTCAATGATGTGTTGAAAATGAAAAAAGATGGCATGCATGTCAAACAAATCGCGGAAAAATTAAATGTTAAGAAAGAGGATATCCGAACAGAAATGATGAAATTATTACAATCTGTAAAAGAAAATAGAGCAAACTAAACATGAAAAGGAAGGTGCATTTTATTGAATGCCCTTCCTTTTTATCCTAATCTGGTATGTATTATATCCATTTATTTTTTAACTTCATGATAGGAAAGCACTAGAGAGTCTGATACAATTTTTACCAACAGAAAAGCAAAGGGGAAAAGTATATGAAAAAACATTTATCTTCTCTCGTTGTAATAACTAGCCTTATCCTTTCTGGTTGCGGTGCGGCTGATAAAAAGCAATCTTCTGAGTCAAAAGAAGAACATGCCTCACACCACGTACAGCAAGGTGACATCCAAGAAACAACAAAAGGAATTGACACACTACCAACATTTCTGGACAAACTAGATCCTCAAATGAAGGAAATTTATGCGGTTGCTGGGAAAAATGCGGAATTATTAAATTGGATACCTTGTTACTGTGGATGCGGAGAAAGTGTCGGGCATAAAAGCAATAAAAATTGTTTTATCCAAGAAATCAAGGCAAATGGAGAAGTTGTTTGGGACTCTCACGCAACAACATGTGTGAACTGTTTAGAGATTGCAGCTGAGTCTGCCTCTATGAAGCAAAAAGGCAAATCCACCCTTGAAATTAGAAACTACATTGATGACAAATATAAAGAAGGTTATGCAAAACCAACGCCTACCCCAATGCCAAAATCTTAAAAACGAGGAAGTTCCTCGTTTTTTTATTTCTACTCAACATTTTCCTTAACAAATTCTTTCACGTGTATTTCTTCTCACTTGTCATACACTATATGTAACTCCTCAGTAAGGAGGGTTCACAATGTACACATATAACGACTACGATAAAGCTCTCTATTACACGTATTGTTGTAATTGGGACAAGTTGCTTGTTTTAATGGTACAAACTGATGATCAATTGTTTTCTAAGCGAATTGAACATTTTTTACACGCTTATAAATACAGTACAGAACTACAAGAAGTAGATCAGCAACTGCAGCTTCTATTTCAATATATTGACCACGCCTCTCAAAAGTCACATGTAGAAGAAATAGAGCAAGTACAAATTTAAATAAAGCGCTATTCTCTTTTGAGAATAGCGCTTTTTGAATATTTTTCCATATACCTATTTGTAATTTTTGTCGGGCGTGATGAGTTGCATAGACTTTTATACTTATTTTTCTGTATCATTACATTGCCAATGGGCTGTAAAAAACCTTTTTCAATGTAATAAAAGCCGAAAATCGCTTTTAAAAACACGCTTTATACACCTTGTTTTTTCATTTCCACTTATAAAACTTTTCTTGATAAAAATATTTTCTCTTTATTTTCTTGCTGCCTTCATACTATAATTTAGTATGTAACTATTATAAGAGAGGTAAAAACATGAACCGTGAGAAAAAACAAGAATATGCTTTGTTAACTGCTTGGGGGGCTTCTTTTATCGCTACACTGGGAAGCTTATATTTTTCCGAAATCATGAAGTTTGAACCTTGTGTACTTTGTTGGTATCAACGCATTTTTATGTATCCATTTGTTTTATGGCTTGGCATTGCTGTAGTAAAAAAAGACTATCGCATCGCTTCTTATTCCTTACCAATCGCTAGTATTGGTGCCTGTATTTCTTTATATCACTATGCCATTCAAAAAGTCTCTGCATTCTCAGCGGCAGGTGCAGCTTGTGGACGTATACCTTGTACGGGAGAATACATTAACTGGTTTGGTTTCATCACAATCCCATTTTTAGCGTTAATCGGATTTATTACAATTGCTGTTTGTAGCTTTATTGTCATCAAAAACAAATAAGGAGATGCAATCATGAAAAAGATGCTTATATTTGGCGGTATCATTATCGTCCTATTTGCAGCTATTTGGGCTGTAACAAACATGGAAGATAAAAATAAAACAAGCAACGAAGTGAAAAGTGAAGCAAAAAGTGAAGAAAATTACTATGCAAATACAATTTCTCTTGAGGATCTTCGTAAAAATATAGCGGATAAAAAAGATCAAACCATCTACTTTTACCAAACAGATTGTATTCATTGCAAAAAAGTGTCTCCTATCGTTGTACCTCTTGCAAAAGATTTGAATGTTGACATGAAGGTAATTGATATTGAAAAAGAACCTGATGTTGTTTGGGATGAATTTAAAATTGAAGGTACACCAACAATTATTCATTATAAAGAAGGTAAAGAAGTAAGTCGTATTACAGGCGATCAACCAAAAGGTGCTTTTGAAAAATGGTTTAAAGAAACTAAAAAGTAACAAGAAAAGGAAACTTCCTCTATACATGAAACGGGTGTAAAATCCCACACTAATGTATAAGGAGGGGATTTTATGCCAGAAGTACGATGTTCTGTTTCCAACTGTTCATTTTGGGGACAAGGCAACTTTTGTCAAGCAAATGCAATCTTTGTTCAGCCTGATGACCAAAATACGAATCCATCAGGCGATGATTCTTATACAAATGCGGCTTTCACAGGTGAAACACTCGAAAGTTCCGTGGTAACAAGTGTTGAAACGTGTTGCCAAACGTTTAGACCAAAATATTAACTCAAAAATCCTCATCTCAACAGGAGATGGGGATTTTTTCTCATTCCACCTTTAATAGATACAACCAATCTCTTTTCATTTAACTTTCACATCATAATGAATCCATATTTCCAAGTATCATGCATGATAAGCATATACACAATCAATATAAAAACTGTTCCCCATAAAGTGATTTGGCGATATATCCCCTCTTCTCCCTCTCTCGCTTTAATAAAGGACCAAATAAAGCCGATTAACAGGATTAAATCGATATAAGGTATATACAGAAAAAACAAAAATGATACATACAAATAAACAATAAATAAACCGCTTGTTATTAAAAAGAGTTTAAAGGCAAATTCGCTATTCCCTTTCCTCATAAAATAACCGCCCCCAATCTGTACTGTATTATATTCAACAAAGCACAATAGTTGCGATTGGGAGGCCTACTAATAAACAAGCTACCGCCTATTTACGGTAGCTATCACTGAACATTATATTTTCTTTTGTATATATTGCTTAAAATAGAATAAGGTAATTGTTCATAGCGAATTTTTTCTCCTGTTTTATCTATAATATACAAATTATTCCCTATATAATAGTGTCCTTTCCTTTGGGAATACACTGCATAGCGTTCATTCGGCAATACAGTTTTTACTTTTGTTAATTGCCCATTTGGTTCTTGCCAGTATATATTCACGCGATCTACAAGTGTCAGCATTCCAATCTGCTCTTCATCCACTTTCCGTCCATTCCAACTTATAACACGATATCCAAGCTTATAAGCTGCATATTCTGGAGATGTATGAAACCGCGAAATAATTACTTTTGTTTGCAATGCTACCTTGTCATATAGCCACTGTATATCTCTGTCATGCATCCGGATACAACCATTTGATTCTCTTCTTCCAATCGTTCCTTCACGATTCGTTCCATGAATCCCATATTCTTTTTCATTTAATCCAAGCCACCGTGTTCCAAGCGGATTATTGGGTGCACCACCAGGAATTCTTTTACGATGATATTCTTTATTTTTATATTTATTAATAATACAAAAGGTTCCTTCAGGAGTTGGTGTACTATTCCTCCCTGTTGTTACCAGGAATGTTCTTACATAGTTTCCATTTTCAAAAAAAGATAACTGATTTGTCGTAAGATTAATCAATATCAAATGATCTGTATCAGCAAAAACGCTCATCGGTAGGCACAAAAAGAGGATCGCCATTAACAATACTTTCTTCATTCATATCCCCCCAGTACCATCATATACGATGGTACGATTAGCTTTTACTACGCATTCGATTCTTATGAATAATTTAGCTTATCCATTCACAATTACACCGCCATTTATATGAATCATTTGTCCAGATACGTATGCTGAATCTCCTGAAGCTAAATATACATAGGCAGGTGCTAATTCATATGGCTGACCAGGTCTCTTCATCGGGACATCGCTTCCAAATTCGGATACCTTCTTCTTATCAAAACTTGATGGAATAAGAGGCGTCCAAATTGGCCCTGGTGCAACACCATTTACACGAATTCCTTTTTGTACTAATGATTTTGCAAGCGAACGCGTAAAAGCAACAATCGCTCCCTTTGTTGCAGAATAATCGATAAGTTGTTCATTTCCTTCATATGCAACAATAGATGCTGTATTGATAATTGCATCTCCTTGCTTTAAATGTGCAAGTGCCGCTTTTGTAACATGGAAATACGAAAAAATATTAATACGAAATGTTTTTTCAAGTTGCTGCGCTGTAATGTATTCTAAACTTTGCTGAGGATATTGCTGTGCAACATTATTTACAAGAATATTTAAACCACCCAGCTTGGAAGCTGCTTCTTTTACAATGTGCTGACAATGCTGTTCACTACTCAAATCCCCCGGAAGCAATATACATTTTACACCTTGTTTTTCAACAAGCCTTTTTGTCTCATTCGCATCTTCTAATTCATCTAAATACGCAATAGCAATATGTGCCCCTTCTTTCGCAAAAGCGATAGATACTGCCCTTCCGACCCCACTATCTCCACCTGTAATAAGTACATTTTTCCCTTTTAATTTCTCACTACCGCGATAATTAGGGTCTTCATACTCTGGAAGTGGATTCATTACTGCTTCAATCCCCGGTTGTCTATTTTGATGCTGCGGTGGCAATGTTAAAAACTTTTTTTGCTGTGTCATACTTCATTTCAACTCCTTCTCGTTTCTCTTCCTTATCATGTACACAATTATGAAAAGTACTTATACGTTAAAAGCCGAAATATAAAGGCAGTTTCGTGATTAACATTCGAAATTAAGACATAAAATATAAATTATCATAAACTTTTTTTGTGAAACTCTTGCAAAATATTTAAAAAACGAATATTATATATAACTGTTGTGAAAATCATTCGTAAAAAAGAAAGGATGTTTATATGTTTAACCTTTCGGAGCATAAAACTTCTATTAAAACTGAAATCATGGCAGGTATTATTACCTTTTTAACGATGGCATATATTATTGTCGTAAACCCTGTCATCCTTGGAGATGCAGGCGTTCCGTTTGAACAAGCATTTACAGCGACAATTATTGCAGCTGTTGTCGGAACATTATTTATGGCAATCTTTACAAATTTACCAATTGCAATCGCTCCTGGTATGGGACTAAATGCTTACTTCTCTTACTCTGTTGTAAAAGCACATGAAGGCATGACATTTGCAATTGCATTCTCTGCTGTATTCGTAGCAGGGATGATCTTAATTTTGTTATCATTCACATCTTTCCGTACAAAATTAATGGAAGCAATTCCTGAAAATTTAAAACACGCAATTACTGCTGGTATTGGCTTATTTATTGCTTTTATCGGTTTACGCCTAACAGGTATTGTAACAAAACATCCAACTAACTTAGTTGGGCTTGGAGATCTTCATTCGCCTCCTGTACTACTAGCATTAGCTGGACTTGGAATTACTCTGGTTCTTATGTCCTTAAATGTAAACGGCGCATTATTCATCGGAATGCTCTTAACAGGAATTATCGCTTATTTCACAGGTCAGTTAACATTTCCAAACGGGATTACATCAATGCCTGGATTACCAGAAGGAATTATAGTTTCAAATCCAATTACTGCTGTTTCTGATGTGATTCATTACGGATTATACGGCGTTGTATTCTCGCTCTTACTTGTTACACTATTCGATACAACAGGCACACTACTTGGTGTTGCCCATCAGGGTGGATTTATGAAAGATGGCAAGCTTCCAAAATCGGGACGAGCTCTTCTATCTGATTCTTTCTCAGCAACAATCGGGGCTATGTTTGGGACAACACCATCAACAGCATATATTGAATCATCTGCGGGTGTTGCAGCTGGTGGACGTACGGGTTTAACAACACTCACAGTGGCTGTACTATTTGCAGTTGCTGTATTCTTTGGCCCTCTAGTAGGTGCTGTTTCTGGTGTTGCAGCAATTACATCTCCCTCATTAATTATTGTCGGCAGCCTCATGATGGGAGCTGTACGTAACATTGATTGGGATACATTCGATGAAGCATTCCCAGCATTCTTAGTAATCTTAAGCATGCCACTTACATCAAGTATCTCAACAGGTATTGCACTTGGATTCATTTCGTATCCACTTATGAAAGTAGCAAAAGGACAATTCCGTACTGTTCATCCACTTGTGTATGTATTTGGAATTTTGTTTGCTTATCAGTTGGTTTTCTTACCGCATTAATAAAAAAGCCTTGGTTCACAGAACTTGTGAACCAAGGCTTTTTCTAATATTTCTCATTCATTCGCAATTCTTTACTATATTTTTGAATTAAAAAGGAAGAAATGAACATCATCATTCCGATACAAAACCCAATGAGTTGATCTAATAACATTTCATCATGAATCAACCAGCGAAGTAGAAATACCCCGCCAAAAATAATCATTGCCGTACATCCAGTATGTCTAAGTCCTTTATATACATTTTCCATATGTATCATTCCTTTACATACTTTTATCCATATTATACCATATGACATATTCACTATAGATAAAAAACCCCTATTCAGTTTAACTTTGCAAAAATGCCTGTAAATCTGCAAATTGTCTCTTTGCATCTTTATATCCTTGCTCATATAAGTTTTGTAGTTTTTCTGTATCTTTTTCCATACGATCTACTTGCAGTGGTACTTCTGGCCTAATAACAAATAAATTACCTGCTAGCTCTTCTTTTTCAATGTAATGAAGTGTTTCATTATATATTTCATAACGAGTAAGCATCGTATTCACAAGGTTTGGATATTTTTTATACGCCTTCCCTGCAATCCAGCCAAACTTTGATTTTTTCTTAGCGTACCCATGATTTCTCGTTAAAATAACGACTGATTTCTTATATCCATCCTCCTGTGCTTTACGAACTGGAATTGGATCGGAAATTCCGCCATCTAACAATTCCTTACCACGATAGTTTACAATCGGTGCGATAAATGGCAAGGAACTAGAGGCTTGTAATAAATTCAATGCATCTTCATTTGTGCCTTCTTTTTCAAAATAAACAGGCTGTCCCGTTTCGCAATCTGTCGTCCCTACAAGGAAGCGCTCTGGACTATTAAAATATGTATCAAAATCAAACGGTACATGCTTTTCTGGAATTTCACGAAAAATGAAATCCATATCAAATAGCTGACGCTTTTTCCATAGATTTTTATACGATAAATACTTCGGATGTGACGCATAATCAATATTTACTGTTTTATTTCTATTTCTTTGTCTGGAAAGATACGACGCCGCATGACAAGCACCGGCTGAAACACCAATAACATATGGAAAATATAAATCTTGTTCCATAAAATACTCTAGTATTCCACCAGTATATACACCGCGCATACCGCCGCCTTCTAATACTAAACCCGTATTTTCAAGCATGTTCTTCTCTCCTCTTTCTCTATATATTGACTCTTTAATTATTCACCATGTGAAGTATCTCTTTCTATTATATATGAGTTTTTTCAGAAACCATATTCAGAAGGCTTGGTGTGAACGAAAAATTATTCTTCTACTTATCTAAATGCAATCCTACATCCTTTACAAACCTTTGAATAAATACCAATTCCTCTTCTGTGTACTTATCTAAAAGTAACAACCACTCCTCTTCAGCTTGTTGATGTAATTTTTCATGCGCTCTATACATCTCATTTCCTTTGTCCGTCAAACGGAAAAATATTTCCTTTTGATTATCTAACATTTTCATCTTCTCAACGAATTGTTTATTAAACAACTTTGTACAAATTTTTGCAAACATTACTCACAACAAAACAAGCTTTACTTATCACTAGCTTTTTGAATATCATATGCGTAATTTTATTCTCTTTCACCTATCATATAAGCATCCCGATCTTGATTATTATTACATCCGTATACGGTTTCAGTATGGGATTATCCATGCCAACTCATACAACTTTATTAACAGAGGAATTTATAGAAGAACGAGCAACTGCCATTGGTATCTACAACTTTATCCGTTATATCGGAATGGGTACAGGACCAATCGTAGGTAGTTTTCTACTCTTTCATCAAAATTACTTTTGGATTTTCTTTGTAGAAGCAATTGTTTTTCTGATTGTGGTCTTATATGCTATGAAAAAGCTAACTTCTCATCCTGTAAGAAAAGCTGGGATTCCAAAAACTAAATAATATTTATATAAATCCATTTTAATTTTTCGACATCTACATCCCTGCTATACAGAATAAAAAGTAACC
>NZ_NVPR01000004.1 GCF_002551815.1 Bacillus sp. AFS098217
CAGTAGCACCGGCAGCACCAGTGGCACCGGTAGCACCAGTAGCCCCGTCAGCACCAGTGGCACCAGTAGCGCCGGTAGCGCCAGTGGCACCAGTAGCACCAGTAGCACCGGCAGCACCAGTAGCACCGGCAGCACCAGTGGCACCAGTAGCACCAGTAGCGCCGGTAGCGCCAGTGGCACCAGTAGCACCGGCAGCACCAGTGGCACCAGTGGCACCGGCAGCACCAGTAGCACCAGTAGCGCCGGTAGCGCCAGTGGCACCAGTAGCACCGGCAGCACCAGTGGCACCAGTAGCACCAGTAGCACCGGTAGCGCCAGTGGCACCAGTAGCACCGGCAGCACCAGTGGCACCAGTGGCACCGGCAGCACCAGTGGCACCAGTAGCACCAGTAGCGCCGGTAGCGCCAGTGGCACCGGCAGCACCAGTAGCACCAGTAGCACCACGAGGTCCAGTAGCACCGGTAGCGCCAGTGGCACCACGAGGTCCGGTAGCGCCAGTAGCGCCAGTAGCACCACGAGGTCCAGTAGCACCAGTAGCGCCAGTAGCACCACGAGGTCCAGTAGCACCGGTGGCACCACGAGGTCCAGTAGCACCAGTAGGCCCTTTTGTTTCACACGGTGCAAATTGAATGAAGATAAGTTGTAGTTCTTCTATCTGTTCAACAATATTTTTGAAAGTGCTAGTATTTAATCGGAAGAGTTTTGTAATATATAATAAAAAGTTGATTAAATTTTGGAATTCAATAAATACAGCACTTGCAACAAATGATGGGCTTTCTAATATGGTTATTAAATTATTAATAATGGAAAGTCCCATTGCTTTAAGTAAGGATGTAGTATCTAAAGAACGGATAAGCTTTTTGAATGTAATTAATGTATTTATAAAATCTTCGATATTACTTGGAGACGGATCTTGAAAGACTCTTGGGATAATTTCTGTTAAATTAGCTATAATTGTACGAAAAATTTTTATTTGAGATTTCGAAATAGGGATAGATGTAGTAGTTGGGATACGTCCAGAACCACTTTGGAAGTAGGGTTCTGGAATGTTGTTTTGATGATCTTCAAAGTGAGGCATTCTTTTTCTCCTTTCTAATTGAAGTGTGAACACGATTCATCATAGTAAATGCAAATTATAGATAAATGTGAATGGTGAGACTAGTCATTTTTATAAACAAAAAGAAAACGCCTATTTTGAGGCGTTTTCTTTTTGTTTTGCATAATGATAATATCTTTTTAATGAAATCTTTGATTTGAAACCGATGCGGTTAATGATTTCTTGTTCTGGAGTGTGTTGCTCAATCAGTCGCAAAATAAAGGTGTTTCGGAAATGCTGGCCAGAAATACCTTTACGTAAGTTCGCTCTTGCTACTTCAAGGCGAATCATTTTTTGGATTGCAATTTCTGTTAGTGCTTTTGGAGCGTCGTTTTCGTACACCCAGCGATAGGTGCCGCGGTTAAAATCGAATGCAACAAAAAGTGGATCATCACTATGATATTTTGGGCGAACGGGTTCAGGGATATTTTTGTAATAAGTATATAATTGCTTTTTATCTTCCTCGGTCAAAATGATGGTTCTTTGAATTCCGGAAACTGATGGGATAGAAAGTGTATTTGCTTCAAAATGAACATGATGCATATTTAATGATACGAGCTCTTGTAAGGACAAACCATAGTCAATGAGTAGGTTCACAATAGAGATGTTACGATCCATTAATAATGGACGAACAGGGCGTTGTTTCTCTGATAATCCTTCTAATGAAGTAAGGATATGTTTTAAGCGTTTTTCTTCTTCTGGTGAAATAAAATCTTCATTTCGTAGTGCTCGATCGGGTTGGATGACAAGTTCCATATCCTTCAATGGATTTGGTAGGTTTAAAAATTGATACAATCTATTTAAAACGATAAATACACGGTGCATTGTTTTTTCAGAGTAATGTCGTTTCTTTTTTAAGTCGAAAAAATAATCTTCATAGTCTTTTGTACAAAGTGTTGCCCATATATTACTAGAGGGCAGTTTTTTATTTTTTTCTAACCAATGCCCGAAATCTTCAATGTCATAAACGTATCTTTTAATGGTTGAAGGTTTCCTACCTTTATTTAATAAAAAAGTAGAAAAGGCTTGTACTGTATCGTGAAGCTCCGTTGTTTCCATAGTCCCACCACCCTAATTATTTCTTATATTATAGCAAACTTTTCTGAAAATAGTCATTTATAAGGGGAATGGAAATATTAATAATAATATTTTGATTAGTCGATAAAAAGAGGTGATTGTATGGAACAGTCAATGCGAAAGAAAAATAATAATCAAATTAATATTGTGCTAAATCACCGAAAAAAAATTTCAGTACCTGCTTCAGAAAATAAAGCGGTTATTTCAAATGAAACAGCTACGAAACATGAGATGTTGCAGAGGATTGAAGAAGAGATGGGGAAACTGGTTGGAATGGATGATATAAAAAAAATAATAAAAGAAATCTATGCTTGGATTTATGTGAATAAAAAACGACAAGAAGTCGGTTTGAAATCGGAGAAGCAAGTGCTTCATATGTTGTTTAAAGGCAATCCGGGAACAGGAAAAACGACTGTTGCAAGGATGATTGGGAAATTATTATTTGAGATGAATATTTTATCGAAAGGGCATTTAGTCGAAGCGGAACGTGCAGATCTTGTGGGAGAATATATTGGGCATACAGCACAAAAGACGCGGGATCTGATAAAGAAAGCTATGGGAGGTATATTGTTTATTGATGAGGCGTATTCATTAGCGCGTGGCGGTGAAAAGGACTTTGGGAAAGAAGCGATTGATACACTTGTAAAGCACATGGAAGATAAGCAACATGGATTTGTTTTAATTTTAGCTGGATATTCAAGTGAGATGAATCATTTTCTTTCATTAAATCCAGGCTTACAATCGCGTTTTCCGTTTATTATTGAGTTTGCGGATTATACGGTGAATCAGTTATTGGAGATTGGAAAAAGAATGTATGATGAACGAGAATATCAATTATCAAAAGAGGCGGAGTGGAAATTTCGTGATCATTTACATGCGGTAAAATATTCATCCCAAATTACATCATTTAGTAATGGGCGCTATGTACGGAATATTGTCGAGAAATCCATTCGTACACAGGCCATGCGTTTATTGCAAGAGGATGTGTATGATAAGTATGATTTGATTGGGATATCTAGTAGTGATTTAACGCTTGAAGAAGATACGCACAGTTCATAAACTGTGCGTTTGTTTTATATAGAAGGAAATGCGATATAAGGTTTTGCATTCTATTTCGTGTTTTTTGTTTTTGCTCGTTGTTCTAATTTGGTTTTTGGACTTTGATCGGCTACGTCTGAAGCAAGTCCTTGTGGATTTACACTACTACTTTGTCCGCGATTACGGTTGTTATTTCCTTTTGCCATCTAATATCACCTCTATTGTTCTTTTGCTTTTTGTTGATATGCTTTATGATATCGCTCCATTTTCTCGCTTTTTTCGTGTGCAGAATTAGGATCATGGCCAAATTGATTGACAGAACTTTTTTGGGCCCCTTTGTTTACGTGGTTTGTCATTATATTCACCTCACTTTAAAGTTTAGTATGGACACTCTGAACAGAAAAAAACGTTGGAAAAGAAAAACCTCTTTACGTCATGTAAAGAGGTGGAATTACTATTTATGTAAGGAACGCTCTTTATTTTCTAAGCGTCTGTGCGGTAAATGCCATTTGTAATGAATGGAAATCATGCGTAGGCAAACAATCAAAATAAATAAGGTGTATAGAGCCCAGTCACTGACAATAATCTTGGCGCCGATTAAAAATCCTGCTAGAATCGTCCAAAATGCATATACTTCTGCACGAAGGACGAGAGGTTGGCGGCGTGCTAATAAATCACGAATGATTCCGCCGCCAATTCCTGTTAAAACAGCTGCGACAATTGTAGCGCTAATAGGTAAGTTGAGCTTTTGTGCGTAAAGTGCTCCTTGTACAGCGAATGCCGATAAGCCAATGGCATCCGTAATGTTCTCCCATCGTTTCCAATGTGTGATTAATTTATTTGGAAATAGAAAGATAATTGTCATTGATAAGAGTGCAATTTGAAATAACATGTCTTGTTGCCAAAAAGCGTTGATTGGATAACCGATTAATAAATTACGAAGAGCACCTCCTCCAAATGCAGTTGCCATTCCTAAAATATATACTCCAAAAATATCGTAATCTTCTTCCATTGCGACAATCGCTCCGCTTAGTGCGAAGGCGATTGTACCGATGATGCTAAAAATCTCCCATGCCATGAATTTTCTCCCCCGCTAACTAGATGAAATGTGCTTCCTCTGCTATTATATTAGAAGGTTTAATTTTCGAAAAGGATGAGTGAGCATATTTGATGGAAGAAAAAGAAAAAGTCATATTAGTTGGCTGTCAATTGCCGCAAGATGATGATGAGCGGTTTATGCATTCTATGACAGAGCTTACGTCACTCGCAAAGACGGCGCGTGCAGAAGTTTTGGTATCTACAACGCAAAAACGTCCGAAATTTCATCCTGCTACTTATATAGGAAAAGGGAAATTAGAGGAACTTGCTGCACTGACTGAAGAATTAGAACCGGCTGTTATTATATTTAATAATGAGTTAACATCAAGTCAAATTCGTAATTTATCTTCTGTATTAGATGCAAGAGTAATTGATCGAACGCAACTGATATTGGATATTTTTGCTCAGCGTGCGAAATCAAGAGAAGGGAAGCTTCAAGTGGAGCTCGCTCAGTTGCAATATATGATGCCACGCCTTATGGGACAAGGAGTAGCCTTATCGCGTCTCGGGGGTGGAATTGGTACGCGAGGCCCAGGTGAAACGAAGCTAGAAACAGATCGTCGTCATATTCGTTCGCGTATTGATGAAATTAAGAAACAACTCGCGGTTGTTGTGGAACACCGGAAAAGATATCGTGAGCGCCGAAAAAATAATCAAGTATTTCAAGTGGCATTAATAGGTTATACAAATGCTGGAAAATCGACGCTGTTTAACAGGTTAACAGAAGCTGATACGTTTGAAGAAAATTTACTGTTTGCAACGCTAGATCCAACAACGAGAAAAATGCAATTGCCTTGTGGTTACACCGTACTATTAACTGATACGGTAGGGTTTATTCAAGATTTACCTACGTCATTGGTTGCGGCGTTTCGCTCTACATTGGAAGAAGCCGGAGAAGCGGATGTGATTTTACATGTTGTTGATTCGGCAGATCCAAACTATGCAGGGCATGAGCAGACGGTAAAACAATTATTACAAGATCTTGAAATTGATCATATTCCAATTATTACAGTTTACAACAAAAAGGATAAATTACATCAGAATTTTATTCCGTTTCCAAAAAGTGATTTTCTTATGACCAGTGCTTTCGAGGAAGTAGATTTATTAAGGTTAAAAGGATCAGTAGAAACGAAGATGATGGAAACGATGGAACCGTATAAGGCTATGATTCCTCCAAGTGAAGGTAGATTATTAACGCTTGTAAAAACAGAAACGGTATTAACCGGGATGGAATTCAAAGAAGATGAATTTGTGTATGAGTGTACAGGGTATATATTTGCTCATTCCCCGCTGAATGGACAATTAAAGAGATTTTTAGTGGAAAAAGGAGAAGAGAATAACAATGTTTGATCGTTTGGAAAATGGAGCAAGAATCGCTCCGATTGTAAAAGAAGTGGAAAGTCAAATTGTAGATATACATAAACGTGTAGATGAAGTGATTGAGAGTAATCAATTTCGCGTATTAGAAAGTTTTCGTAAACATAAAATTAGTGATTCGCACTTTATCCCAACAACGGGGTATGGTTATGATGACATCGGCCGTGACACGTTAGAAAAAGTGTATGCTGATGTATTTGGAGCGGAGGCAGGTCTTGTTCGTCCGCAAATTATTTCAGGTACACATGCAATTTCAACAGCTTTATTTGGTATATTGCGTCCGAATGACGAGTTATTATATATAACAGGGAAACCATATGATACGTTAGAAGAAATTGTTGGCGTACGTGGTAAGGGTGTTGGTTCTTTCAAAGAATATAATATTGGTTACAATGCGGTTCCGTTAACAGATGAAGGACGTGTTGATTTTAAAGCTGTACAAGCTGCCATCCATGATAAGACAAAAATGATTGGAATTCAGCGTTCAAAAGGCTATGCGAATCGTCCTTCATTTACTGTTGCGGAAATTAAAGAGATGATTTCATTTGTAAAGAAAATCAAGCCAGATGTTATTGTGTTTGTAGACAACTGTTATGGAGAGTTCGTGGAGGAGTTAGAGCCATGTCATGTTGGTGCGGACTTAATGGCGGGATCTCTTATTAAAAACCCAGGTGGCGGAATTGTAAAAACAGGTGGTTACATTGTTGGGAAAGAGCAATATGTAGAAGCTTGTGCGTATCGTTTAACGTCTCCGGGGATTGGAGCGGAAGCAGGTGCTTCTTTATATAGTTTGCAGGAAATGTATCAAGGTTTCTTCTTAGCGCCTCATGTAGCAGGACAAGCGCTAAAAGGAGCGATTTTTACAGCGGCATTTTTAGAAAAGCTAGGAATGAATACATCACCAACTTGGAATGCTGTAAGAACGGATTTGATTCAGTCTGTTCAATTTGATGATAAAGAGCGTATGGTTGCATTTTGTCAGGCGATTCAATACGCATCTCCAATCAATTCACACTTTACACCGTACCCGAACTATATGCCAGGTTATGAAGATGATGTTATTATGGCTGCAGGTACGTTTATTCAAGGTGCAAGCATTGAATTATCAGCAGACGGTCCGATTCGTGCGCCTTATGTTGCTTATGTACAAGGTGGATTAACTTATTCTCACGTGAAGATTGCGATTTGCTCTGCAATTGATGCGTTGATTGAAAAAAATCTATTAACAATTTCGTAAGGAAAAAGCTGTCGATCTCGACAGCTTTTTTGCATAGAAGCAGGTATTTGTGACATTTCTAAAAAAGAATAAAAAATTTATAAAAAACGATGTAAGAAAAGCTAACATCTATTGACACTAAACATAACATGGTATAGAATGAGAAGCAGTTAAGGCGAAGGAGGAACTGAAACAATGAAAGAAGATAGACGTTCTGCCCCGCTGTTTCCTATTGGTATTGTAATGGATTTAACACAATTATCTGCTCGTCAAATTCGCTACTATGAAGAGCACAATTTAATTTTCCCAACTCGTACAAAGGGAAATCGTAGATTGTTTTCATTTAACGATGTAGATAAGTTGTTAGAAATTAAAGATTTGTTAGATCAAGGCTTAAATATGGCTGGTATTAAACAAGTTTTACAAATGAAAGAAAATCAAACAGAAGCAGTGAAAGTAAAAGAGGAAACGAAAGAAATTTCAAAGGCCGAGCTTCGTAAAATTCTTCGTGATGAACTGCAGCATACAGGCAGATTTAATCGAACATCATTACGACAAGGTGATATTTCAAGGTTTTTTCACTAAAGATTACTGATTCTGAAGGTGTTTAGAGGGACTAAGGAGGAATTTATAATGGTTAAGTACACTAGAGAAGATATTTTCCGTTTAGCGAAAGAAGAGAATGTAAAGTATATCCGTTTACAATTTACGGATCTTTTAGGAAGTATTAAAAACGTAGAGATTCCAGTTAGTCAGTTAACGAAAGCACTAGATAACAAAATGATGTTTGATGGATCTTCTATTGAGGGATTCGTACGTATTGAAGAGTCTGATATGTACTTATATCCGGATTTAGACACTTGGGTAATATTCCCTTGGACTGCTGAAAAAGGTAAAGTAGCTCGCCTGATTTGCGATATCTACAACGCTGATGGTACTCCATTTGAAGGTGATCCACGTAACAACTTAAAACGTATGTTGAAAGAAATGGAAGCACTAGGATTTACTGAATTCAACCTTGGACCAGAACCAGAGTTCTTCCTATTCAAAGTTGATGAAAAAGGAAATCCAACATTAGAGCTAAATGATAACGGCGGATACTTCGACCTTGCGCCAATGGATCTAGGAGAAAACTGTCGTCGTGATATCGTTCTTGAACTTGAAGAAATGGGCTTTGAAATTGAAGCGTCTCACCATGAGGTTGCACCAGGTCAACACGAAATTGACTTTAAATATGCAAACGCAATTCGTTCATGTGATGACATTCAAACATTCAAACTTGTTGTAAAAACAATCGCTCGTAAACACGGTTTACACGCAACATTTATGCCAAAACCATTATTTGGAGTGAACGGTTCAGGTATGCACTGTAACTTATCACTATTCAAAAATGGAGAAAACGTATTCTATGATCAAAACGGTGATTTACAGTTAAGTGATGATGCGCGTCATTTCATCGCAGGTATTTTAAAACACGCACCAGCATTTACAGCGGTAGCAAACCCAACTGTAAACTCTTACAAACGTTTAGTACCTGGTTATGAGGCACCATGTTACGTAGCATGGTCTGCACAAAACCGTAGTCCATTAGTACGTATTCCAGCATCTCGTGGTGTAAGTACACGTGTAGAAGTACGTAGTGTTGACCCAGCTGCAAACCCATATTTAGTAATGGCAACATTATTAGCTGCAGGTCTTGACGGAATTAAAAATAAATTAACTCCGCCAGCTGCAGTAGATCGTAACATCTATGTTATGACAAAAGAAGAGCGTGAAGAAGCAGGTATCGTTGATTTACCAGCAACATTAGCGCAAGCATTAGTTACATTACAATCTAACGAAATTATATGCGGTGCATTAGGTGAGCATTTACTTGAGCATTTCATCGAAGCTAAAGAAATTGAGTGGGATATGTTCAGAACGCAAGTTCACCAATGGGAACGCGATCAATATATGTCTCTTTACTAAGAGTTCGATGCCTTGATACTACTGGTATCGGGGTCTTTTTTCTTTCGGGCAATCTTATTGGACGGTTGTTTATTTTATCAACTGCCCGATAACTGCCCGGGTTTATTTTAAAAAATTATTCAAGGACATTTCTCATGTGCTCCTCGAATTTATCCATTGCTTCTTTATCTAATTTTTTACTGATGTGTGAATAAACATCAGATGTAATTTGCATACTACCATGTCCAAGACGTTCTTGTAAATATTTCATGCTGACACCAGCTTCAAGTTGAAGTACTGCGTGTGTATGTCTTAATGAATGAATTGGCAAAGGTGGCAGATTTGCTTTCTTTAAAATTCTAGAGAATGAATTAAAAAGGCTCGACTTTGGCATATAGTTACCATCATTTCTGCAGAGAACTAAATTTAGATCAAAGTGATAATTGTCATTTAAAGCTAGCTTATTTTGGTTTTGGTATTTTTGATGAAAATGTAAGTCATTTGCAAGACCTTGACTAATTGTAATAATTCGTTTTGAATTATAATTTTTTGTGGCCCCAAACATCATATTTGGATTCTTAGTTGCTTCACGGAAATCTAACGACTTATTAATATTGATAGTTTTTTCTTTTAAGTTCACATCAGTCCATTGTAATGCAGCAGCTTCTCCTTTACGCATTCCAGTCTCAATTAATGTTTTATAGAATATCCAGTAAATATAATCATATTTATAGGCTTCTCGTAAAAAATCAGAAATGCGTTCTGATTCTATAAACTGTATTTCTGGATCCCTTTTTTTAATTTTTATTTCTACTCCAATACAAGGATTCTTTGTAACTTTTTCTAAAATTATTGCCTTCTCCATAGCGTTATACATAGTTCCATGAACAATTTCAACAGTCCGTCTACTGTATCCTTTTTCAGTTAAATAATTAATAAATTTTTGGTATAGAACAGGTTTAACATCTTTTAAAAGGATGTTTTTAAAATAAGGAATGATGTGGTTTTTAACACTATTTTGGTGTAGTGAAAATGTATTCTTTGCCACAGTTCCTTTTTTATATTCATTTAACCATGTTTCAAGATATGACTTCAAAGATTCATCAGTTGGATGATAGCCTTCACGTAGTTGCTTTTCTACTGCTTCGGCTGCTAATTTTGCTTCGGCTTTATTTGTAAATCCCTTTTTTGACTTTTCTCTAGTTCTTCGTGTGATTGGATCCTGATAATAGATGCGGTATTCCCAAAAGTCTTTATTGGATCCTTTCTTTTTATACTTATGGAAGGTTGCCATACTAAAAACTCCTTTCTTCTTTTGTTTAAAAAGAGTAGACCGTCGTCTACTCTTCGATGTTAAATTACTAGCGCTAGAAATTTATAGATCTCTTGTAAAGCGAATTGCTTTCCCAATTATTCGGGCTGGTACATTTGATGTAAGAACTATCGGTTCATATGAAGAATTGTCAGGCATTAAGATTACAACGTCACCTTGCTTTTTAACCCTTTTTAAAGTTGCTTCAGTATCACCGTTAATCAGAACAGCTGCTATTTCTCCATTTTCCACATCGGTTTGTTTTCGAATTAACACAAAAGATCCATTAGGAATAGTTGGTTCCATTGAATTACCTTTGGCTTCCAAATAATATAATTCCCCTTGTGGTAAAATATCGGACATTTCATAACGGAATCCTTCAAAATTTTCTTCGGCACATATAGGTAAGCCACATGCTATTTTTCCTAATATCGGTATCTTTACTGGATGAATCGAAGCATCGTATAGATTAGAAGGCTTCTCTTCAGTTAAGTCAGATCGATTAATCCTAAAATAATCAGCTAGCATTTGTAGTTTATCTGGTCTTGGATAAGTATTAGCTTTAATCCAGTTTGATACAGTTGTTTCAGGTACATTTATGTCATTAGCTAGATAAGTTTGATTGATTCCATTACGATCTAAATATTTTTTTAAGTTACTCGCAAAAATTTCTTTCATTTTCTGTGCATCCATTTGGATTTCACCTCACTTTCTATTATCATTTTACCGTTTTTCGGTAGTTGTGTAAAGGTTTAAAATACCGTTTAAAAGTATTTTTTGTACTTTTATGTATTGACTATACCGTTTAAAGGTAGTATATTAGGTGTAGAAATTAACGAAAGGAGATAAAGCGATGTTTCAGATAACGTTAAAAGCTGCTAGAGTAAACGCTGGATTAAAACAAGAAATAGCAGCAAATATGCTTGAAGTATCAGAAAAAACCCTTCGAAATTATGAACAAGGCGTTACTGCTATTCCTGGTCATGTTTTACAAAAAGCTTCTATTTTATACAAAATTCCGTCTGATTACATTCGATTACCCATTATAAATGATGGTAAGTACGATGATGATTTTTTTTTAATGGACACTACCGTTTAAAGGTATATCGATTGAGAAACACGAGGAGTAATCCTTACTTTTTTAGAGTGTAAATTTAAGAAAGAGGGTGACATCATGCTTAATATCCAACTAGATAACGGAATAATTGAACAGCGTTTTTTAGAAGAATTAAAAAAACGATTAGATCAAATCGAACGAAGAAAAACTTTATGGGATATGAAAGAGTTGTGTAAACAAACGAGTATGAGTGAAAACACCATAAAGGAGAAATTCTTCTATGATGAACGTTTTGCAAAGTACAAAATTGGTGGAAAGTGGTATTTTCCGGCTGTAGAAGCAGAAAATTTTTTACTTATGTGGATACAGGAACAGCCAAGCTATTGAAGGATAAATAAGGGCCTTATTTTTTTGGCTTTCAAATGTCGAAAAATGAAGTCGTTATTTATCGAAAAAACATTAGAAGAAGGTAAGGAGGCGTGAGAATGACAGATCAATTAACTGTAGTAAACGAACTACATATTTTAGGAAAACAAAACGTTGCTGGTTATGAATTCACTGGAATCGAGGGCGGATTTGGTGAAGGAAAAAAAGCAATGCTAGTTAAGGAAATTGCTGAGATTCATAACCGAGAAACTTGGAAAATTAACGAGCGAATTAATGATAATCGAAAAAGATTTCAAGATGGTATCGACATTATTGATTTAAAAACACCTCCGTTTAACGGATACGTTTTAGAAAGTTTGAAAATACAAGGAATTCTTATGCAGTCTCAAATTGGAAACGCAAAAAATATTTACATCCTTTCCGAACGTGGATACGCAAAACTATTAAAAATCCTTGAAGACGATACAGCATGGGAATTATACGATCAATTTGTAGATGGTTATTTCAATATGAGACAGCAACAACAGCTTCCTACAGATCCAATTGGTATTTTGAGACTTACATTCGAAGCTTTAGAAGAACAGAAACAGGAAATGCAAGATATTAGAGAAGATGTAAAAGATTTAAGAGATAATGCGCCGTTATTTGCCATTGAATGTGATGAGATAGCAAAAGCTGTAAGAAGGTTGGGAGTTCTATTATTAGGTGGGAAAAATTGTAACGCTTATCAAGATATCAGTCTTAGAAGAAAACTGTATAGCGATATTTATAGTCAATTACATCGTGAATTTGGTGTGAATAGTTATAAAGCTATTAAACGTCACCATTTAGATAGAGCTATTCAAATCATTAATGAAGAATATTCAATTCCAACGGTTTTAGATGAGGAAATTACAGCTACAAATGCACAAATAAACATGGCAGAAGTCCAGTAGGAGGAAGCAACATGCAACAAAAGATTTTAGTTATTACTAGCAATTTAGTAGGTTTACCAACTATCAGTGAATTCAAGTCAAAAGATGATGCGAAAGAACAAGTTAAAAAGATGATTAAAAAAGGAATAAGTCCAAATGCAATTCGCGTAACACAAGAAATTCCTATGAATATTGAAATTCAAGTGGATGTTGAATTTTAGTAACTAGAAAGGTTTAGGAGGAAACAAACATGATTGATTTAAATACATTTGCTGATGGAGCGCTTGCTGAAAGATTCCATCAAGAATTCGAACGTGTAATGGAAAATATGCATGATTTAAATACTGATCCTAAAAAGGCGAGAAAAATTGTTTTAACACTTTCATTTGCAGGTGATCAAAAGCGTGAAGTATGGAATTGTCAGGTGCAAGCAACTTCAAAATTAGCACCAACAGAAGCGGTAGAGTCTAAGATTCTATTAGATATGGACCAGAACGGTAATTTAGTAGGACATGAGTTAGCATCAGGAGTTAAAGGGCAGTTCTATATGGATTTAGAGGGTGAGGTTAAAACAGATACTGGTAAAGCAGTAGAAGAAGTTGAAACAATAGAGCCAGTAGAACCAGTACAAGAGGAACCGGAGAAACAAATGGTTGTTGTGGATTTACAAAGAAAAACAAACTAAAGAAAAGAGGATATGAAAAATGACAATGACAAAAGATGCAATTGAAAAAGTATTAGAAATTGGGACAGTAGAAACGCATGAAATTGGTTCGCAAACATTCTCAACGCAGCCTTTATACCTTGTAAAAGAACCAACACCTGCAGAAATTGTAGTGCGTAGCCTATCGGGTTTAGTAGATTATGTGAAATCAGAGTTTGATACGGTCCAACCTTTAATGATTCATATTGAAAATCCTAAAACTGTAAGTTGTTTTACAGAAGTTAATGGAGATCAAAACAGAAGTACATTTGTTAGAGCGGAGGCATCTATTCCACGTTTTAGTTTTGGCAATTTCTATGACAGAGAAGAATTTAATATTGCTTTACAATCAGGATTTGTTCCAAATAAAGATCGCGACATTATTTTAAAAGTTGTAGGTACTGTAGTCGAAGAAGCGGTAAAAGAAATCAGTGACGATGGTGTATCGCAAGGTGTAACAGCAAAAAACGGGGTTGCAAACAGAGCGCTTGTAAAAGTACCCAATCCAGTGGAATTAATGCCATATAGAACATTTGTTGAAGTAAAACAACCAGAAAGTAAATTCGTTTTCAGAATGCGAGATGGGGCACGTAGCGGCTTATTTGAAGCTGATGGCGGCGCTTGGAAGTTGGAAGCAATGAACAACATTAAAGATTACTTAACAAAAGCATTAGCAAAAGAAATCGAATCTAAAAAGGTGTTTATTTTAGCCTAATGGATATCACGACAGTAGAAAGTACAACGAATGTTTGTATCTTCGGTTTAGGGTTTGCTGTACTTATGTACGGATTGTATAAAGGCGGAACTTTCATTGAACAAAAGTTTGATGAGAGTGATCGTCTAGAAAGAGAGGGAGAAAAGAATGGGGATAGAACAAAGGGTTCTGCCGAAACATTTAAAAGCAGCAATGAAATTAGAAAGCGAGCGTAGAGAATGTGTGCAAAACCAACAATTGTTATATAAGCAAATGGAGCAAGCAAATAGAAATGGCGATAAAAGTGCTTACTTTGAGCTTCATGATTTGTATCAAAAACAAATAAGAAGAGATTTAGAAATATCAAAAGAATTGTCAGCTATGTACTTTAAAAAGATAAAAAGCGATTGTTCTAAAGAAAGAAAAAATGTTTTGGATGTAGCCAATCGTTTAGAAGAAGTGGGTGGCAGAAAAGAAGTTGTAGAGAGGATTAGAAAGAATGCATAAAAAAGAACCCGCTGCAACGGGTCCTAAAACAAAAATATTTCTCGATAAGTATAACATTGGTTCGTGGATTTGAGAACTTGAGAGGTAGGTATTATGGGGATTTTTCGAGTTAAAAAGGATAATAATTATTCTGTCATAAATAATACCGGTTTAAAAGATGAAAGACTTTCATGGAAGGCAAAAGGTATTTTGGCATATATTCTTACTCTTCCAGATGATTGGGTATTTTATAGAGAAGAACTATCAAGTCATGCTAAAGATGGTATTGATAGTTTGAAAGCTGGGATGAAAGAACTAAAAGAGTATGGATACCTAAAACGGTTCCCAATAAGGGATGAACAAAACAGAATTGTAAGATGGGAAACTGTAATACATGAAATTCCACAGAATGAGCCATTGGCGGAAAAACCACCAATGGAGAATCCACAGATGGAAAAACCACCAGTGGAAATTCCTCCGGTGGAAAATCCACTGCTACTAAATACTAATATACAAAGTACTGAAGAACTAAATACTGATATACAAAATACTAATCATCATCATGATAATAATAATTCATCACAAAAATTGATTGATGAAGAATTTAAAATAAGTTACAACTTCTTGCTGAAAAATGGCATTGCATTAAGTGAAATTGCAATTACGGAATTAGGTGGGTTTTGTGACACATTAGGCAGTGAACTGATCATACATGCAGCTAACAAGGCTATTGATGAAAATGTGCCAAAGTGGAGATATGTTCGTGGCATTTTGGATAACTGGAAAAAGAGAAAAGTAAAAACACTGAATGATATTGCTGTATTGGATGCACAGTTTGAACTTAGTAAGAATAAAAAGCGATCTGGTACAAATTACGGAACTAGAAAAGAAGTGGTACCAGATTGGTTAAGGCAACAGCAATCTGAAACGGAAACTGAACAAAAGCAAAAAAGTGCTAATTTGATAGATGAAGAGCGTAAGAGATTACAAGCTGTATTACAAAAATATAAATCATAGGAGATGTTTACATGCTAGATATCTTTGATGTAGGAAATTGGTGTGATATTTGCGGTGATAGTATACCACCTTCTGATGAAAGAATCATGTACATTGAAGGATGCGAAAAAACACTTTGTAAGAAGTGTAGCAGACAAGCTGAGAAGAGATTAAAAGTTTTAAGTGTACATGTAATTCATGATGTGCTAAGAGAATTAACAAAACAATTTGGCATAAAAAAAGTGCGTGAATTCGATTTAATCACCGCAGAGCGATTTGTGACAAATAACAATGTGTCATTAAACATAGAGAAGCGTGGCGGCAAGTTTAACCAGGAGCGTTTAGGAGAATTTGTGTCACTATCTACTGGTGAATTGATTATCATAATTAAATTTTTAAAAAGGAAGATCAACCCAAACCTTTGGATGAATGCTGTAATAGGAAGTGTTTTAGATAGACAAATGACTATTACATTAGTAAAAGAAGGGCAAGAGAATGCTTGAACAATTAACAATGGAAGATGCTGTTGTTTATGAACAAATCGATACCTATATGGTGGACATTGTTACAAGTAATGGTTTTAGATTGGAATTCTGTGAAGCGGAAACAAAAGAAGAAGCAGCACTTACAATTCGTGAACGTTTCCGTAAAGATTATAATTTTCGAATTCGTGGTATTGAAGTTTCTAATAGATCGTTAAAAGAAATCGAAGAACTAGATTAAGGAGAGAGAGCAAATGAATTTACAAATTGGCAATAAAAAAGTAACACCTGGTCAATGGATTGTATGCGAAATGGAAGATGGCCCGCAAATTACACAAGTTGAAAAAGTAATTAAAGATACGATTAACAATAAGGTAGAGTTATGGGGGCATTGGCAAAGTAAAGGATCTATTAAAGGGGATTGGGGATGCAATCACATTGAAAAGTGTCGTTTTGCTACTGCAGTAGAAATTGATGATGAAGGTTGGCGTGAAGTCTTCAGACGTAAAGGAAGAATTCCAGGGCAATTTAAAACAGGAGATTGGGTATCTGATGATGTGTATGCACTAACAGTTATGCATCAAACCGGAAATATTGTAACAGTAGGAATTATTAATTCTAATCAAACGTATGAAGTAGCTGCAGAAAATTTAGAACCATTATTTTTCAAGGAAGATATGGCGGGATAAATGATAAAGTTTATATTTTTAATATTCGGTACATTATCGATTATGATTGTTTTTCGGACGGTAAATAAATTGTATTACAAGGATAAAAATAACAAAACGGAGGATTAATGGATAAGCAACAAATCATTATAGAAGAACTAATTTGCAAGTTTAAAATCTACAAAATGAAGGATGGTAGACAATTATATGAGTTGTCTACCCAAGAACTTCAAAGATTATTAGAGGAGAGGAGAAAAGAAATGATGAAATTACATAGAATTACTGATAAAGAGTTGGAAACAAAATTTAATTTACGTGAATTATTTGCCATGCAAAAGGAATTAGATAAAAGGATTGATTACCGTGATGAGGATCGCATTGAATTGAAATTCTATTCTTTACATGTAGAAGTAAATGAAGCATGGAATGAAACTATGTCATTCAAATTTTGGAGCAAGAGGTTTAAAGAACCAGATACAGATAAACTTTTAGAGGAATTAATAGACGGATTACATTTTCTTTTAAGTATTGTATTAGACATTAATACTTCTACAAGAAGTAATCATAATTTTATCGGCTGTTTTAATTATGCGAAGATACACAGCAGACATATATACAGCGTTAACCGGTTATTTGAAATGTGGAGTACAACAGTATTAAAAGCAAAAAAGAAATGGGTGGCGTATCGTATATTCCCAGTAGCAGAATTACGAATTATGTTCGGTGTTTTCTTCCGAATTTGCTATTTATATGATTTTACATACAAAGACATTGTACGTGCTTATAAAGAAAAGAATAAAGAGAATTTTATTCGTCAGGCGAGCGGTTATTAATATGTATCCATTTGTGGTTACTTATGAAATTCCTCCGATGATTGGCAAGTTAGATGTAGATATTAATGCAAAAGACAAGCATGAAGCATTATATATCGTTAGAAATTTTCTACCGCGCGCTGCAATAGTGTGCGGTGCTAAACCAAAGTAAGACCAAATTTGAATTTTATATAAAAAGTAATGCGGAGATAAATAAGACCGCTCCTTTTATCGGAACGGCTGTACAAATAGCCTGTGCTGGAGTTTGCATCAAACGGCTTAAGATGTTTTCTCTAAGCAGTATGGACAAGGATTTTTACGATTATACGTAAAAACGGCAGGTAATTGACTAAGTTACCCGCCATGTTTTTAAACTACACGGAGGAGCGAGCTCCGATTTGAAAGCGTGAAGCCGTGGGAAGTCGACTCAAAAATAGTATGTATATTACTAAAAATAGTTATTCATATAAGTTAGAGCTAACAACTTATTATTAATTATATGAAATAGTACATAGAAGGAACTATAGCACAAAACGTTATAAACTCCTGTATCAGTAGATAACGTTTTATATTGGTTAGCTTTTTAATAATTTATCAATATAAGATTGAGTGTTGGAAAACCAGCCAGGTGGGATTAAGCCTTCTTGAATTATGTATTCCTGTAAATCATTTTTTTCAGATGCATATACTTTCCAAATCTTTTGTTTTATTTTTGTTGGTCTACCCCATAGTTGATCTATTGTTTGAACTGAAGGTTCTAAGACAAAATAAAAATCATCATTTCGTGTTTTACCTCCTTCAGATTCTATAAATTTATCCTTAAATGTTAAAAGAACATAGGGCACATACAATGGCGTTAATCCTTTCTGGTACCAAAAATCTTTTTCATTAGCAACTTTAATTAAATCCCTAAATTCAGAAACTGTTAACCCATCTGCTAAAGCGGCACATTTACTATAAATATCAAAAGTATGATTTTTTACAAATTGTATAATATCTTTTCCGTTTTCATTGTCAATTTGAGAGCCTAAAGAATCAGAGTAATTAACACGTGTTTTCTTCATTGATGGACAAATTGATTTTTTTGGATGTATAAAATATGCGCTTTTAATAAGGGATTGTTCCGCATCAACACGTATATCAGCCCCACAGATTGGGCAAATAATAGGTTCACCTTTGTACTTTGTTGTGTAAGTTTCTAAGTTTACTTTTTTACGAGAATCTTTTAATAGTGCATTGTATAAAGTCACAGATTTTGCCTCCAATGTAAATTGTTATCTTTATCAATATTTTAAAACGTTTCTAAGTTTCTGAAAAGACGGAAATATGACAATGGCTGAGCTATCCCAAAAATATCAAGGATAATTTTAAAAAAATAATCCTTTTAACAGAAAGTACTTCGAACGGAGGGGAAGGATTTGAGAGATTTATCATACGCAATCGAAACACTAACAATTGAAAAGCATGAGTATGAAGAGAGAATAAGTCAGCTTAGCTGTAATTCTATTAGATATAAACGATTTGAGAAAAAAGTTGAGCAATTAAAGCATGCCATTGAAATTCTTCAGCAACATAATTCAAAGTGAAACTTTTTAAAAGAAAGAGAGAGTGAAAGTTATGGCTTATGCAGGTGCTCACGGTGCGGCATTTGAGAATATAATTAACGTTTCTAATGATATGTATAAACAGAAAGGGATTGCACTTATTAATAAGCGTGCTACACCAGTAGTTGTTACGAGAAAGAATAAATTAGGGAAAGTGACAGCAGGTTATTTTGCACAGAAGTCTACAGTCGATTATGACGGGGTATACAAAGGAAGGGCAATCGCATTCGAAGCAAAAGCAACTATAAAGAAAACTAGCTTTGCATTAGATAATATTGCGCCACATCAAATTGATTATTTAGAGCAAGCGGAAAGGATGGGAGCAATTTGTTTCTTCTTAATAGAATTTAGTACAGAGCATTCAATATTTTTTGTACCATTTTCGTTAATTATGGAGTATGTTACTGCAGCTAATGCAGGTGGGCGTAAATCTATTCCACGTAGTGTGTTTGATGAAAGAGCTTACTTAGTAAAACCAACAAATCGTGCCCTAGTCGATTACCTGCTGCATGTTGATAAATTAGAATGGTCAATTTGTAGTTAATGGGGAAAAGCAAAATGAATAAGAAAGCTATTCGTATAAAAATTCTGGACCTGCAGGATAAATATTGTTCAAATTGTAGACAGCGTGATAATGCTAAGCACTGTTTGACACGTTGCGAGATAGGAATGCAAATTAACAGGCTAGGAAGCAATATAGGTGGTAAATACGTAGCAGATGCTCCAAAACGACGAACAAAAGCTGATTGGGATAAATTATGTATAATTGCTCTAGCAATGAGAGAACAACAAGGTTTAACATATGCAGAAATTGCAAGAAGACTAGGAATAAACAAAGGATACGATTTAATTAAGCAACTAAAGAAAAGAAACCTAAAATAAAAAATTTCACATACCATATTGTAAGGATAAATATAAAACAATGAAGTTAATAGTCCGTTAGAGGGCGTTGATTGTATATAGGAATGCAATTCTCCTATTTATAATTCAGCGTCCTCTTTTTGTTTAAAGGAGGAAATAGACCATGAAAGAATTAATGAAGCAATATAGAAAGACATTAAAGCAATTAGAGAAGGCGAAGAAGAATGCTATAGAAGCAGATGAAAAAGTAATTAAAAGAATGATTAGTGATATAAAATATGCGCTTGAATGGATGCGTACAGCGAAACAACCAGAGTTACGTAGGCCCATTGAACGTAGAGCAGCATACCAAAATGAGAAACCTGTAGATCCACTTTTAATGCAAAAATATTTTCGAAGTACAGAAACTTTGTATGAATGGGATGATAAACCAAAAGAAAGTGTTATATCTCATTGGGATCGTATTAAATTAGAAGACGCTTTATCGACTTTAACAGAGCGAGAAAAAGAAATATATATGATGTCAAAGGGAAACTGTTATTCTATGGAGGAAATTGCTAAAAGGTTAAAAGTCACTAAAAGTACTGTTCAAACTACTATAGAAAGAGCGGATGAAAAAATCAAAATACAAATCAATGAAAGTCTCTTCTGCATGGTCGGATGAGACTTTTATTTTAAAGACACTATTTTTGTCGTACGATTGCCACCTATATATGAAAGGTTACCGAAACTTTTTATTTCCTGTTGGTTTATGATGAGCGAACTTCGTTGTTCATTACTCGACAGTCGTTTTTTAATACTAGTAAGGTGATAAGATGTTGCGAACCTTGTTGCCTTTCATGTCTAGTACATTTTAAATTCTCATTAATTCAAACGGTCTAAACGGAAGGGCTTTCTGCTCTTCTTTGAACTGATACATGCCTACCTATATTAAGTGTCGGTTCAAAGAAGTGTAGGAAAATATTCTTTTGACGAAAGGGCAACTGATGCATGGTTGCTCTTTTATTATGTCGATATATGACGAACGATTGATAAGGTATTCGCGCTCTTTTTGTCGGATAATGGAGATAGAAGGAGATGATAATTTTGGACAAATTAAATACTGTGGTTGAAGATTTATTAAAAGAAATTGATACAGATTTTCGAGTTATAAAAACGTATATTAAAACGGTAGAAGGACTTTTAGAACAACAAGAAAATAAAGTCAGAGAAACTGCAACAACACTTTTACCTGTAATGCGTAAGATACAATCTAATATGTTTAATTTTATATCACAAGATGAGCGTTGGGTAACAAGAAAAGGTCCGATTTTGAAGTATAATGATAGTAAAAATTCGCTATATATATTTTCAATAGAGAATGAGGGACCAATTATTTTGAATCTGGATACAGAACGAGAAACAATAATTAGTTATGATAAATTACTTAAGGAAGTTGAATTTAATACAGTTATGGAAAGTCTTCTTTCAGTAGTTTCATATACTGGAGCATTGCATAAAAAATATCAAGGTATAATCGATAAGCGTGAAACAGAGTTGGTTAAATATCGAAATTTATAATCAATAAAAAGAGGACGCTCATGGCGTCCTTAATCATTATCCTTAAGATATCTATAGTATTCAGCATATTCACCTTTATGGTCATTATTATTTGCTTTTGTTTCATAGTCTTTATCATAAGGTAATTTTATATTTAACTGTTCTCTTAATGCATCTTGCAAGACTTGTGAAAAGTTTATATTTTTTTGTACAGCTGCTTCATTTAACCATTGAGGTATAGTTAATGTTTTCTTTATAGCTTTATTATTTATAGCTTTTCTATATAAAGGCATATGGACTTCAATTTGTACCATTACTTTTTTAGAGATATCTTCATATAATTCTTTATCTAAAACAATTTGTTCTGGTGAAGTGGCTTCTGGTATTTCCATATTGTCCAACTCTTTAAAATGTAGAATCGTTCCTAAAATCTCTTTTGCATTTTTTAAAGCTTCTTGGAAAGTATCTCCTTGTGTATGGCAACCTAGTATATCGGGAAATGAAACGCTCCATGAAGTTTCATCTGGATATTGCTCTAAGATCGCCGTGAAACTGTAAAAGTCTTTGTAATTGTTTTTCATAATGTAACCACCTTTTTAATTTGTTTATTTTTAATTGATTTTTGGTTATATTAGTATCATACAGTTTTTAGAAAAGCAGAGGGGTTAAAACCCCTTTATCTGCTTTACAATTTTATGAGCGGTTCCAGTTGCAACATCTTTGACGGGATGAGGTATCGAAATGTGATACGGTGCTTCTGGTTTGGTGAAGATTACATGGTCACCTTTACCGCGCTTTTTACTTGGCTGACGTTCCCAATGGTGTTCTTCAGCCATTTTTATTAATTGTTTAGAACTGTATGACGGCAATTTCTTTTCTCCTTTCTTATGTATTCCGTTTCGTGTTCACCTCCTTAACGGTATATCTTATTATAACACGTATTTTTTATACGTGCAATATAACATGTGTAATTCATACGTATTTTTTTGTACGTTTTTTTAATTTAATAAGGATATTATCAAGCATCCATTTGGGTGCTTTTTATTATGTAAAAATTATATAGGTGGTGTAAGATGACTAAATTGAATTTTAACAAAGCGATACTATTATTCAATAAGTCGTACAACGGATTTCAATTTAAAGAATCAGAGTTAAAAGATGGGGAATTAAAAGAATGGGCAAAGGAAAATAGTTTGTTAAAGGAGAGTGACCAGAAATGATTACTGAAATTCGAAAGACTGTATCGGGTATTGAGTATTAGACTTGTTTAGAAGATATCTCGTTGGATTAGTGGTGAAATAATGGCAAAGGAATATGCAAAGAAGTTTTATAGGTCTAAGGTATGGCAGAAGTGTAGAGCGGCATACGTGCAGTCTGTCTTTGGTTTGTGTGAACGTTGTGAGAGTCCGGGGAAAATAGTACATCATAAGGAATACATCACGCCATCTAACATTAATAATCCAGACATCACACTGAATCATGATAACCTCGAACTACTATGTCAAGACTGTCATAACAAGGAACACTTCGAGAAGTATTCACCGCTTCGTGAGGGATTAAGGTTTGATGATGATGGGAATTTGATTCAAATAAATATTAGAGAAAATAAAAAATGTTTTTTAAATATTTTTTAAAAAATCCAATCCCCCCCTGAAAAAAATTAAAAATAAAATTTCGGTAGACCGTATGCCCCCATTCAAAAAACACATGGGTCGCACGCGTGGGGGGTGTGGTCATGAAAGGAGTGATTATTTATGAGCGATAGTCAAGATATAGAAAAAGAAAAAAGAATAAAGCGCGAAATGACAAGATTAAATAGCCTATTGAGGAATTTAGAACCTAAGAAAAAAAGAGCGGTATCTTCCCTCATAAAGAACGCTGCTTTTATGGCCATCACTTTAGAAGATTTACAAGAGGAAATTAATGAGAAAGGTGTTACGGAACAATATCAAAATGGAGCAAATCAGTTTGGGATTAAGAAATCATCGGCAGTAGAAGTATATAACACCATGATTAAAAATCATGTTCAAGTTATGAAACAACTAACAGATTTATTACCAAAAGAACCGCCTAATTCGGAAAGTGATGGGTTCGAAGAATTTGTGAATAGCAAATGAGTAAAAGGGAAAGAAAACAATATCCTTTAACTTATAATCCCATCATTGAATATTACAATAAGATTGAATCTGGCGAGGAAATTGTATCTAATAAGGTTAGGCGGATTTATAAGAAACTTGTTGAGGATATTCATGATACGTCTTCAGAGTATGAATATGATGCTAAAAAGGCCAATCATATTATTGAATTTATTGAGAACTTTTGCAAACATTCAAAAGGTAAATGGGGCGGTAAACCTATTGAATTGGAAATTTGGCAAAAGGCTTTTTTAGCGGCAGCGTTCGGTTTTGTGCACAAAATTGATGGGACAAGAAAACATAGGGAAATCCTTTTAATTGTTGCACGTAAAAACGGGAAATCTACCATAGCATCGGGTATTGGTTTGTACTTACAAGTTGCTGATGGAGAACCAGGTGCGGAAGTATATGCTGTAGCAACAAAGTTAGATCAAGCTAAGTTGGTTTGGCTTGATGCTAAAAGAATGGTGAAGAAATCACCAGTATTATTAAAACGGATTAAGCCACTTGTCCGTGAATTGAATGCAGATTTTAATGACAGTACATTCAAACCATTGGGAAGCGATTCTGAAACATTGGATGGTCTAAACGTACACGGTGCAATGATGGATGAAATTCACGCTTGGAAAGATAAAAATTTGTACGATGTTATTGTGGACGGTACATCATCACGCGAACAGCCAATGATTTTCATGATTACTACAGCTGGAACAATTCGTGAATCTGTATATGACATGAAATATGAAGAAGCAGAGATGATACTTAACGGTATTGATGATCCGGAAGGTTATAAAGATGACCGCTTTTTACCAATTATCTATGAATTAGATAAACGAGAAGAGTGGATTGACCCATCAAAGTGGAAAAAAGCAAACCCTGGGCTGGGAACTATAAAAAAGACAGATCAATTAGAGACAAAAGTTAATAAGGCAAAAGCAAATCCATTATTAGTGAAAAACTTGTTAACGAAAGATTTTAATATTCGGGAAACATCAACGGAAGCATGGTTGACTTTTGAACAATTAAATAATCCAGAGAAATTTAATATTGAAGAATTAAAGCCTTCATACGGTATTGGTGGTTGTGATTTATCAGCAACAACTGATTTAACCGCAGCGAAGGTTATTTTTATGGTTCCAGATGACCCGCATATATACGTTAAACAAATGTATTGGCTTCCTGAAGATTTACTTGAGCAGAGAAGTAAAGAAGATAAAATCCCTTATGACTTATGGTATCAACAAGAATTACTGAGAACTACACCTGGTAATTCTGTTCACTACAAATTTGTTACTGAATGGTTCTTAGAGATAAGAGATAAATATGGTATCTATCTTCCATGGATTGGATATGATAGGTGGTCGGCAAAATATTGGGTCGAAGAAATGGAAGGATACTTTGGTAAAGAAGCAATGATTCCAATTGCACAAGGTAAACAAACGCTTTCTAGTCCTATGAAGTTATTAGGAGCAGACTTAGAGTCGAAATTAGTGAATTACAATAATAATAGTATTGATAAGTGGTGTCTTTCTAATACAGCCATTGATATTGATAAAAACCTTAATATACAGCCTAACAAAACGAATAATCAACGTAGAAGGATTGACGGAACCGCAGCTCTTTTAAATGCATATGTGGTACTTCAAGAGAAACGTAATGATTACTTAAATATGATTTGAGGGAGGTGAGAAATTGGGGTTATTTAACAAGATATTCGGTAAGAAACAACCACCTACTACAACTCGTTTTGAAATGATAAACGATAATGGAGGGGGCTTTTTTTCGTGGAATGGAGATATCTATCAGAGTGATATTATCAGAGCTTGTATACGTCCGAAAGCAAAGGCTGTTGGAAAATTAGTCGCTAAACATATAAGGGATAATGCAAATGAATTTAAAGTGAATCCTGAGCCATATATCAGATTTATTTTAGAAGAGCCGAACCCATTAATGACAGGTCAAATATTTCAAGAAAAAATGACCGTGCAATTAGAGTTGAATCATAACGCATTCGCTTATATTAAGCGTGATGAACTCGGTTTTCCAACTGAAATTTATCCTATACCATGTGTAACTGTAGAAGTTGTAGAAGGAATACAAGGCGATATTTTTCTAACTTTTTATTTTAAAAATGGTAAGAGAATGACTGTTCCATATGTCGATATTATCCATCTTAGAAAAGATTTCAATGAAGACGATTTTTTTGGTGAACATCCAGGCAAAGCATTATCTTCATTAATGGACATTGTTACAACTACTGATCAAGGAATTGTAAAAGCAATTAAAAATAGTGCAGTGGTGAAATGGATATTAAAATTTAAATCTGTTTTAAAGCAAGAGGACATTGATACACAGGTTCAAAATTTTATTAAAAATTACTTGAGTATTGATAATGTTAACGGTGGCGCAGCTTCATCTGATCCGCGTTATGATTTAGAACAGGTTAAACCAGAAGCGTTTGTTCCAGATTCCAAACAAATGCAAGAAACAACACAAAGGATTTATAACTTCTTTAATATAAACGAAAAAATTATACAAAGTAAGTATACAGAGGATGAATGGAATGCTTACTATGAATCTGAAATCGAGCCATTAGCAATGCAGCTTGCTGGAGAATTTACCAGGAAGCTTTTTTCACGTCGCGAACGTGGTTTTGGTAACAAAATTATTTTTGAAGCGGCAAGCCTTCAATACGCTTCTATGTCAACAAAAATGAATTTAGTTCAAATGGTTGATAGAGGAGCAATGACACCAAATGAATGGCGTTCCATTCTTTCATTGGGCCCGATTGAAGGCGGAGATAAACCAATTCGAAGACTAGATACAGCGTTAGTTAAAGATGGAAAGGTAACTGATAAAGGAGGTGGGGACAATGGACAAGACGGAAACAAGGGAAATAGTGTCGCAGAAGATTGAAATTAGAGAAGATGACAACGGAAATCGGACACTTATAGGATATGCAGTAAAGTGGGAAAAGAAATCTGTAGTCATGGGATATTACCGTAAATTTCGTGAGCAATTCAAAAATGGAGCGTTTACAGAAACGTTGCAAAACGATGACCAACGTTTCTTATGGTCTCACGATACCTCTAAAGTGTTAGGAAGAACAAAGAATAATACTTTACGTTTAAGTGAGGATGCTGTAGGTTTACGCTTTGAATTAGATTTACCGAATACAACTTTAGGGAATGACACTTACGAATCTATCAAACGTGGTGATGTAGATGGTGTTTCATTTGGATTTAGCATGATAAGTGAAGAAATCCAAGAGCCAGATGATGATCTTATGCTACGAACTGTTACAAAAGCGAAATTATTAGAAGTTAGTGCAGTAGCTTTTCCAGCATACCCAGATTCAGAAGTAAGTGCTAGGGGATATGATCCTTATAAACATTTTGCAGAAGAAAAGAAGCGCTCGGAAAAACGTAAAAGACTATATTTACAAACATTATTATAAAAGGTGGTCATTAACATGAATAAAGAACAATTATTAAAACGTAAATCTGAAATTGGTGAATTATTAAGTGATGAAACTCGTTCTATTGATAACCTTGATGCGATTGAAAAAGAGTTACGAGACATTAATGAGCAGTTGGCTGCAATTGAAAAACGTGAACAGCTTTTAAATGAAGCACGCTCTATTAATGAAGGAAATGCAGCTGGCACTAATAAAATTGAAACATTTAATACTGATCCATCAAATGAGCAACGTGAACTTGGTACGAATTCAGTTGAATATCGTAATGCTTTTATGAATTACGTATTACGTGGTGAAACAATTCCAGCTGAACTACGTGCAAATGCTGTCACGAAAACAAGTGATATTGGTTCTGTTATCCCACAAACGGTATTAGATAAAATTATTGAAAAGATTGAAGCTGTAGGAATGATTCTACCTTTAATTACTCGTACAGCTATTAAAGGTGGCGTGACAGTACCAACTTCAGCAGTTAAACCAATTGCAACATGGGTCGCTGAAGGTTCTGGAAGTGATAAACAAAAGAAAACTACAGGAAGTATTACTTTTAACTATCATAAATTACGTTGTGCTGTAGCAGTTTCTCTTGAAGTAGATACAATGTCTCTAGCAGTGTTTGAAACAACATTAATTAATAACATTGTGGAAGCTATGACAAAAGCTATTGAACAGGCCATTGTTAGCGGTGATGGATCTGGAAAACCAAAAGGAATTCTAGCAGAAACATCTATTGAGGGACAAGCGTTAGATGTTGCGAAAATCAATTACAAAACTTTAACAGATGCAGAAGCAGCTTTACCACTTGAATATGAAGCAAGCGCTGTTTGGACAATGACTAAAAAGACATTTATGCAATTTGCAGCAATGACGGATGATAATGGTCAACCAATTGCACGAGTAAACTACGGTATTTCTGGAAAGCCTGAACGTATTTTACTAGGACGTCCAGTTGTTGTATGCAATTACGTTGAAAGTTTTGCAACAGCTACTGAAGGAACTCCATTTGCTTTCTTATTTAATTACAAAGATTATGTTCTTAATACGAACTATCAGATGGGTGTTAAGAAATATGAAGATAACGAGACTGATGATCTTGTTACAAAAGGAATTATGATTGTGGATGGTAAAGTTGTAGATAAAAACTCTTTAGTTGTTTTAAAAAAAGCTCCAGCAGCTTGATAAAGGAGTGATACAATGAATCATTTAGTCTTGAATGCTTTCATTGATAAAGAAACAAAAGTTGGATATTCACAGGGCGATATGTACGAGTCAACTGATTCAGAGCGTATTGCCTTTTTAAATAAAGAAGGATATATTTCTGAATCTACACCATCAGATGAAGTTAGCTTAACCAATCTTAAAATAAAAGCAAAGACCCTTAAGGTTAAAGGTTACACGAAAATGGAAAAAGATGAATTAATACAAGCGATAGAAGCAATTGAAAAAGCAGGTGATTAAAATGGTGGTTGAAATGACTTTACTCGAACGAGTCAAAAATGCGATGCGGGTTGATGGTACGGACCATGATGATGAGCTACAAGGGTTAATCGATACAGCAAAAGCCCTATTGAAAGAAGTAGGTGTTTTGGAAAAAAAAATCACCGATACTGATCCACTTATACGAAAAGCAGTTATCACTTACTGTAAGGCGGAGTTTGGTACAGATGCAAAAGATGGTGAACGGTTCGCTTGGTCATTTGAAGAAATGAAGAAATTGTTATCATTGTTGCAGTCTTATACGGCGGAGGACACAGTATGAGTTTGGATATGCGTCATCGTATTGACATTTACTCCAATATAAAGGTAACCAATGAGCTAAATGAAAAAGATTGTGAATGGATCAAGATTAAATCAGTTTGGGCAGCTATTATTCCACAAACTGGACATCTTCAAAAACAAGTAGCTGAGACGATTTTGACACATGTTACTCATAAAATTATAGTTCGTTATGAATCTGGTAAAGATATTACCAAAGATATGAAGATTAAATTTAATGGTAACCAGTTTGAAATTAAATATATTCTCAACCCTTATTTTAAAAATGAAACGCTAGAAATTTTCTGTCAGGAGTTGATGGAATAATGGAGATTCATGGGCTAACAGAATTCCAGAGAGATTTACTAGCGGTTGCTGAAGTTAAGTTTCCAAAAGAAAGTAAAAAAATCATGCGTAAAATTGGTAGTAAAGCAAGAACTCAAGTTGCAAGAAAAGCAAGAATGGATATAAAAAAAATCACTGGTAATTACCATAAAAAATGGAAACGTGGCAAGGTTTTTAAAGGTCGTGGCGGTGGTTTAGTTGTTCGAGTTATTAATTCCAGTCCGCATGCCCACTTAATTGAAAATGGCCACCGTCAAGTTACAAAAAGCGGTCAAGAAGCTGGATTTGTCCCAGGGAAAAAGGTTCTTGATAGAGGGATGTTAGAATTTGAAGCAAGTGGAAAAATGGATGCGATGCTTTCAGTATGGTTGGATGATTTATTGGATAGTGGTCGATTATGATTACTTACAAGGATATTAAAAAGGCAATTAATAGCTTATTAACAAAAGAGTTTGCTATCGATATAAACAGTAATGATGTCAAAGAAGGCTTTGCTAGGCCTTCTTTTTTCGTGCAATTTGAGAACAGTAATCGTTCGGGTAATGAAAGCCAGGTGTACAAATCATTAACTGTTCAAATTTATTACTTCCCTTCTGATCGTCATAATTACTCAATCGAAGTAATGGAAGTACAAGAACAATTAGAGAATCTATTTGATTTGAAATTAAAAGTTCTTGATCGATTTTTTAACATCGATAACACAAGTGCAACAACAACTGACGGTGTTTTAAGCTTCTCATTCGATATCGCATTTTACGAAGGTCGAGAATTTGAATACAACACCACTGGTGTGGATTACCCAGTGGAACCAATGGAAGAATTAGATTTTGAAAAAGCGAAGGAGTGATTTTATGGGTTTACCACAGATAAATATTACTTTTGCTGGTAAGGCAAAAACAGCATTGGATCGAAGTAAATTAGGGATTGTTTTATTAATTTTGAAAGATGATACAAACGATGCTATTTCCACTGTATATAAAAATACTGATGAAGTGAAAACAGCGGATTGGAGTGCTGATAATTTTGATTATATTCAGCAAGCATTTGAAGGTAATCCTAGCAAAGTGATTTGTGAGCGTGTTGCTACATCAGTAACCACTTATGATGAAGTATTATTGCGCTTGAAGAATAAAAAATTTAATTACCTGGCTATTCCACAGATTAAGGATACAGAAACGGCATCGATTGTAACATGGATAAAAACAAAACGTGAAAAAGAAAAGAAAACCTTCAAAGCTGTATTGCCAAATAGTGCAGCCGATCATGAAGGGATTATTAATTTCACAACTAGCGGAATTAAAGTTGGTGAAAAAGATTACACAACAGCAGAATATACAGCACGTGTTGCTGGTATTTTAGCCGGCTTACCGTTTACTCGTTCAGCTACTTATTATGTGTTGCCTGAAGTTAGTTCTATTACTGAAATTGAAGACCCAGATGAAGCGGTAGACAATGGGGAATTGATTTTAATTAATGATGGTGAGCACATTAAAATTGGTCGTGGTGTGAACAGCCTAAAGACTACTACTGATACGAAAAATGACGACTTCAAGAGTATTCGAGTTATGGAAACTATGGACATGGTCCGTGACGATATTTACAACACTTTCAATGAGCAATATGTAGGGAAAGTAAACAATGTGTACGATAACCAGGTATTATTTATCACAGCTCTTAATGCATATTTTACTGGATTAAGTAATGAATCCATTTTGGATGATAAATCGGATAATAAATCCTGGATTAACGTAACTCTTCAGCGGAAAGCTTGGGAAGGTGCTGGAGTAGATACGTCGGATTGGGATGACCAAAAGGTTAAGGAAATGGTATTTAAACGCAATGTTTTCCTAGCTGGAACTATTAAAATAGTCGATACAATGGAAGATTTAGATTTCCAGATTGCTATGTAGGGAGGTTCAATAGATGGGTAAATTAAAAGGAAATAAGCAAATAAATGGTACCTTCGGTTCGGTTTGGGTAAATGGTGAAAAGTGGTTAGATGTTGAAAGTTTTGAAGCAAAAGTAACGATTGATTATGAAGATGTAAATATGGCGGAAGACTTAGCTACCCACAAGAAAATGATTGGATGGACGGGTGAAGGTTCCATGACTGTGAAAAAAGTGTATTCCCGTGGAGCTAATCTATTAGCAAAGTCTGTGAAAGAAGGAATAGTACCAGAGGTTGGGATTGTTGGGAAACTGGCGGATCCAGACGCATTTGGCGCTGAACGTGTGGCCATCAATGATGTTACCTTCAATGAGTTTATGTTGCTTCAATTTGAGCAAAAAACACTTGGTACAGAAGAATTATCGTTTAACTTTGCGGACTATGATCCAATCGATTTAATTTCAGCATAAGGAGAGATAAAAATGAAAGAGATTAAGAAATTAACAGTAACGGATTTAATGAAGAATAAAGAGCAATATCAAGTAAAAGAGAATGTAACTGAAGAAGTATATATTGATCGTTTAGGTGCAAGTGTAACGATTAGAAAACCTGAGAAGTCTTTATGTATTGAAGGTATGCAAATGGCACAGGATCCCAACCTGGTTGGTAAATCAGATGCATTTATTGTTTACAATGTTCTTGTAGAACCGAATTTAAAAGATAAACAATTACAAAAAGAATTTGGGTGTGTAGAGCCAACTGATATTGTTGATAAAATCTTTGAGCCTGGGGAAATCGGAAATATCGCTAAACTTGCATTAGAGTTAGTGGGATACACTAAGGCGTTAAAGAAGGTTAAGGACTTAAAAAACTAATTAAAAGTGATGAAGACTTTTATTTTCTTCATCACTATTTGCAAAAAGGATTCAAGCTAGATTATTTATTAAATTTACGGATAGATGAAAAGCTCTTTATGGCAGCTAGTATGAATCTACATTTGGAAGAAGAAAAAGCTAAGTTCTCTATGAAATAGCTTTTTCTTTTTTTATTGAAAAGAGGTGAAATATTTGGCCAGTAGAGTTATTTCAGCGGTACTGGAATTGAGGGATCGCTTTTCCGATCAAATGCGAAGAGCAGCTGATAATGCAGATGATTTTAGAAATAGATTAAAACGTGTTGAATCTCAGACAAGCAGTTTAGCAACGGTAGCAGTTGCTAAGTTTGCAGCTGTAGGCGCAGGGGTAGCAACTATAAGTGCAGCTACAGCACCAGCGGTGGCTGGAATTGGTGCGTTAGGTGCTTCTTTTGCTGCAGCTGGAATTGGTGCCGCTGCCTTCGGTGCGGTCTCAGTTTCTGTGTTAGGTGATGTATTCAGTAAGGCAGAAGAAGTAGGGAAAATTGAAGAGAAAATTGCGGATGCTGACACGGCTAAAGAGAAGCTAGCAGCACAAAAAGAACTTGCGGCAGTATACGAAGATATGGGAAATAAGCAAAAAGAAGCTATTAAAAACTTACAGGAATTTAAAAGTTTCTGGGGAGAATTCACAAAACAGTTTGAAGAACCTGTATTTGCACTATTTGGCCAGGGGTTAAAACTCACTCAAGCAATACTAAAGGAAATGGCTCCCACAATATCAAGTGTTGCAGATGTTTTTGTTGAATTGATGGGTGAAGCGACAAATGCTATAGAAGCTGGAGGTTTAAAACCATTCTTTGAATGGCTAGAAACAAATGCAGCTGAGGCACTTTATAGCTTTGCTCATATTTTCGGAAACACCTTTGCAGGGATATTCTCATTACTTCAAGCATTTGCCCCTTTAGGTGCCAGTATGGAAGAGGGGCTTTTAAGTTTGACCGAAAAGTTTAAAAACTGGGCTGCAAGTGTAGGAGAATCCCAAGGATTCAAAGATTTTATCGATTATGCTAAAACAAATGGTCCAGTAATAATGGACATTTTAGGGAATGTTTTTGATGTAATTGTGGATGTAGGTGTGGCATTAGCGCCATTAGGTGAAAAACTATTGGGAGTGTTTCAAAATATCACCAACTTTCTTGCAGATTCAGAAGGAGTGAAAGAGTTCTTCCAAACACTTTCCGATATTGGTATATCTATCATTGATAACTGGGGCCCGATATCTGATATTCTTATCAGTTTAACGGCCGGAGTAGCGGCTTTTAAAATAGCAATGGCAGGTATGGAAATCATAGGAATAGTTAATACACTGATGATGGCTTGGCACTCAGGAACATTAATGCAAACTACGGCACAATTGTTATTGAATAGTGCTATGTTAGCAAATCCACTTACATGGGTTGCAGCTGCGATAGCGGCACTTATAGCAATAGGTGTACTTCTTTATTTAAACTGGGACACTGTGAAAGCAAAAGCAGGGGAATTATGGTCCTGGTTAGTTGAAAAATGGGAAGGCATAAAATCAGCAACGTCCGAAGCTTGGAACGCAACAAAAGAATATATCTCTTCAGCGATTCAGGGGGCATGGGATAGTGTAGTTAGTACGGCTGAGTCCATATGGAACAGTATTGTTGAAAAGTGGAATTCTGTGAAACAATCAACGCAAGAAACCTGGGATGGTATAAAAACAGCGATCAGTGACGCGATGAGCAGTGCAGGTGCTGCGATAAGCGATTTTTTTAGTCCACTTTTAAATTTTATCGATAGTGCAAAAGGTGCGTGGGATGGTTTTGTTGGTAAAATAACGAGCTTTAAAATGCCATCGTTCAGTTTCCCATCCTTACCATCATGGTTAGGGGGTGGCGGTGGAGCCGATGGCTCTCATGCTACAGGCTTGGCAAATGTACCATTTGATGGTTATAAAGCTGTCTTGCATAAAGGTGAAGCGGTTCTTACGGCTAGTCAGTCGAGTGCATTACGTGATGCTGGCATGTTAAAAGAAAATGCTAATGGTACTCCTACACTTAGTTTCAATTCTTCGGATGAAAATGCACAAGGTAGAAGTGCTGTCACTACTAATACGGATTCAAGTAATACAAGCAGCACTAACAATACAACCAACAAAAATAATGTTGTAGTAAATATTTATCCTCAAGGAACAACGGCAAAAGAGGTAATAAATGAGCTCGTACCTCAATTGGAATTAGCATTAGCAAATATGTAGGGGTGGTGTAATAGTGGATATTATATTCTTTGCTAATAATAGGGAAGAGATGTTGCAACTTCCCATTGTTCCAGAAAATCAACAATGGGATGCACCACAAAAAAATGAAACATTCGATACCATTCAAAAAGGAGAGATTAATTTAATTGGTCTAAAAGGATTGACCACTTTAAATATCTCTTCTTTTTTTCCTATGAAAGACTATTCATTTGCTAAAAGCAATACAAAAGGAGAAGAGTGTATTGCTTTTTTTAAGAAGTGGAAAGAAAGACGTGAACCTATAAGAATTATCATCATTAGTAAAACAAACCTGGAATTGTTAAATATTCTTGTTTCCATTGAGAACTTCACGTATGGAATAGACAGAGCTGGAGATATTCCATATAAGCTTGATTTAAAAGAGTATATCCCTGTGAGGGTAACATAATGGCACATCAAGTATATGTAAACACGTCAAATATCACACAGTTAGTTGGAAACCTGGGATGGGAAAGTAATGTTGATACGCTTGGTGTTAAGCTTGATTTCAACTTGGCTTATTCCGATGTGAAAGGTTTTCCGAGAAACGTTGTTTCTATTGGTGATATCGTCACCTTAAGGAATGGGAATAAAGAGATTTTTAGAGGGATTGTAGTATCTGAAAGTGCTTCTGGTAGATCACCAAGGTCATATACGTGTTTTGATTTTGCTTTTTATCTAAACAAAAGTAAAACAATCATTCAATTTAATGGCCACACGGCAGATGATGCAATTCGAAAAGTATTGATAGAGTTTAATGTGCCGCACAATGTAACGGATATTTCTACTCAAATAAACACTATCTATAAGGACAAAGTTGTAAGTGATATTATCAAGGATATTTTAGAGCAAGCTACTAATGAATTAGGTGTGAAGTACAGAATGGAAATGCGCGGCTGGGCCCTGTTTATTGAAAAACAGACTGACTTGGTTGTATCAGCTATGGTGGATTTGATTAGTAACCCATCTCGTAAACGATCAATTGAAGAAATGAAGAATAGTATTATAATCATTTCAGATAAAGACCAGGAAACAAGTATTGTTGCAACCGCAAAGGATAGTAACAGTATCAGGAAATATGGTTTACTGCAAGAGATACGAAATGTAAATGAGGAGGAAATGGCCCAAGCGCAAAACATAGCTCACAATGTATTAAATGATTTAAACCGAATCAAAGAAGATAACAGTATTGAATTACTAGGTAATGATGATGTCAGAGCTGGTAGGATTTTAAAAGTAAATGAGCCAATCACAGGGATGAGTGGTAAATATTTAATTACCAGCTGTAAGCATACTGTAAATAATGGTATTCACAAAATGTCATTGTCGTTAGGGGTGACATAATGAATGGAATTGTGGAATTAGCTAAGTTATTTAAAGACAGAGAAAACGAACCGTATGAAGGTTATGTAATAGGGGAAGTCATGGCTGACTTTCCAGATGTGAAAATTAAAATTGACGATAACATTCATTTGGATGTATCACATTTAGTATTCGCAGCACACCTTCTAAGTAACTATACACGCGAGTATGAAATAGTTGACGAGTTTAGTGTTACTACGGGAAAAATAAAATGGACTGATACCATTAAAAAAGGTGATAGAGTCATTTTAGTTCCGTCGCAAAATGGCCAATCGTACATTGTCATAGATAAGGCGGTGACATTTAATGTTTCCGGTAATTGATGAATCAAACATACCAAATGAAGAAAAGGAATCTCAAAAGGCTCGTCATACTGGCAAGTCTTTTCTTTATGACTTCAAAAAGGGTGACTTTGTTACGCAAAATGGCAAACTTGTAGAAGTTATAGGTACTGAGGCGTTGAAAGTTTGGATTGAAAAAATCATTCGTACAGAAAAATTTAGATTCAGGATATATGAAGCAACCAGTGATGATCAGTATGGTGTTACGATTGAAGATTTATTCAGTTCACCACTACCTCGTGCATTTATAGAATCTGAAATAAAACGTGAAGTTACAGCATCGATACTCACACACAGTGAGATACAAAGCCTTGAAGATTGGGGATTTGAATATAAAGGTGGCCGTACTTCTATTCATTTTACTGTGGAATTAATCGATGGCGCATTTAACTTTGAGGTGGTGATCTAATTGGAGACTGAACAAGACATTCAAAATCGGATGTTAAGTAAGATAGGTGAGGAACATGATAAAAGCACCGGTTCATTTATATATGATGCAACAAAACCAGCTGCAATTGAGTTTGAAACCAAAAACAAAGAGATTGCAGCTGTTCAAGATAAATTGGATATAGAAAAATTGACGGATAAAGAGTTGGAGCGGTTTATCTATCAAAGAACCGGTATTGAAAGAAAACGAGCTACAAAGGCAACAGAAGAAGTTATTATTTCCGGTTCACAGGGGTCTTCTATCAGTAAAGGTGAATTGGTCGGGACAGATACCATTAACTTTGTATCACTGGAAGATAAGGTAATTAATGAGTCTGGCTTAATGCATGTGTTAGTCGAGTGTGAAAAGCCTGGGAAAATTGGCAATGTGCCAGCCAGTAGCATTACTAAGTTTCCAGTAACCCTTCCAGGGTTAATTAATGTATATAACCCAAGACCTTTCACAAATGGGTATGAGGCTGAGTCAGATACTGATCTAAGACAACGATATTATGACAAACTCCAAAAGCCAGGTAAGGCAGGCAATAAATATCACTATCTTGAATGGGCAAAAGAAGTTACAGGTGTTGGAGATGCAAGGGTGGTACCGCGTTTTAATGGTCCACTTACAATGAAAGTAGTGATTATTGATGCAAACAAACAACCAGCATCTAAAGAGTTAATACAAAACGTCCGTGAACACATCGAAAATGAAATGCCATTTGGTGTGGAAGAATTGCGAGTATCTACGGCAGCTGCTGTCCCTATAAATCTATCAGTATCTTTAACATTGGCTGATGGTTATACAGAAGAAACGGTGAAGGCTCATATTAAAACAAATGGAATAGAGTACCTTCAACAAATTGCTTTTAAAACAAGTTTTGTTAGCTATGCCAAAATTGGCGCACTCATTATCGCAAGTGAAGGTGTGTTGGATTATCAAAACCTATTAGTAAATGGTGGAGCGACCAATATTCCAATTGGTAATGAAGAAGTAGCGATTATGGGAGGTGTCAACGAATGAATCATATGAGTGTGTATTTAAAGAATAAAGTACTGACGGATAACTTAAGAACAAACCTAGTGTATGTAGCTTTATTCAATTCAGATGTGGAAGTTTCAAAAGCAAGTTATACAAGGCAAGCTATAACATTTGTGGAACCAACAGATGGACAAACGTCAAACAATGCCGATGTTCTTTTTCCTATTGCTGCTGAAGTATGGGGAGATATTACACACATTGGTATTTTTGATAGTGCGACAAGTGGCAACTTGCTTTTTAAGTCTCCTGCAGAGTTCGTTAAAAATATTGATGTTTCAAGTCAGTATAAAATACCGAAAAACTACTTAATTGTTCGGTTGAAGTAGGTGGTGTAAATGCACGCTATACAAGAACAACAGTGGGGACAAGTAAAAGTTCGCACTTGGAAAGAATTAAACGCTCATCAGTGGGAATGCTTCAGAATGGCATTAATGGAGTCCGAAACGGACTTAACTGTGCAAGGTGTAAAAGTAGTTCAATCGGGCGCTGTAAATGAATTGTCTACTGAAATGCAAACACAAGGGATTCGAGTAGAACATTCACCTGCTATTATGCAAACCATTACTGAAATGATTACAAGTATAGTAGTTTCGAAGAGAGACTATAAAACGGACCTGCTTAAATATTTACCTTTATACGAGCGGAAATCAGCTGTTTTTAAAGGTATCATGACCTCGTATGATAGGGAGCTTAGGAACTTAGAGCAAAGTCTGGAAGTAGTCGATAGAAACATATTCTTGGATACTGCGATTGAAACATTGCCTATTTTTGAACGCGATTTGGGGATAAAGCCAGTTAAAACATTACGCTATGATCAGCGCCGTGAACAAATTTCTTCAAGGTATCGAGCAAGTTTTGACCAAACCACTGAAGAAACAATTAAATCAGTAGCAAAGGCCTATAGTAATGGCGAAGTAGAAGTAAATAAAACAGATACCCCAGGTATCTATGAAATTAAATTTATAGGTACCATAGGAATCCCGAACAATTTAGATGGTTTAAAGCAAGCGTTGGATATTGTTATGCCAGCTCATCTTGGATTGATATATACATTCGTATTTAATCCTTGGGATATGTGGAGAAGAAGCACATGGGGTGAAGTTAAAGATAAGACTTGGAACAATTTAAGAGTATGGGATGAGGCGAAAGAATGAAAAATACATTGAATTATAATTTAAAGAAACCTGACTTAGAGGATTATGTAAATGTCGCTGATCTTAATGACAATATGGATATTGTGGATGGTGAAATCAAGAAGAACACAGACAAAATCGATGTTTTAGAACAAAATTTAGAAACGCATGTTGCTGATAGTGAGAAGCATATAACAGCAGAAGAGCGGGCGATATGGAATAGTAAAGCAGAAGGTAATATTAGAGAGGATGCAACAAAACCTCTTAGAGTGGAGGTGAAGAGTTCCTTGCCATCAGTTGGAGTAGAAGGACAAATTGTTCTTGATAAATCAGGCTCTATTCCTAAATTTAAAGGTTATACTGGTGGCAAGTGGGTTTGACTTATTAGGTAATAGTACCGGTATGGTAGCTGGTACTTCTGTAGGAGTTATAAATGGTGTGCTTTTCACTGATACAAAAATTATTTTTATAAACGGTACTACAGAAATTACATCATATGATAAAGAAACATATCAACTTGTAAAAAAAATAACTACAGAACCTTTAAATGGCGGCGCGTATTATATCGCTGGAAACTCAAAATACTTTGCGATAATTTCTCACAATTCCTCTGCCCAAGAATCAATACTTATTTATGATGAAAACTTAAATAAACTAGTTCAAGAAAGCGGTAATGGACAATATTTTAATCAAGTGATATTTGAAGATAACTATTGCTACATTCAAAAAGGTACTCACGGTGGCAGTAATAATAGAATACTGAAGTATTTATTGCCTAGTTTTACATTGGTTGCATCCACTACAGGAGAATATGGCATTGCAAATTCAGCAAACCCATTTGTGGATAAAGATTTTCTTTACATGCTCGCACCAAATAACACTAAAGAAATTAGAAAGTATTTAAAGTCAAACTTGTCTTTAGTTTCGTCGTATAGTAATCTACCTGATTATTCAAAGTGGGTATTTGCTACTGATAACTATATTTATGTTGTTTCATATTTACTTAGCGGAGTGCCTGGGACCACTTATAGACTGGATAAATCATTAAAAGAAATGACTCGAATATCTGATCCTGTGTTATATGTTTCTAAGGGCTGTTATTATACGAAGCGAACAGAAAATGTAATTAATACTGGTACACAATATGCTTTAGCTTGTGTAGATGAGCTAAGTGGAAATGTTTTGCGCAATGTAAGAATTATAAGTGATATGAAAGTGGTTGGTGACTATACAAAGAAAAATTCAGCGCCAACTTTTTTCTCTGGGCAAAATGATGCTAATTTAAAAGGTATGTATATTGAAATAAAAGATTTTGGGGGCGACTTTTTATGATTTATATTATTAACAATCATAGCATTGTTTATGATAAAAACTATTTAACAGAAGATGAATTAGAAAATGCTTGGGTTATTGAATCTATTCCAAAACCTGAAAATAAAGTAGGATTTATTCCTATTTTATGTATTGATAAAGATGATAAGAAAATTTGGTATGAATATGAAGAAAAGCCATTAACCGTAGAAGAAAAAATGAAACACTTAGAAAGTGAAAATGTACAACTTGGTCAACAAGTAAGTGGGTTAGAGATTCAACTTTTACAAAGAGATAAAGATGTCGAATTGCTAGGTAAGACGGTAACAGATTTAGAAATTGAAGTATTAAAATTTCAAACTGGGGGTACAAAATAATGGCAAACACAACTGAAAATGCAACTCAAAGTCTAGCTTTTGCAAAATGGAAAGTACGATATGAAAAGAATTGGTGCACAAATCAGCAACTTTGCATGGTAGTGGAATTGGAGCAGATAACAGAAGAAGAATACAAAGAATTAACTAAGTTAGAATACCCAAGCGTACAATAGTAGGCTTTTTTATTTTGGTCAAAGGAGTGAAGAAATGGATCGTATCGATGTATTAACAAAATCATTTATAGCTGCTTTCGGTGGCTTTTGTGGCTATTTTTTAGGAGGTTGGGATTTGTCACTGAAAATTTTAGTCACAATGGCTGTTATTGACTACATTACTGGAATGATTGCAGCAACTACACTTGGACAATTAAAAAGCAAAATCGGATTTCGAGGCATTGCCAAAAAGGTAGTGCTTTTTTTATTGGTTGGAGTTGCCGCGCAGCTAGATCTAGCGTTTGGAAGTAATAGTGCTATTCGTGAAGCAACAATTTTCTTTTTCATGGGTAATGAGTTGCTATCAATCTTAGAAAATGCCGGACGTATGGGCATTAAGTTACCTTCGGCACTTACAAACGCTGTTGAGATTTTAGGTAGTAAACAAAAACAAGATAAAAAAGGGGATGTTCAGTAATGACTCGTTATAGTAATCACGGTGGACATAATGAATTTGTACAAGGTGCTAATTATGGTAATCGAAAAGAACACATCATGGACAGACAAGTAAAGGATGCTGTCACAGCTAAGTTAAGAGCTTTAGGACATACTGTCTATGATGACACTGACGATGTAGGCAGAACTCAAGCCCAAAACTTAAACAATATTGTTGCTAATTGTAATTCACATGAAGTCGATTTAGTAATCTCTTATCATCTAAATGCAAGTGATGGTAATGGTCATGGTGTGGAAGTTCTTTATTATGACCAATGTGATTTAGCAACTAAAGTTTCAGCTCAATTAGCTAAGGATATCGGATGGCGTGATCGTGGTGCAAAACAGCGTACAGATTTAGCAGTATTGAAAGGAACTAAAGCACCAGCTATCTTAATCGAATTAGGGTTCATCGATAACGATGCAGACATGGCTAAATGGGATGTTGATAAAATCGCTAATTCAATCGTTTACGCTTTGACAGGACAAGCGGTAAGTAGTGGAGGAAAATTACAACCATCTGGTGATGATGGAAGAAGAAAAATCAAAACAGGCGGTTTAGGATACGATGCGGTAAAAGAAGTATCCGAAGTGCTATGTAGTAAACAAATTAAAGGGGCTATCCTATTCGAAGGTGAAGCACCTTATGTATTAACTGAGAAACTAGCTAATCCAAAGTTGGATGACTTTACAGCATGGCTTGATGCGAAAAATTGGTACTGGGAATACAACTAATGAAAAGGGCCGGCTCCTATGAGTCGGCTCGTTTTTTGATTTAATAATCATTAAAAAACACCCTCAATCAAAGAATAGGATGAGGGTGTTTTTTACGTTTTATTTACCTAAATTATTAATAGCGTAATCGGCTTCTTCTTGTGTGAATTTTTCACCGTTTTCAGAAGTCAGTTGGTCCCTTATCGCTTCTGGTGACATACTCATTGTTTTCTGATAACTTTTTGCTTTTTTCAAGGCATTTTCATTAAAATTGGCTTTCATATTGTCAATTGCGTACTGTGCTTCATCTTCAGCAAATTTTTCACCATGTTCAGAAACAAGCTGGTCATAAACCTTCTGTTTTGACATGTTCATTGTTTTTGCATACGATTCAGCCTTTTTCAAAGCGTTTGCTTTCCAATCAAATTCAAAATTATTCATTGCATAATTAGCAGATTCTGCGGAAAACTTTTCACCATGTTCAGAAACAAGCTGGTCATAAACCTTCTGTTTTGACATGTTCATTGTTTTTGCATACGATTCAGCTTTTTTCAAAGCGGACTTATATTCTACAGGAACGTTATCCTGTGCCTTTGTTTCTTCCTTTTTAGGTTCTTCCTTTTTTGCATCTTGCTTTGGTGTTTCTTTTTTAGTTTCTTGTTTTGGCTCAGTAGAAGCTTTTTCTTTTGGATCATTACTTCCATCAATAAGAGCAGCGACAAAGATAATTACAACTAGTGCGATAACTCCTAAACATCCAAATTTAAAAATTTTCATCTAAATATCCTCCTAGCAAAATATGTACTGATTCCGATATTTAGTATAACAAATTTCAAAAGGAAATTTTACATAATTTTACCTTTGTGGAAGTATGGTTGTAAGAAATCCATTATAATTGCTTGGCTTTTTCAAGTAAATCTATTACTTGTTGATGCCTTTCTTTCGTTTCCTCTAAAGAAACTTTTGTTAGGTCAGCGTTCTTTGCCCAGAAGACTTTAAAGGCATGCCAATCAGACATAATATACATGGTTTTATCTGGGCTAAGTTGACTTAATAAAGAAGTAACCTCTTCAAATGTTTTATTAATTTTCTCTCCTAATAGACTTTTGTCATGTGCTATCTGGTTCGATATCATATAATTCCTCCTTTTAAAATTTTGATTGTTCTTGGTTTAGATGGATCGCGATGAATAAAACCTTTCTCTTCTAGATGTAATAAATGTCTATGTGCTGTAGAACTAGAAGCAAGACCAGTCGCTTTGCAAATTTCTCTGACAGTTGGAGGATATCCGTTTTCTATGACTTGTTCCTGGATGAAAGTTAGAATTTGAGCTTGTCTAGGAGTTAATGATTTCATTATGTATACCCTCACTTTGTATAGAAAATATCTAACCATATAATACCAGGAATGTAGAAATAAATCAAACATCCGTTCGTATCTTGTTTGAGATAAATTTACAAACAGATTACTTTCTATTAATAATTTTTTGCTAAAATTTTACATGAAGCTAATTAAAGGAGATGAATCTAGTGGAATTGACAGTACTATCCGAACAAGAGGTAACCGTCATCGCAGTAGAAGTTTCTCACTATGAAAATAAATACCATTTCCGTTTGTACAAAAACAACGAGTTTCTTCAAGTTAATTTTGTTGATGAGAAGAACAGGCTTCTAAGTATGTTACCAGTTGCAGCAATCGAACGTGGAGTAAACAAGTTTAGATTAATAAAAGAAGATAAAAGGCACATGGTACGATATGGTGGTTCATCAGGGTGGATATTGGTAGAAGCAAAGGGGAATCAAGAAGTGGCGTATGTAAGGCCGATGACAATAGAACAAACTCTGGCACTTCGATATTTAGAAGACAACTATATTGCACATTTAAATCATTAAGCCCTCTCATGTGAGAAGGGCTTGATTTCTTTTGAAGTTTATTCTATTAGTACATGAGTTTGCTTGCAAGTATGTTAGGATATAACAAAGAATTTTATAAATGTAAGAATCAAGCCAGTTACCCCAATTCCTGTTCCTACAATCCATTTTGTTGAGTCACTCTTATTTTTTCTGTGATATTCACGTTCTTTCGAAAACATTAATTCTATATTCTTTTCAGTTAGCTCTAACTTTGAAATCATTTTCTCTTCAAGGCGTTCTAACTGAGAGGTTGTTTTCTCATCAAGGCGTTCTAATTTGGAGCTTGTTTTCTCATCAAGGCGTTCTAATTTGGAGCTTGTTTTCTCATCAAGACGTTCTAATTTGGAGCTCATTTTCTCATCAAGACGTTCTAATTTGGAACTCATTTTCTCATCAAGGTGTTCTAAATCTTTTAATGTAGCATAGTCATTCATTTCACCATCACCACCCCTATTTATATCAACTACTTTTACATGCCTATCTGAATGAACTTCTACTGGTCGTCCCATAACTATACCACCTTTTCCGATACAATAAATGGAATTTTTGATTTGAATATTTCATTGTTATAAATGGATTGGGATAGACCCATGACACCAGGTTGTTTATTAGTAAAACTAATTTGTAAAAAGTAATAATTATTAACAAAATCTAAGTTAGAAAAATTATCATCTATAGGAATTTCGAATTGGATATGATCCTCATCGAAATCGATGTCTTCTTGTTTTGGATCATATTCAATCATATATCTTCTAACAATTGTTGTCTCTTTTCCTCCAAATTGATGAAATAACGTAAAGTATATCGCTGTATAATCAATTTCTTCATGAATGTGAGGGATTGTTCTTTGAGTTAGCCCACCAATTGTACATGAAACATGAAGAGAATTATTTATTCCTTTTTCGTTATATAACTTTAATTCTGATGACCCTTTTTTTGTAGATAAGTGAATAGAAGTTATTGCTGGGAAAAAATTACTCGAACTCATTTGCAAATACCTCCTTTTTATATTTTAAAGATAATTATTTATATTACAGTATGCTTCAAATTTCCTTTTTTTAGATTTAAATTCCTTTTTATATTGCTTAAAGTCTCTTCTGTCCACTCTAAACTTTTAGCTTGTTGTAATTGTTGCATATGTTGTAATGATGCGACAGTTTCATAACTTATGAAATACCTCCTTAAAGTAATACCTAAATCATACCAATTTCATGCAGCAACTGTAAATATTACATTCCCATAAAATCTTTATCAAAGTAAAACTTGTCCATTAGGTTATTTACAATCCCGTTGAAATAAGCAAATTTACCATTATTCATTTTCGCATCAGACTTAACTTTCATAACAAACTCTTTAATAGCTTTTAAGCCAATTGTAAGCTCTTGGTCTTTATCAAATGCTGTATCACCTGTTGTGTGGTTAATAACTCTATTGGACTGTCTTACGACCTTCCAAAATTCTTGAATTGTTTTTGATTCAGAATAAAAAGAGCGAACTAAAGAAACAAAACGTTCTGGTACCCAATGAGCAACAAAATCAGCTTGTTTAATGTTTTCCTCAGATGTAGTGCTATTAGCATTACTATTACGTTTGTTTATATCTTTTATATTTTGTTTTAAGAAAGAAGGTGATGTTTTATTGGTCGGACACTTTGCAAGACTTTTCTCTGGTGCCTTGTCGGACACTTCTTCCACAATAGGTTGAATGATAATTGCATTAGCAGTTTGCAGCATATCAGATTTACGCTTCATGGCTACCTGGCGGATCATGCCCAGGTCAACAAGTTTCTTCATTAAACGTTGAACAGTTTTATAAGATACATCTAACTTGTCCGCAATCGTATTTTTGCATAAGAAACTAACACCTACATATTTGCAGCTGTGGCGTTTTAAAATTTCAAGTAATGTAATGAGTTTAGATTGTACATCGGTACGATTAATAGACATACGGATCATGTCTCTGTATGTACGAATAGTTTTATTTAGTTCTTCTATATCTGTGAATGATGATAAATTGTGGAAGGATTCTTTACTTGCTATAACATCAATGCGTCTTTTCATTACCATAGGCCCCTTTGTAGAAACAAAAAAGCAACAGAATGCCCGATTGTAAGCAAACTGTTGCTAGGAGCCCTTACGTACTGTAGAATAGTTCGTAAGAGTACAGCAGGTGTTTGCCTATCGTGAGTAGGCGGACGGTATATATAGTGTTGACGCACTGTATATACACGCTGTGCTCTTTGTTTTTGATAAAAAAATGCCCGGTAATTGCCCGAAAGATGCCCGATTTTACATAGTATATTTTGATTGGTTTTGATTTATCAAAACCACAAAACGTTGATAAATTAATGTTTTGTAATGATTTCGATTTATTTTTAAGGCCGGAAATATGTTCAGAACGCAAGTTCACCAATGGGAACGCGATCAATATATGTCTCTTTACTAAGAGTTCGAGGCCTTGATACTACGGTATCGGGGTCTTTTTTATTGTGATTTTGCGAGTGCTATAAAATGCCCTGTGAAGGGTACAGGGCATTACAAAGGTTTTTCGGTTAAGGGAACACATGACCTTGTTATGATATCACGCGCTGATTGCATGGATTTGCGGACGTTTTGACAATTTTAAGAACAAAAAAAGAGCCCTGAGGGAGTCGGCAAATTTGAAGTAAAAGATAGATTTTTTTATGTATCATAACTGCCTGCGATTAATGTCTGTAAAGTATCATTTTTTTCCTTTTTATCGGGAATCATAAATAAAAAGGATGGTGCGAAATATGACAATTGATCGAATTTGTACAATTGGACCGGTTAGTAATAATAAAGATACATTATCTCAGTTAATAAAAAATGGTATGAACATCGTTAGGTTAAATTTATCACATGGTTCGCATGAAAGTCATAGGGAAGTAATTCGTTTAGTAAGATCTTTAGATGATTCCATCAAAATTCTAGGTGATCTACAAGGTCCTAAGATCAGATTGGGTTCGATTGAGGGAGAGCGCATTACTCTTCAAACAGGAGCTACTTTTACTTTATATATGCATTCAGTTTCAGGAAGTAACGAGGGAGTAAGCGTTGATTATGCTGGAATTGTTAATGATGTAAAGGTCGGAAGTAGAATTCTAATTAATGATGGAGAAGTTGAATTGATTGTTGAAGAGATAAGTGCGGAAAAAATAGAGACGAAAGTAAAGGTAGGCGGTGATATCGCCTCTCATAAAGGGGTGAATTTACCTGGTACAATTGTTAATTTACCAGCTATTACAGAGAAGGATCAAAAAGATATTCAGTTTCTTTTGGGAGAGGACGTAGAGTTTATTGCGTGTTCATTTGTTCGACAAGCTTCTCATATAAAGGAAATTCGGGAATTTATACACCTAAAAAAAGAAACTCCTCCCAACTTAATTGCTAAAATTGAAACAATGGAAGCTATCGAAAATTTTCAATCTATATGTAAAGAAGCAGAGGGAATTATGATTGCAAGAGGAGATTTAGGGGTGGAATTACCGTATCAATTTATCCCGCTTCTACAAAAAATAATGATTCAAGAGTGTAATCATACAAATACATATGTAATTACGGCAACCCAAATGCTACAATCTATGGTGGAGAACTCTATTCCTACAAGGGCTGAAGTGACTGATGTATTTCAAGCTGTACTTGATGGGACAAATGCTGTCATGCTTTCTGCTGAAAGTGCAGCCGGGGATCATCCGATTGAAAGTATTGAAACATTGCGCATAGTTTCTGAATTTGCTGAGTATGTAAGAAAAGATGCGCCTTTTAATATGGGAGATATGCTGAAATTATTACATAAGTCTCTTTCTCAAGTAAAGTGTTAATTAGTAGGGAGTTTTCCTATTTTCTACTGCTTATTAATATGAGATAAATCGGAAAATCAATGAAAAACCATGTTAGATTCCTGTTTGAAGAGGGGAAATAAACTTGTTAACACCGTTCGAATATTTTGAACGGTGTTCTTATATATGTAGGGAGCTAGAATGAATGTGTAAGTGAAATACGTGTTAAGAATTATATAATGTTTATTTTTTTAACTGGTTCCGATATGTAGGGATGATTCCTTCCGAATTTGCCGTTAGTACAATGAATTCGTACAAAGATATAAAGGGCTAATCTTATTAATTTAGCTAGTGATGAATTGTCATCGGATCGATCAATTTTAAGGAATGTTTTTAAAACAATCTTTTTGTATTTAGGCTATGCTATAATCATCCGCAAGGTAATGAAGTGTTACCATTATTTTTTTATCCACTAAAACTTCTTGATATAAAAAACATAAATAATTACTTGATAAAAAATATGGGATATACCGAGGGCATTAAATATTAATGAGAAAATATGTAGTAGATTTTTCGGAAATATAACAGAGAATTTATAATATTACGGACGAAATAAAGAATTTATGGAATATTTTGTATTGACTCGTTCTATATAAAGAACTAAAATTGACATTAAATAGAATTTAAATTGGTTTTTACAAACTGATTTGATTTTAATGTCTCAAAAATGTACAGAATATAAAATTGAAATGTCAGAAAATTATTTCTCAAGAAGGTAATTTATATCTTATGTTGAATTGAGCTGTCTTAAAAATGCGGGGAGGAAGCTATGGAAAAGGAAATAAACCTAAAGAATTTATTTAGTGTTATAAGAAGAAGAATTTTGGTGCTTGTTGTGTTTACAGTAATGGCCACTTTAGGAGGTGCGGTGTATAGTATTTTTTTGAAGACACCATTATACGCATCTTCTGCAAGAGTCATCATCCAAGCCAATACGGAAACTATAAATACGCTTAAGGTAATGGTGAATGAACCAGCTGTGTTGGAGAAAGTAGCAGCGGAATTGAATATTAATAAATCAGGAAATGCATTAAGTAGTCAAATAAGTGCTGAAAGTGTACAGGGCTCTCAAATATTGAAAATTAATGTGGTGGATACAGATCCTGTACTTGCATCAAAAATTGCGAATACGACAGCAACTGTGTATAAGCAGGAGGTTGCTAATATATTGAATTTTAATAATGTTAGTATCTTACCTAAGGCGAAAGATTCGAAATATTCCGCACCGATAAATATAAATCATATCAATACGATAATGATTGCTTTCTTTGTCGGTTTGGTGCTGAGCATTGGCCTTATTTTTTTACTAGATTCTTTAGATGAAACAATTAAATCTGAGCGGAATATTGAAAAGTTATTAGATATTCCTGTTTTAGGTGGAGTTTCTAAAATGAATAAGAGAAATAAAGTAGATAAGTATAGTAAAAGAGAGACTGTACTATTAAGGGAGGGAGCTCATTGGCCTACAAAGATAGACGAAAGACCAGCAAAATTAAAAGAGAAAGCTTAATTACTTATATTGCTCCAAACTCTAAAATTTCTGAACAGTATCGTACGATTCGGACAAATCTTCAATTTTCTTCTGCTCATAAAAATAAAACCATAGTTATTACTTCACCGAGGTTTGGAGAAGGGAAGTCAGTTACTACAGCTAATTTAGCAGTTTCTATAGCACAACAAGGTGAAAAAGTATTAATAATCGATGCTGATTTACGTCGGCCAACGATGCATGAAATACTACAGGTTGAAAATACAATTGGATTGACTAGTGTGTTAAATGGGAAAGCAACATTGGAAGAAGCGATACGGCAAACGGAAATTGGGAGGCTTTATACATTAACGAGCGGTCCAGTTCCATTTAATCCTGCTGAATTACTTGGATCAGTAGCAATGGAAATGTTAATTCAAAAGGTAACAGAGCAGTATGACGTTGTATTATTCGATTCACCACCTGTTTTGGAGGTAACAGATACCAGTGTTTTAGCTGATAAATGTGATGGGATACTATTAGTATTGCGTTATAGTCATACTTCAAATGAGGATGCACTTGAAGCAAAAAGAGCCTTAAGTTTCACAAAAGGTAGGTTAGTTGGAGCTGTTTTAAATAGCAAGGTATAAGGTATTTCTACAATTCCTTAAAAAATCTTACTGTTTTGTTCTTTATAAAGAACTTGGCGTTTTTTGTGGTGATGTCTCCTTACCATTATCAATGGAGGCACTCGGTTATGCTGTGGGTTGTGAAGCCAACCTTAGATGCCAGTCATCAAAAGTGTAATGTGAGGGAGGGTTAGATGCCCATGTTTTATTAAAGTTTTTAACTATGAGTTTTTAGTAAAGAGATTATAGTTAGAAACTTTAATTTTTTGAAATAGGTATGGAGAGTTATGTAAGGAATTGATTAAAGGGGGGAAGTATTATGACGTATCGGCGGAGGATATCGTTATTACTTTTAATGGATTCATTAATTGTATTAAGTGCAATATTTTTTAGCTATTTTTTTGTAAACGCTAGTTTCAGTGTTATCACCTTGTCATCAGTAATTAGCTCTATCACTTTACTGTTTAGTCATCATTTTTTTGCTTTTATTTATAAGTTATATAAAAGGGTTTGGGAATATGCAAGTGTAGGAGAATTATTAATTATATGCAAGGCTGTTACATTTTCTATTGTTACAACAGCTATCGTGCAGCAATTAATTATGCAAGAAATCTATTTTCGGTTGTTAGCTGTAACTTGGATGATGCATATTTTATTAATAGGTGGATCGCGATTTCTTTGGAGGATGTTCAGAGATGCATATTATAAAAAGGATGAAACTAAAAAAAGAACTTTAATTATCGGTGCTGGTTCTGCAGGGACAATGGTGGCGAGACAATTGCTCAAAAATAATGACACAGAATTATTACCAGTTGCATTTATTGATGATAATATCAAAAAACATAATCTTGATATTTGGGGGATTCCAGTAATTGGAGGCGTTAATCGAATTGAATGGGCTGTTCAAAAATTAAATATTGAAAGTATTATCATAGCGATTCCCTCTCTTAGTAAAAAAGGACGTAATATCATTTCAAAAGAATGTTTAAAAACAAAAGCGAAAACTCAAATTCTTCCGATGTTAGAAGATTTAGTAACAGGTAAGGTTTCGGTTAATGAATTTCGCGATGTTCAGGTAGAAGATTTATTGGGACGGGATCAAGTTGAATTAGATATGGAAACTATTTCAGAATATATAACTGACAAAATCATTTTAGTTACTGGTGCTGGTGGCTCAATTGGTTCGGAAATTTGTAGACAAGTCGCAAAATTTAATCCGAAGCAATTAATTTTATTAGGGCATGGTGAAAATAGTATTTATTCCATTGAAATGGAATTGAGGGAGTTATACGGTGATACGCAGGTCACTTTTATTCCAGAAATTGCAGATATACAAGATGATAAGAAGATGATGTCAGTGATGAGCAAATATCTTCCGAATGTTGTCTATCATGCTGCTGCACATAAACATGTACCATTAATGGAGCATAATCCTGAGGAAGCTATAAAAAACAATTTGATTGGGACAATGCATATAGCAGAAGCGGCAAGAACACATGGTGTAGGAACATTTGTAATGGTTTCATCTGATAAAGCAGTGAATCCAACAAGTGTCATGGGAGCGACGAAAAGGTTAGCTGAAATGATGATTCAACATAAAGATAAAGCAAGTCATACAAAATTTGTTACTGTTCGTTTTGGAAATGTATTAGGAAGCCGTGGGAGTGTAATACCGCTATTTAAAAAGCAAATTCAAAACGGTGGTCCAGTTACAGTTACCCATCCAGACATGGTTCGATATTTTATGACGATTCCAGAAGCATCAAGACTCGTGATACAAGCTGGGGCTTTAGCGAAAGGTGGAGAAATTTTTGTATTAGATATGGGAGAACCAGTAAAAATTGTCGACCTTGCAAAAAATCTAATTCAATTATCAGGAAACTCTGTTGATGAGATTGGAATAGCATTTACTGGAGTAAGACCAGGAGAAAAACTTTTTGAAGAATTGCTAAAAGAGGATGAGGTTAATGAACAACAAATTCATCCGAGAATTTATATAGGTAAAGAAACGAACATTTATATCGAAGAGATAGAAAAGCTGATTTCTACATACTCTGTTTTGAATAAAGAAGAGTTACGAGATCAGTTATTATATTTGGTTAATCACCATAAAACTTCAAAAATGTTAATACCAGTATCAGGTTAGAATTTTAAAAAAAGGTATCTTAATGAAAATATAATGAGATAAGTGTGTGGCAGTACTGTTTTGTGCAACTGTAGACTACCATTTCAAAGTATTAACGATTTACAGAGCAGGAATGGGAGAGTAATGGCTTAGCTGTTTGAAAATAAATATGCCATCAATGAAGTGTTAGAAGAAAAGAAAGGCATTTATGAGATGTTCACGAATGAAACGGAGGAGTTATAGTGAGCAATCCATTAAGGGTATTGCATGTAGTTGTAAATATGAACCGAGGCGGGGCTGAAACTCTAATTATGAACTTATATCGAAACTTGGATCGATCCAAAGTCCAATTTGATTTTTTAACCTGCAAAGAGGGAGTGTTTGACGAAGAAATAGTAAAACTAGGTGGGAAAGTTCATAGAATTCCATATATTACTGATATTGGTCATGTAAGATATCTGAAAGCTTTAGATACTTTTTTTGCATCCCATCAAGAATATAGGATTGTCCACTCACACATGGATAAAATGAGTGGGTTTGTACTGCGCTCAGCTAAAAAAGCAGGTGTACCAATTCGAATTGCCCACAGTCATAGCACGAGCAGTGAGGGCGGCGTTGCAGCAAAAATGTATAAATGGTACGCTGGGAAATTTATTTTGCCATGCGCTACACATTTGCTAGCATGTTCGAATGCCGCTGCTCAATGGTTGTTCGCAACTAAAGCAGATACGACTAAAGTCTTAAAAAATGGTATTGAATGTGATAAATTTGCATTTTCTACGAAAATTAGAAAAGAAGTAAGGAAAGAATTACAACTTCATCAGGATACCTTTGTAGTTGGACATGTCGGAAGATTTGCACATCCAAAAAACCACTCTTTTCTTATAGACGTATTTGCCGAATTAATCAAGTTGAAGCCGGACTCTATTCTTCTATTAGTAGGAGATGGGCTGCTTCGATCAGAGATTGAAAAGAAAGTAGTAGAGTTGAATTTAGAAAGAAATGTAAGACTTCTTGGGATACGGAGTGATATAGAAAGGTTGCTTCAAGCATTCGATGTGTTTGTATTTCCATCTATTCACGAGGGATTGCCAGTTACTCTTGTAGAGGCACAAGGAGCTGGATTACCGTGTGTCATATCGGATGCTATTACGAAGGAAGTTGATTTGGGGATGAATTTAGTTGAACATTTCCCTTTGACTGATACAACGATATGGATAGAAAAAATAAAAAATATAGCAATCAGGAATTCAACGAGGAATATATCAGATCAAATATTCTCACAAAAAGGATATGATATAAAACATACTGCAGAATTAACTCAAGATTTTTATTTCGACATATTGAGGTGAGTCAGTTGAAAAAGTTAACGGTTTTTACCGCCACTTATAACAGAGCATACTGTCTTCACCATTGTTATGAGAGCCTGAAGCATCAAACATGCAAGGATTTTATATGGTTAATTATAGATGATGGTTCTAGTGATCATACAAAAGAGTTGGTGAGTAGTTGGATTGCTGAAAATCGTATAGAAATAAGCTATCATTGGCAACAAAATCAAGGTATGCATGGTGCCCATAATACAGCATATGAGATGATGGACACGGAATTAAATGTATGTATTGATTCCGATGATTACATGCCTGACGATGCCGTAGAAAAAATCATTTCTTTTTGGGAAAGATATGGAAGTGATGAAGTCAGTGGCATAATTGGACTTGATTCGCACACAGATGGACAAATTATTGGTTCGAAGTTACCAGAGAATATGAAACGCTCTACACTTTTTAATCTCTACAACAAGTATGGTGTGACGGGTGATAAGAAGCTTGTATATCGCACGGAACTGACGAAGAAGTATCCGTACCCAGTTTTTAAGAATGAAAAGTATGTAGGATTAGCATATAAGTATTATATGCTCGATCGGCAGTATGAGATGTTACTGATGAATGAAGTCCTTTGCTGTGTTGAATATCTGCCTGATGGTTCATCCATGAATATGCTAAATCAATATCGCAGAAACCCAAAAGGCTTTGCTTTTTATCGGAAGGAGCTTATGAAGTTGCCATCTGTAAGCCAATCGTTTAAATATAGACAGGCTATTCATTATGTATCTAGCAGTCTTATATCAAAAAATAGAAGGTTTATGAGTGAGACACCGTGTAAAACTCTTACATTTTTCGCTATTCCGTTTGGAATTATGCTGTATTGTTACATCACAACAAAAACAAGAATTAGAGAAGTAACATAGGATTTTAGTATCAAGTTGAAAGGAAGTAACAGATGAATATACTTTGGATGAATCTTGCTATAGTATTTATACTCTCCTTTTTTGCAAGGTATTTTGCTATGCCTGTGAATACGGGGCCTACATTGATAAAGCCAAATCAGTTACTGGTTTTGATAGCCGCTCTAACTCTTGTATTGGTAGCTGGTCTTCGGGATAATATTGGAGATACGTACTTTTATATGCATGCGTATACTGTTACTGATTTTAATTGGGAATATATTCAAAATAACAAAGACATGGGATTTAATATTTTTCAAATGATTTTACAAGAGTATACGGATGATCCCCAGGTTATGATTTTTATTACAGCGCTTATAACAAATATATTGATCGTATTCATTTTATATAAGTATTCAAGGTTAATTGATTTAAGTTTGTATGTCTATATCACATCTGGCATGTATCTAACATCAATGAATGGGATTAGACAATATTTAGCTGCAGCTATTATTTTCGCTGCCACAACATATATTCTTGATGGTAACTGGAAAAAATATACTATCATTATTCTGTTTGCATCAACATTTCATCAAAGTGCGCTCGTTCTTATACCAATATATTTTTTAATTCGAAGAAAGGCTTGGTCAGCAACAACGTTTATCCTTCTTTTCTTAGCGGTGCTTATCGTGATAGGATTTAATCAATTTTCTGAAGTTTTCTTTGCAGCGATAGGGGATACTCAGTATGGTCATTACAAAGATTTTCATGAAGGTGGTGCCAATATTCTTAGGGTTGCTGTTGATGCTGCACCGCTTATACTTGCTTATCTCGGCAGGGAAAAACTTAGAGAACTCTTTCCGAAGAGTGATTACATTGTGAATATGGCATTACTAGGTTGTGTTTTTATGATTATTTCAACGCAAAATTGGATTTTTGCAAGGTTTTCTATTTATTTTGGATTATATCAATTAATATTGATACCTTGGGTTGTAAAGCTGTTTACTGAAAAGGATCAGAAGTTTGTCTATTATGCAATTTTAGTATGTTACTTTGTTTATTTTGTATATGAACATGTAATTACTTTGGGAATCATCTATAAGAGCAACTTTTTATGATTTTATCTGGTTCATCACCGTAACATGGGATTGATTTTTTGAAAATGAATCATTTTTCATACACGGNNATATGTCACCCCCGTCTTTTAGTGATGAACCTTTTATCTTTATAAAATTAAACAACAAATGAAAGGAGAATTGTGTTGAGAGACATGGAAAGTATTCCGCGTATAGTACATTACTGCTGGTTTGGAGGAAAAGAAAAACCTGAAATAGTTAAAAGATGTATAGATAGCTGGAATAAATTTTTATCAGAATATGAAATAAGAGAATGGAATGAAGATAACTTTGATATAGATTGTAATCCATACGTAAGAGAAGCTTATGAATCGAAAAAGTTTGCGTTTGTAAGTGATTATGTACGGGTACATGCTTTATATAACTTTGGTGGAATATACTTGGATACTGATGTTGAAGTGTTTAAGCCCTTCGATGACTTACTGTATCATAATTCGTTTTGGGGATTTGAACAAGAGAACTATATAGCTACGAGTACAATGGGAGCAGTTAAAGGAAATGATCTTATAAAAACATTTTTAGACTCGTATGAAAAGAAGAGTTTCATGAAAGAGGATGGAAGCTACGATGATTTGACCAATGTAGCTATCATAACAGAAATATTAAAAGATATAGGTTTAAAAATAAACGGAGAATATCAGGAAATAGAAGGCATAGGAGCCTTTTATCCGCAAACATATTTTTCACCATATGATTATATCAATTGTAGAAAATTTATAACTAAAAACACATATGCTATGCATCATTTTTATAAGAGTTGGTTGTCACCTAAAGCGAGATTTAAAAGTAACATAAAGATAATAGCATCTAAAGTTATAGGTGGAGAAAATATAGCTAGAATTAGAAATTTCGTTTCAGGAACTTAGGAGGCAAAAATGAAAAATGTTTTAATAGCCTCTTTTGACATGGAAGTTGGAGGAGTAGAAAGAAGCTTAATAAGCATGCTTGATAACTTTGATTACAAAAACTACACTGTTGATTTGATGTTATATAGGCATCAAGGTGATTTTATGGATTTAGTTACTAATAAAGTAAACTTATTGGACGAAATTTCGCAGTATACAACTTTTAGAAAATCAATAGGTGAAATCTTTAAAGATAAACAGTATAGTATCGGATTAGTAAGAATGGTATCTAAGATAAATGCTGATTTTATAGGACGAACAAAAAGAATAACAGAACCAGGGTATTATCAGATGCAATTAATGTGGAAGTATGCTTTACCATTTCTTCCGAAAGTAGATAAGGAATATGACGTGGCCATTAGTTATTTGTGGCCGCATTATTTTATAGCTGATAAGATTAGGGCTAAAAAGAAAATAGCATGGATTCATACAGATTATTCCACAATAAAGACGGATAAAAGTATGGATTTAAAAATGTGGAATAAATTTGATTATATTGTAGCTGTATCGGAAGCATGCAAAAATTCTTTTTTAAAAAAATATAGCAAATTACACAATAAGGTTGTTGTAATAGAAAATATAACTTCTCCAGAGTTTATTAGGAAAATGGCTAATGAAAATATAGAGAATCCTATGACTAACGATAGCAGGTTTAAAATTATTACGGTAGCTAGGTTGTCTCATGCAAAAGGAATTGACAATGCTGTCAAAGCTTTAAAGATGTTAAAAGATAAAGGTTATGATGATATCACTTGGTATGTAGTCGGATATGGCGGAGATGAAGCGATGATCAAAGACTTGATAAAAGATTTGAAACTTGAAGCTGATTTTATATTGTTAGGGAAACAAATGAATCCATATCCATATATGCAAGAGGCTGATTTATATGTACAACCATCCAGGTACGAAGGAAAGGCTGTTACGGTAGGAGAAGCTCAGATACTTTCAAAGCCGGTTATGATAACGAATTATACAACTGCAAAAAGTCAGGTGAGAGATGGATTTGATGGATACATTACAGAGTTGTCCATTGAGGGAATAGCAAATGGAATAGAAAAGCTGTATAAGGATTCTGTTATGAGAAATGAGTTAACTAATAACTGTGTTAAAACGGATTATTCCAATAGTTATGAGTTAGATAAGTTGTATGAAGTAATAGAAAGCTAAAAACAATGGATTTATCTGGACGTTTATGAAAGAGAACAGATTAAAATTAAAATCTAGGAATCGTTAGTGAAGGAGTAATATAGATATGAGTAAAAAAGTAAGTGTTATAATACCTGTTTACAATGCAGAAAAATATATTACTCAATGTATAGAATCACTTTTAGGTCAGACACTTCAAGAGTGTGAATTTATATTTGTAAATGATGGTTCAAAGGATAATGGCTGTCAGATTATTGAGAGTTATAAAAAAAAAGACGATAGGATAAAATTGGTAAATCAAAAAAATCAAGGGGTAAGTATTGCAAGGAATACAGGTTTACATGTTGCTATAGGAGAATATGTTGGATTTGTTGATGCTGATGATTATATTGAAAAAGACATGTATGAAATATTATATAATTCAGCAAAACAAAGTAATTGTGATGTAGTTATATCGAATTTTAAGAGCGAGATGGAAGGGGATAAGGTAATTACAAAATATTCGTTTCCTGTAGATATTGTTTTAAAAAAAGATTATATAGAGAAAGAATTATTACCCTATTTCCTTAAGGCAGATAATTTAAATACTGCCGTGAATAAAATATATAGAAATAACTTAATAAAGGAAAATAATGTGCAGTTTCCGGAGAAGGTTGAGTTAGGCGAAGATGGAATGTTTAACATTGAATTTTTTAGTAATGCAACCAACATGAAATATATAGATTATACAGGATATTATTATAGGGAAGTAGCCGGTAGTGCAACTAGAAACATATCAGAAAAAGATTATTTTAAGAGAGCTGTAGAAGTATATACAATGGAACCATCAAAAATATATACTGATAAGATTGATGATGTAAGAATGAGCCAACTGAAATCAATAAAATTTATCAATAGTGTAATGTCCTATATACATATTTATTTTACACCATGTAAAGATGTAAGTTTCAATAAAAGGTATAAATACGTAAAAAATATGATACGAAATAAATATGTTAGAGAAGCATTACCTATATATTATAGTGAAATTTATAGTACGTTGGGGAGATATGAGAAGTTTGTCATAGATTTGATAAAAAGAAGGTTAACTATTGGACTTTATTGTGTTACTGCTTACAGTAGATTCAGGAATAAATAATGGTGGGAGAGTTTAGTATGAAGATTATGATGTTTGCACATGGCGGCAGTCTTAATAGAGGATGTGAGGCTATCGTTCGTTCATCTACAAATATTATAAAAGAAAAAATAAGGGGGGCAAAAGTATATTTAGTGTCAGATAGACCTGAAACTGATAAAATTATCATGAAATTAGATGGGATATATGATGGATCTAATTGTAGTATAAAGAGGTATTCATATGATTGGTGGGTATCTTCACTTAAAGTGAAGTTCTTTAATGATGAGTCTTATGCACTGGGGAAAATTCATCACAATATAATAAAGCATGTAAAGGATATGGATGTATATTTGTCTATAGGTGGAGATAACTATTGTTATGGAGAACAGCCTGGGTGGTATGAGATTGATAGAAGAGTAAAAGAAAACGGGAAGAAGTTAGTTTTATGGGGATGCTCAATCGGTGAAGAGGATATGTCTGAAAGAAAATTAGAAGATTTAAAACTATTTGATTTGATATTGGCTCGTGAAACGCTTACCTATAATATGCTGAAAAATAAGGGGCTTAATAATGTGAAATTATGTGCAGATCCAGCATTTACGATGGGAAAAGAAGAGCTGGAACTACCTAAAGGGTGGCAAGAGGGGAATACAGTAGGTCTTAATTTTAGTCCGCTTGTTTGGAATAAAAATAAAAGCTCCCAAGTTGCAGTAAGAGATTTGATTAATCATATATTAAATACTACGGACATGTCTATTGCCCTTACGCCACATGTTATACAGGGCGGAAATAATGATTATGAAGTTTTATATAAATATTATGAAGAATTTAAGGATACAAGCAGAGTGATTATATTACCAGATAGTTTAAATGCAATACAATATAAGGGATATATAGCTAGAATGCGGTTCTTTATAGGGGCTAGAACGCATGCAACGATAGCTGCTTATTCAAATTGTATCCCAACTCTAGTATTAGGCTATAGTGTAAAGTCGAAAGGAATAGCAAAAGACTTATTTGGGGAAGAAAAATTAGTTTTAGGTATAGAAGAAATATCTAATAGTAACAAATTAAAAGCTAAATTTGACGAGATGGTAAGAGAAGAAGACCAATTGAGGATTAAACTAGAGAAATCCATTCCTAATATAAAAGGGATGTCATACAAAGCAGTAGAATATCTACATAAATTAGTTAAGTAATTCGAGGTATATTATGAAAAAAAATTTACTATTTGTTATGCCAAGTTTGTCTGCTGGTGGTGGAGAAAAGAGTCTGGTGAATTTATTATCTCAAATAGATTATCAGTTATATAATGTAGATTTATTTTTGTTTCATCATGAAGGTATATTTATGGAATTCGTACCAAAAGAGGTGCGGATTTTACCTATGCCAGAGAAATATCATACATTTACTTTACCTTTGTTTCAATCTATCCAAAAGCTTTTAGTAAAAGAGAAAATATCATTGGCATATAACAGATTGATGTTCTCTATAAAGTACAGAAACGTTAAGAATATATCGATAAGAGAACAATATAACTGGAAGTATATTGCTAGCTCATTAAATCAAATAGAAAAACAATATGATGTTGCTATAGGATTCTTAGAGAAAACCTCTACATATTTTTGTGTAGATAAGGTAAAAGCACACAAAAAAATAGGATGGGTACACATTGACTATGATAGATTAGGGATGGATCCGAATTTTGATGCTTTATATTTTAGAGAGCTAGATAATATAGTTACTGTATCGGAAGAATGTGCTAGCATTCTAGCGAATAGGTTTCCTAATAAAAAAAATGAGATAAGTGTTATTTATAATATTGTATCACCAACAATGATACATAAAATGGCTAATCAGGAAAATAAAGATGTGTATCATAGAAAAGATAATGAGATTATTATCCTTTCAATAGGTAGGTTGCATTATCAAAAAGGATTTGAAATGGCTATAGAATCCTGTAAGAAACTGATAGATAAAGGATGCAAAATAAAATGGAACATTATAGGTGAAGGAGAAGAGAGAGAAAAATTAACCAATTTGATAAAAGTAAATAAATTAGAAAACAATGTAAAATTGTTAGGTTTAAAATCTAATCCTTATCCATATATAAAGCAAGCAGATATTTATGCACAAACGTCTAGGTTTGAAGGGAAATCTATAGCGATTGATGAGGCTAAAATATTGAATAAGCCTATACTTGTTACTGATTTTAGTACTGCAAAAGATCAAATTGAAAATGGTATAAATGGTCTAATTGTAGATATGAAGCCAGGGGCTATTGCCGATGGAATTGAGAAACTTATAAAAGATATAGAATTTAAGAACAAGTTAGTAAATAACCTTTCTAAAGAGAAGCTAGGAACTGAAGAAGAAATAAATAAACTGTACGAAATTTTTAATGGTGGTAGCTTATGAAAAAAAATATATTATTTGTAATAAACAATTTAAATTGTGGCGGGGCTGAAAAGGCATTAATTTCTTTATTAGAAACGATAGACTACTCAATGTATAATGTAGATTTGTTTTTATTTAAACATGAAGGGTTATTCTTTAACAAAATACCTCAACAAGTAAATTTATTAGAAGAGCCTTTCGAGTATAAATATTTTGATATGCCTATAAAAAAAGCTATTATGGACTGCGTAAAAAAAGGAAGAATAGATATAGCCTTGGCAAGATTATGTGCAGGTTACATATTTAAGAACGAAGAGAATAAAGCTAGATGTGAACAGAGAGTTTGGAAATATATATCAAGATCCTTAAAAACTATAAGTAAGAAGTATGATGTGGCTATTGGATATCTAGAAAAGAATCCAGTTTATTTTTGTATAGACAATGTAAAGGCAAATAAGAAAATAGGGTTTATACACAATGATTATGATAAGTTAGGAATGGATCCTGATATTGATATGAAGTATTTAGATAAACTAGATAAGATGGTCACTGTATCTGAAGAATGTGCAAGGGTTTTGAGACAAAGATTCCCTGCGTATAAACAAAAGGTAGAAGTTATGTATAATATAGTATCTCCTAATATAATAAATAAAATGTCGTTAGAAAAGGTAGATATGAGAGAAAAAGGAATAAAAATAGTGTCTGTAGGAAGATTAAATTATCAAAAAGGATTTGAGATGGCTATAGAGACATGTAAGGGATTAAATAAAAATGGATATGAAATAACATGGTATGTTATTGGAGAGGGAGAAGAAAGAGCTCGGTTAGAGAAAATGATAGAGGAAAATAATCTTCGAGGAATGTTTATCCTATTAGGAATTAAAGAAAATCCATATCCATATATAAAAAACGCTGACATATATGTTCAACCATCTAGGTTTGAAGGGAAATCTATCGCAATAGACGAAGCGAAAATTTTGCGCAAACCAATAGTAGTAACAAATTTCAGTACAGCGGAAGATCAAATTAAAAATGAAGAAAACGGAATTATTGTAGAGATGAATTCTCATGCAATATCAGAGGGAATTAAGAAATTAATAGATAATGAGGAATTAAGAAATAAATTAATAAGTAATTTATTAAAAGAAAAGTTAGGAACTGAGTCGGAGATAGAAAAATTATATACATTATTTAGGTAGTATAGAAAGGACATAATAATATGATTATACAGGTAGTAAGTTTAGTGTTACTTAGTATTATAATAGTTATTATACTTATTGATTTACTTCCTATATGGAAAGACTGGTTGAGTAGGATAAAAATAGGGAGATATACAGATAAAAACACATGGAATACATCAATAACCAGTAGAGGTGTGAAGTGGCTAAATAAAACACCTAAGATTAAGGTAACTGATAATACAAGGTTAGTTGTAATAGATATGTTAAAAGGAAATTATACAAGAAGCGTTATACAGCATTGGCAAGAAGCGGCATTAATTTTGGGGATATCTGAATATTTAAAATATAACGATGATAAAGAAGTTAAAAATGAAGTTGTAAAGTTTTTGGATTCAAAATTTGATTGCGATGGTCAATGGATAACTAAGCCTCAGCATGTAGATGGAGCAATACTGGCTTATGCTGTAATGAAATTTGATTTTACAGATACGGATAAATATAAAAATGCATTGGATGATACTTGGAAAATGATAAAAGATCATATAGGTGAAGATGGTACAGTTGGATATAGGAAGTCTATGCAAGGCTACAGATACGTAGATACCATAGGATTCATATGTCCATTTTTGGTTGCTTATGGTATTCGCTATCATAAAGATGAATGTATAGGCTTAGCAGTAAAACAAATTACAGAGTATGAACAACATGGAATGTTAGATACACACTATATTCCGAGTCATGCTTATAAGTTAGGTGATAAAATACCTGTTGGGTTATATGGGTGGGGAAGAGGTCTTGGATGGTTTGCTATTGGTCTTATAGATGCCTGGAATGAATTACCGCAAGATAACAAATATAAATGTGTATTAGAAAAATGTATTAAAAGATTTGCAAAAGCTGTTATGAGTTTTCAACAAGAGAATGGAAGTTGGAACTGGATTGTAACTAGAGCTGAATGTAGACCAGACTCTTCAACTACAGCAACATTAGGCTGGTTTATGTTAAATGCCTCAAAAATAGAGGGAATTTCAAACCAATGCTTAGACAGTACGGATAAAGCTATAAATTACTTAATGAAGGTAACAAGAAGAAAAGGGGCAGTTGATTTTTCTCAAGGGGATACGAAAGATATAGGAGTATATTCTATGTTATTTAATATATTACCATTTACTCAAGGGTTCTGTATTAGAATAATAAATTCTTATAAAAACTCTAAGGTAGTGTGAATTTTTTATGATTAAGAAAATAATTAATTTTTGTAGAGCTAGATTTAGAAAGTTTGTTTTAGAAGAAATATGGTTAGAAGATTACATAAAGATGGGGATGAAAATAGGGGATAATTGCTCTATTCAACCTGGTGTAATAATTGATTATTCTCATTGTTGGTTAATAAAGATAGGTAATAATGTAACCATAGCACCACAAGCGTATTTACTAGTTCATGATGCCAGTACAAAAAAATTAAACAATTACACCAAGGTCGGTAGTATTCTTATAGAAGATAACGTATTTATAGGTGCCCGAGCTTTAATAATGCCGGGGGTTACCATTGGTAAGAATTCGATAGTTGCAGCTGGAAGTATTGTAACAAAATCTATTCCATCAGAAAGTATAGTGGCGGGTAATCCTGCTAAAGTTATATCTACTATAGAAAAATATGAAATAGACCAAAATAAAAAAAATAGTGAGGTTTATACTAAAATATATGATAGAAGATATACACTAGGAGGAAATATATCCGAATGTGATAGAAGAAAAATGTATGAGGAATTAATAAATAAAATTGGGTTTGTTGAATAAGAAAAGAATATATTTAAAACATTTTTTGCAGCTATTTATTAAGTGTATTCCGTAAAGGGGATTGTATGAGAGTAAAAAATTCTATTTTTAATATAGTTGCTGGCTTAGGAAACCAAATTATTATTACATTGCTAGGTTTTATTTCAAGAACGGTGTTTATTAATAGTTTAGGTATTGCATATTTAGGAATAAATGGGCTGCTCACTAATATATTGGCTATGTTAACATTGGCGGAGGCAGGAATAGGGGCTAGTATCATGTATAGCCTTTATAAACCGATAGCAGACAACAATCAAGTAAAAATTAATGTGCTGATGAATTTTTATCGAAAAGCTTATATGGTAATAGCCTTAGTTGTATTGTTACTAGGATTATCCATCATGCCTTTTCTTAAATATATTATTAAAGATTCAAACGTTGAAGATCTTTATTTGATTTATGGGATCTTTTTGCTTAATACAGTTTTACCGTATTTTTATGTTCATAAAAACACTTTTTTAAATGTGTGTCAGAAGGGCTATATTGTGACGGGAATCTATTCGGTATCATCAATCGTGTCTACTTGTCTTAAGATAGGAATATTACATTTCACAAAAAATTATATTTTATATTTAGTAGTAGACAGTAGCATAACAATTATCACTTCTATTTTCTTATCTATTACAGTAAATAAAATGTATCCATTTTTGAAGAATAGGATATCAAGTAAATTAGATAGTGAAACAAAAAATAACATTATTAAAAATGTAAAAGCTATCGTATTGCAAAATATAGGTAATTACTTAATTTTTGGAACTGATAACATTATAATCTCTTCATTTATAAGTGTTGCAGCAGTCGGACTATATTCCAATTATAATATGTTAATCGAGATTTGCAGAACGTTTATTAATCAAATTTTTAATAACATTTATCATAGTATAGGAAATTTAGTAGCAAATGAAAATATTGAGAAAGTCTATAGCATATATAAAGTGTATATGCTTCTTAATTTTTGGCTATATTCATTTTTTACTATAGTTTTATATATTGTAATAGAACCTTTTATATCCTTGTGGTTAGGTCCGGAGTTTTTAATGGATAAAGGTGTATTAATGATATTAATGATTATTTTTTATGAAAGAGGAATGAGGAATTCTATAACTACGATAAAAACAACATCTGGAATCTTTCATGAAGATAGATATGCTCCTTTATTTCAGGCTGCTATAAATCTTATTGCGTCTATTATTTTGGTCCAATATATCGGTATAGCAGGTGTTTTCATTGGAACTCTTGTTAGTGCGCTGGCTGTTCCGTTTTGGGCTACTCCTTATTTAGTATATAAAAAAGTATTTAATAAACCTGTTAGGGGTTATTTTTTTAAATATATTTATTATATGGCTCTAGGCATAGGAACTTACCTTCTAACAAGCTTTATGTGTAGTTTTATTTTGGTAGATGATTTATTGAGTTTAATAGTAAGAGCTGGGATATGTTTTGGGGTTCCAAATTTAGTTTATATATGTATTTTTCATAAAACAGATGAGTTTAAATATTTACTTAGAATTTTTAAGAGTATCATGAGAGTACTACTTGTAAAATTGAAGATAAATAAGAATATTAGAAATATAGGTTGAATAAAAATGTCGGAATCTTCAAAAGAGTTTTAATGGAGAGTTATAGCCATTCTAGGGTTTTCTATTTTAAAAGATACTGTATTGGTTTTGTAAAAATATGTTCTATTTTTAAATGTACATCCAATCTAATTCGTCTCTTATTACATAATATATATAAAAAATAATAAAGAGGTGTAAATTGAAGATGGTTATCAAAGCTAATCTTGGTGATCTTGATAACTTAGATTTAATAACTAAGCTTCCTTCTGATAATGATGTACTGACTTATGACAGTGCTAAATCGAAGTGGATCCCCAAAACCTCCTCATTTTCGACTACAGCAAGTACTTCCAATTCATATGTAATAGAATTGAATAGATGGGATGTTAAAAATGATGGAACTGATTCTCTTATCACTACAAAGGGGATAAATGATGCATTACTTTGGGCTAAATCTCAAGGATATAATCATACAGTACTACCTGGCGGCACATATAAGTTAAAGATGGATAATACATCGTTTTCATGTATTGTTATGCAAAACGATATGCATTTTGAAATGGCAGGTGGATGCAAATTAGAATTAGAGACTAACTCATCACCCTGGTATAGAATATTCGAAGTTAAAGGCTTAAAAAATGTGAAGATTACTGGCGGAAGAATTATTGGGGATAAAAAGACACATATTTATGAATTAGGAGTAAAGTTTGTTAGAGGTGGTGTAAATGCTGATGGTTCATTAAACAATAACCCGAACTTTATTCGTAGTGAAGTAGTAGACAGGTATAAAAACCCTGGACTTTTAAAAGCTTTCAGATTGTGGGCCATTCAAGGGGTAGCTGCTACGGGATATAGCTTTTATCAATATAAGGATACAGTTTCTAGCAGTACATTGGTTGGTTTTAGGGCAAATGGACAATTTGCTCCGACAGCTCCAACGGGCAGAGGGTGGTTTGCGGTAATAGAAGACTGTAATAAAATGGTTTTTGTTATTGATATTACATCCTCATCGTTAACTGATACTCAAATTGCACAAATTAATGCGAAAGTAGATAGTCAGAATTACACTCATGAGTGGGGACAAGGTATAGAAATAGCTGGGTCAAACAATGTTGAGATAAATAATATAGAAATAAGCGATTGTACAGGTGATGGTATTTCTACAGGCTGGTTGCAATATAAGCTTAATCCGGCAGAGTATACTCAAGAAGAAATGGGCTCTCATATCTATATTCATGGTTGCAATATACATCATTGTAGAAGGCAAGGCATTACTCTAGCTGCTTCAAACGATACGTATGTTTTTGATAATGAAATACATCATATCGGGAAATCTGATGATGGAGTTACATCAGATTTTCGAAATGGAACCGCTCCGATGTTCGGAATAGACATTGAGTCTATGGTAGGCGAAAGTAATATTCCTTATAAGTTTCCCTATTATAATCGAGATGGGCTTGAATTGAATTTTAGACTCTATATTTTTAATAACCATATCTACCAAAATGAACGTGGTCATCTTGTAAATGCCGATGGAAATTACGTAATTGTCGAAAATAATATATTCGAGGGTTACAATGTTGGAGACGTTGGTTCCTATTCTAAAACAACGGGAGTAAAGTATCTTAATAACACTTTTCTCAATTGTTCATTGACTGTTAAAGGAAATCATTTTGTTAATGGGGCTACCTTTACTAAGGGGAGTTGTAGAATGATAGACGTTGAGGGTGCAGTCATACAAAACGTTCAAATAAAAGATGGAACATTTACGGTATCTAGTGTTTATGGGTATTTTGGAACTCCGACGGTAAACGTTACTACTGGAACATTTACTTTTAGTAAGCCGCACGAAATGGGGAATACAGCAAAAGTATGTTTTGAACAATGGATTGGCAAGATTCCTGTAGGAATTGATGTAAATAAATTATATTATGTAGTGAACAGAACAGATACAAGTTTTCAAGTATCTGAAACAGAGGGAGGTACGCCTGTTGTTATCACAGATGTAGGGGAATCAGGGTTTAATATTAGTCGATATAATTATGGAAGATGTTATGTGTCAAATGTTTTAGTTGAAAGAGACTGGAGGTCGAATACGGCAGTTGATGTCGGGGTTGCACTACTTATGACAGGTGGGGTTGTTAAGAATGTTACAGTTAAGAACTATGACGTAGATATTAAGCCACCAGCCGACTATGCTGGAAGACCTATAACGGTAGAAGGATTAACATTAATAGAGGGTGCAGCAAATTTAGAATGCTGCAATATAAGTAATGGAAAATTTATAAAAGCAAAAGCCAAGAGAATGGGTGGAGATATCTCTTTTGGTTTGAATGACATAAAGTATACAAGGCGAATAAACGCTCATCATTGTTTATTCGAAAATGTTGATGTTAATTTTGAGGGGAATGTTGTAATGACTAATAGTACTTTTATAAAATCGAATATTGATAAATCGTCTAGTAGTCCAAAGTCTTCGACTCTTCTTACTAGCTACTTGGAAAATAGTAAAATCAACTTGTACTGGTTGACTAAGCCTAATCATATGACAATAGCAAAATGTATCTTTAACAATGTTACAATTTCTGCACGAGATGGTGTTCGAATGATAGAAAATATGGATATTACAATAGTTTAAACGATCCTATTGTAATATAAAAATAATAAAATGAATACTCCTTATTGTATGTAATACCTATTTTCTCACATAGTAGGTATTTTTCTTTTGAGTAGAATTAATAAACATGTATATAATTAATATGAATAAAAGGAGTGTAATATGAAAACCGCATTAATAGTAACTACTGTGAGTTCAACAATTTCTGCATTTTTAATACCAAGTATAAAGTTACTAATTAGCAAAGGCTATAAGGTTGAGATTGCTACTAATATTCAAAATGAAAATTTTGTGAAAGTCCTTGGAGATGAAATTGTTGTTCATCATGTATCTTTTAGCAGAAGTGTCAAAAGCTTCGAGAATGTAAAAGCTTATTTTCAAATAAAAAAACTTTTAAGAAAAAATACATATTCTTTCATTCATACGCATACTCCTATTGCGTCCCTTCTTACTCGATTAGTTAGCAAGTATAAGGTGGTATATACTGCACATGGTTTTCATTTCAATGAAAACGGATCAAGTGTTTCTAATCTAGTATATAAAATAGCGGAGAAAATAGGGGCTAAGAAAACTGATCGATTAATAGTAATTAATAAAGATGACTATGAAGCAAGTAAACAAATTATATCTCCAGATAAGGTACGATTTATCAAAGGGATAGGAGTTGATATGAAAGAATATGATCCTGAAATAATTGATTATATGACTAAAATGGAATTGAAAAAAGAATTAGGTATTAGTGAAAGCACCAAAATAATCACTCACATAGCTGAATTTAATGATAATAAAAGACATATTGATATAGTACACGCTGCTGAAAAGTTAAGAGAAATATATGGGAATGATTTTGTAATTTTGCTATTAGGAAGAGGTCCAAACGTTGATTTTATTTGTAATAAAATTCGAGAATTGAATTTAGATTATAATGTTCAATACTTAGGTTATAGAAAAGATATAAACCGAATACTGAGTATCACTGATGTAGGTTCATTAGTTTCATTACGGGAAGGTCTTCCAAGATCTGTGCTGGAAATGATGTCTATGCAGGTACCTGTTGTAGTGACAAATATTAGAGGAAACCGCGATTTAATTCAAGATGGCTATAATGGTTTTCTTGTAGATGTACGTGCTCCTGAACAAATAGCAAATAGGTGTTATGAGATACTGACTAATAGCGAATTAGCAGAAAAGTTTAGGATTAATAGTTATGAGAAAATAATTGAGGGGTATTCGCTAGAAAGAGTTTTGGAAGAGTTAGAGAAAGTTTATCAAGAATTAGAGTAAAATAATTTATTTAGGTGGTTTATATGATGAAACGATTATTTGATCTGCTCATTACTACTGTATTATTTTTGATGGCTTTACCAGTAACTGTATTAGTTACGATTCTTGTTAGAATCAAATTTGGTTCCCCCGTTATCTTTAAGCAACAAAGGCCTGGATTAAAAGGAAAACCATTTTATATCTATAAATTTCGGACAATGACAAATGAAACCGATGACAATGGAATATTGCTACCAGAAGAAAAGAGATTTACTTCTTTTGGAAAAGCTTTAAGAAAAACAAGCCTAGATGAAATTCCGCAATTAATTAATGTAATAAAGGGAGATATTAGCTTGGTTGGTCCAAGACCATTATTAATGGAATATTTGCCTTTGTACACACAGAAACAAGCAAAAAGACATGATGTTAAGCCAGGTATCACTGGGTGGGCACAAATTAATGGGCGTAATACAATCTCTTGGGAAGAAAAGTTTAATTTGGATGTTTGGTATGTAGAAAATCAATCTTTTTGGTTAGATATAAAGATATTATGGTTTACATTTTGGAAAGTGATAAAGCGTAACGATGTGAACCAGAGCGATAATGTAACGATGGAAAAGTTTGCAGGTAGTGCTGAAAAATAGAATAGGGGTTGTTTTTATGAATATAATATTAACTTCTGCTGGTAGACGTAATTATTTAGTTAGTTATTTCCAGGAAATTCTAAAAGTAGTTGATGGGAAAGTTTATTGTACAGATGCTTCCATAAATGCACCCATTATTCAAGAAGCAGACAGAACATTTATTGTTCCTAGAGTAGATGATCCAACATATTTTGAGGTGCTTTTAAAAATCTGTAAAGATTATGATATAAAAATGATTTTTTCATTAAATGATTTAGAGATACCTTTACTTGCACAACAGAGAGAAAGGTTTTTAGAAGTGGGTGTTATTCCAGTAGTATCGCAATATGAAATAATAGATTTATGCCGTGATAAATTAAAGTATAATAGCATGTTAGAGCAGTGCCATTTAAAAACTCCAAAAACATATTCTACTTTAGAAGGTGTTCAGGAGGCTTTAGTTCATAATCGAGTTGATTTTCCTTTAGTAATAAAACCTAGATGGGGAACAGCATCTATAGGTGTTGAATTTGTATACGATGAATACGAATTGGAATTAGCCTTTCATCTTCTTAAGAGAAAACTTTCTCGGACAATCTTATCAAAAGTAAGTAAGAATGATTTTGAACATGCCATTTTAATTCAAGAGAAATTAGAAGGAACTCACTATAGTGTAGATATTATTAATGACTTAAATGGAAAATATGTGACTACTTTTGTTAAAGAAGTATTATCCATGAGAGCTGGAGATATTGATAAGGCGAAAACAGTAATAAATCCACAAATTGTGGAAATAGGACGTAAGATTGGCCAATATTTAAAACATATTGGTATTATTAATTTAGATGTTATTTGTAAAGATGATGAAGGCTATGTGATTGACATGAATGCTAGGTTTGGCGGGGGATACGCTTTTACTCATGAAGCAGGTGCTAATATTCCACAGGCTTTTATTGATTGGGCACAAGATAAAACACCTAACCCAGATTGCTTTGTAACGAAAGAAAATATAAAACTTGGTCGTTATGAAGAAATTGCTGATTTAAATAATGTAGATAGAGTTGATAGAAAATATGTTTAAATAGAAATGAAATTATTATTTTGGGGCATTTTTTACCATGCCGATTTCTCGTTTAGATGTTTTTTTCTTCTGATGATTGGTATATGTAGGACGTGTGTGGTTAAGTAGTCCTAAGTGTTTTTATACATAGTCAGATATTAAATAAACTATGGGATANNTATCCCATAGTTTATTTAATGAGGTCAGTCAAGGGATTTTAGGGATCGCATCTTAATTATTCATTTTTTATAATTTGTTTCCTCCTAGTTGTTAGCACAGCAAGGCAAAACGACCATTTTATCTATAGTAACACAGGTTGCTTTGCTTATTTTCACTTAGTTGATTAGCTTTGTATTACAGTATTGCTTGTTTGAGGTTGCCTCTTAACAAGTACAATTGAGAATGTAAAAAGAATATGAATACAAAGAAAGGGGTGCAGCCACCGTGGAAATTTCAAAAAATGATACGAAAATGCTAAAAGGAGTAGCGATTTTATTCATGCTGCTCCTTCATCTATTTTGCCGGAAAGAGGTTAATGGGTTATATGAGACTTTTCCGATAATTAACGGAGTACCTTTAGTTTACTACATAGGATTATTTGGAGATGCATGCGTTCCAATATATTGCTTTGTAAGCGGGTATGGTTTGTTTAAGGTGCATAGCAGGGAACAAACATCTAACGTAATGAAGAATTTCACACGTATTTTCAAGCTGCTGATTAATTTTTTGGATCGTGTTAATCCTGTTTGTTGCCATTGGATTTCTAGTCGATAAGGCAGACTCTTTTCCGGGCGGTATAGCTGAGTTTTTTCTCAATTTTTTTGTATTATCAAACTCATATAATGGTGCATGGTGGTTTTTACAAACATATATTATTCTTGTCTTTTTGGCACCTTTTCTTACTAGATTAGTCAGAAAATACAATTCATTGAGTTTGCTAATTCCTTTTGGTGCTATCTATTTAGTAAGCTACATTCAACGTATAAAACATATCCTTGATTTTGGTGATCATACAGTTCTAAATATGGTAGTAAATACTATGGTGTTGGTTGGTACATCGTTACTGCCATTCATTGTGGGTTCTATTTTCGCAAAGGAAAAGATCTACTCCAAACTATACAATAAGTTTTACAGTTTGTCTTATAAGAATACACTTTGTACTATTGGCATAGTCATGTTGGTAATTATCCATTCTTTTTATGAATCTATGATTATAGCACCTTTTACAGCTATTGCGTTTATATGTTTCTTCAATCTTATGAATAAGAGTAGGTTTATACAAAAAGTATTTACTTTTTTGGGTGATCATTCGACAAACATATGGTTGTCGCATGTGTTTTTTTATATGTCAATTTTTCCAGAGTTTACATTTGCACCTAAATATCCAATTATAATCTTTGGGTGGTTGATAGTAATGTGCCTTGCTTCATCATATGCAATAAATTCCATATATAAACTTATAATACGAATTATTGACAAAAGGAGCTTCATTGTGCGTGATAATGAAAAAGCAGTTGGTTAGGATCATGAATAAACTATAAAACTTTTAAAGAAGTGTACAACTTAATAAATGAATTGAGCTGTTTTTTATTTTTAAATAAAAGAATCTATGAAGCTTCAGGAAAAGAGGGGATTTAAAAAATAATAACTTGGGGAGGAAATATATTAAAATTCTCATTACAGGCGGAGCAGGCCACATCGGCACTCACGCATGTGTAGAACTATTAAATGCTGGATATGAAATCATCATGATAGATAATTTTTCAATACGTAGAAAGTAAATGCCCACTTAATTAGAAATAGCCAGATTTTCTATGTTCAATCATATTTTGCGAAAGTGGGGGTAAACATAAATATTGCTGAGAAATTAACTCAACAACAATTTCAAGAGATACTCATGCATGTATATATAAGAGGTCAAGAATCCAAAAATGTGAAAGTGAAATATTTAGTAGAAGAAATTAAACAAAAACTTATCTCGGCTATGTATACATCAAAATAAGTTATGGGGCTTAAAAGGTAAGTAAAAGGTTAGAAAGAAAGTTTCTAAGATTTGTTGTGAAGTTTTATGAAATGTATAACAGGATTATTTCATTCTGTTTATCTGTGAACACTAGTTAGGAGGATGTGGTTACATGCAAGCAGTTAAAAATAAAAAACGAATCTATCTATCTTCACCGCACATGAGCGGAAATGAGCAAAAATATATTAAAGATGCATTTGATACAAATTGGATTGCTCCCCTTGGTCCAAATGTAGAGTGTTTTGAAAAGGAGCTTGCGTCTTTTGTTGGAGCTAGAGACGCTGTAGCAGTTAGTTCGGGAACTGCTGCGATTCATTTAGCTTTGCAACTATTAGATGTTCAAAAAGGGGATACAGTATTTTGCTCAAGCTTTACTTTTGTAGCAAGTGCAAATCCAATTGTTTATTTGGGAGCTGAACCAATCTTTATTGATTCAGAGCCAGAAACATGGAATATGTCACCAAAAGCGTTGGAACATGCGTTATATGATGCCGATAAAGAAGGGAAATTACCAAAAGCGGTTATTGTTGTTCATTTGTATGGACAGAGTGCTAAAATCGATGAAATCCTTTCATTATGTAATAAATATAATGTTCCTATAATTGAGGATGCAGCGGAATCCCTTGGTTCTACATATAAAGGGAAAGCAAGTGGTACATTTGGCAAATTCGGTGTCTATTCCTTTAATGGCAACAAGATTATTACTACCTCGGGTGGTGGAATGCTTGTTTCTGACGACATTGATGCATTAAAAAAAGCAAGATTTTTAGCAACACAAGCAAGGGATTCAGCACCGTACTATCAGCATAGCCAAATAGGTTACAATTATCGAATGAGTAATATATTGGCCGGTGTTGGAAGAGCGCAATTAGAGGTATTAGAAGATAGAGTAAGGACTAGAAGATATATATTTGAACGCTATTATCAAGAGTTATCCAACATACCTGGATTTCACTTTATGCCTGAGTTAGAAAATACTAGTTCGAATCGCTGGCTTACAACTTTGACAGTTGATGAAAAAGAAGCGGGAATATCTATTGAATCGTTATTAAAATCTTTAGCTGAAGAAAATATTGAAGCCCGTCCTGCCTGGAAACCGCTTCATATGCAGCCGCTTTTTGAAGGAGGGAAGTATTATCCTCATGGTAACGATGTATCGAAACAATTATTTGAGAAGGGGATTTGTCTTCCGTCTGGGTCTAATATGTTGGATGAGGATCAACAAAGGGTTATTCAGGTCATTATAAATGCTATAACATGAAGTATCTTCTGAAGTGTATGTGGAATTTCAGGAGCTTTTTTTGTGAATGATTCGAAATGTTGCTAGACATGAGGAAAATTATTCGAATGAATTTTCTTCTCGTGATATTTTTGATTTTTATAGAATTTTTCCTTCAACTGTATATCAAGGCAATCTCTAAAGAGGATAAAGTTATAGGTATACATAATTTTATGGTAACTGCTCTTGAGTTTGTTATATGCAAGTTTTAAAAGTGAAAACATAATATTGCGCCTCCTTGGTAAATTTTATGAGCATAAAAAGATACTTATTTAATGAAGTGAAGCCCATTCTCAATTTTTCATTTCTATGTCTTGAAGATGCGATTTATTCCGCATTGAATAATAAGATTTGGGGGAGAGAGGGACAAATAGGCTAGGGATAATGGCTCAAAAATGCCAGATTAGTGAAGTGAGGGATGAAGAAAAAACAACTGATTAAAGTCTCACTTGATAATGATTGTATATTCATTTTACAAAAAGAGAGATCTTAATTTCTTTTATAGGGTATTGTATGATATTAAAATATTGGACTAAGGAGGGGTAGAATGATAGGGGAAAATATTTATCGATTTCGCAAAAAAATAGGGCTTACATTATCTGAATTAGCTGAAAAATCAGGTATTTCAAAGTCTTATTTAAGTAACATCGAAAGAAATATAAATCAAAATCCGTCTATTCAGGTAATGGGAAAGATAGCGTTAGTATTGAAAGTAGATCTTCATACATTAATTGAGACAGAGACAAATGGGGAAATAAAACAGCGGTTGGAAAAGGAATGGGTTGATTTTGTCTATGAATTAAAAAAGATGGGAGTTGATAAAGAGAAGATTCGAGAGTATAAAATATTAATTGACTTTATTAAATGGCAGAATTCAGGAATAAACAAGTGAGGAAAAGATAAGGAGTCTATACATACATCAATTAAAAAAACGAAATAAAACCCCTCTTTTTAGGTGGGAGAGAGCATCTGGCCATGCATAGAAGTAAAATGTACCCTATAGA
>NZ_NVPR01000005.1 GCF_002551815.1 Bacillus sp. AFS098217
GCATGGCCAGATGCTCTCTCACACCTAAAAAGAAGGGTTTTATGTCGGCTTTTTAATTGATGTATATATAATCAGAGGAGTTAACTCAATGAATCTAGAATATTATAATGCGATGAAGGAGGTTGAATATGTTATTTCAAAAAGGGAAATTATCTATGAGATATGTAATAGAAGATGATGCAAATATCATTTCAAAATGGTTAACCAATTCAGAAGTTTTACAGTATTACGAAGGACGAGATAAACCACAATCTCTTGAGAAAGTTCATATGTATTTTATCCATAATCCAAAGAGTGACGAGAAAAGATGTTTAGTAGAATACGCTGGAGAACGAATTGGTTATGTGCAAATGTACCCGATAGATTCAGAATGGAAAGAGTTATATGGGTATAGAGAAAATCAAAATGTATGGGGGATGGACCAGTTTATTGGAGAGCCAATATATTGGAATAGAGGAATTGGAACAGAACTTGTACAAGCTATGGTTACATATATCATCGATGAATTAGGTGCTGAAGCGATAGCGATGGACCCAAGAGTAGCTAACGAACGTGCCATTCGCTGTTATGAAAAGTGCGGATTTAAAAAGGTGAAAAAATTAAAGGAACATGAGCTACATGAAGAGAAATTAGAAGATTGCTGGATGATGGAATATAACATATAAAGGACAGGTGAAACGAATGAAGGCGTTACTTGTGTTAGATATGCAAAAGGAAGCCATGTATGATAAAAAGGCGTCATTACAAATACTAACGGGTTCGGTTTTCGAGTACAAAAACTAAATTAGCATACCAATTAGCAGTCCAATTCGTAACTGAATTAGACTGTCTTTTTTTGTTATTATAAAAGGATTTTTAAACGAATGAAGGGCGAATTTGTACAATTATTCGCAACCCTTTTGAGAGGCTGCCAGAAGTAATTGTCAGTGTGCAAATTCATATGTTAATTTTGATGCGAATTGTGTGGCTAATTTTAAGAAGGCTTATTGGATATTTATGTTAAAATAAAAGAAAGCATATTATACTTTGGTGAAGTTTGAGACATTGGAGGAAACATTTTGAAAAACTATAAGTTTGAAAATAATATTCCCACATTGAAGGAATACAAATATTTGTGTGAGTCTGTGGGATGGACTAATTATATGAATTTTGATGTGGCAGATACTTCCCTAAGAAATTCTATTCACTGCATCACAGTCAAGGATAATGAACAGGTTGTGGGTATGGGCAGAATTGTTGGTGATGGGGCTATTTATTTCTATATCCAAGATATAGTGGTTCATCCAGATTATCAGAAAAATGGTATTGGAAATGAAATAATGAATCTTTTGATTGAATATTTAAATGAAAATGCCCCGGACAAGGCATTTGTTGGTTTGTTTGCATCTGAAGGTAAAGAACCGTTCTATGAGAAATATAATTTTAAAGACTTCTCGCCTAATATGACAGGGATGTTTACTGTCATTTCGAAAAAATAGACATAATATTTTTAATAATTTTCGAAAAAAATCAATCAATGTTAAAACCATTTTTCTCCAAACAACTTTGTTAAGCTATCGGGTGCTTTCTTTCAAAAAAGTCATGCAAATAAAAAGCTTGGAGTCATAACAGTCTCCAAGCTTTTTTGTGCTAATTTACTTTTCAAATAGTTTGTCATTCTTTATGCGAATTTAAATGCTAAAAGCCCTGAAATCTCGAATTTTGCACTTCAAAACCGAACCCCTTATATAGATACAATGCCGTTTTTTTCTTATTTCTTCTTATCCTTATCTAATATGTTCTGTTCTTCAGCAAATTCAGTTCCATATGCGAATCGGCCATTCATATTAATTCTTTCGTTTTTATATCGCTCATGCGGATGAGAAAAACGATGAACAAATACTTCAGATACTGTAAAGACAATAGCGGAAAGAATACTTCCCCACGCAATTTGGATGTAATTGTCCAATAAAATATTGCCAAAAATCCACACACTTAAATAGGTTAACAAGAAATCACTCATAATGGCAGCTGAGTTGCCAATGCGCTCTAAAATAATTTTATCAACAAACATGTAAGACACAATCGTTACAAATAGACTAAAGGAAATGATTTGAAGAAGTGTGGCAGGAAAAAATAAAGCAAGTCCAAAAGCAAAAGCAATGATACACGATATAAATTTGATAAGCACTACAGCCATATTACTCAACGTGTACACCTCCCGTCTCTACATAGTTTTCCTATAAAATGAGAAGTTCATACACTTCATATTGTTTTGTTGGCTTGAAAAGTAAAATTTTTCATGTTGGATCATTTGCTGGAATATTAAAAATATAAACAAAAAATGTTATAGTAAAATGAGAGTGTATGACATTTTTAGGTAAGGAGGGAATCCAGATGTGGATTACTTCAGAAGTAGAAATTCCAGAAGAACTATTTGATAATCTTGAGCAAGGAAAACTTGTATTATTTGTTGGAGCAGGAGTTTCTATGAAAGGGAAATCAAACTTACCAAACTTCGATGATTTAGTTGATGAAATTGCTGAGGCTTTATATGTCGAAAAGCGTGAAATAACAGAACCGCATGATTATTATCTTGGGAAAATTGCAAGGACGAAAGATGTACATCAAGCTGCAAAAGATCTTGTAAATGTGAAAGAATCGAAGCCCAATCCATTACATTATGCAATTTTGCGACTTTTTTCAGAGGATACTGATGTTCGTATTGTAACAACAAATTTTGATCAGCATTTTACAACTGTAATTCAAGAAATGAAACGGAATTTTAATATTTATTATGCACCTGCCTTGCCGACAGGAAGATCGTTTAAAGGTTTAGCATATATACATGGAAATATTGAACAGGAAAAAGAGAATTTAATATTAACTGATGGTGACTTTGGAAGGGCTTACTTGACAGAGGGATGGGCAAGAAGATTTTTAGTTGATTTATTTTCAAATTATACAGTTTTGTTCATTGGATATAGCCATAATGATCCGGTAATGAAGTATTTGGCAACAGGTTTGCCGCCGAGTACAAGGCGCTATGCTTTTGTCGCACAAGGTGACAATACTTATCATTGGGAACATTTAGGGATAAGTCCGATTGTTTACCCGAATAAAGCAAATAATCATCAGGCGCTTGTTAAAGCGGTGAAACGCTGGGCTGAATTAATGGGGGATAATTATATTACAAAAAGGATGCGGATTCGTGATATTGTGACAGTCCCGCCATCGCTTGAACAAGAACAACTATCGTATATAAAGCAATCGATCAAAAAGATTGAAACGCTTAGGTATTTTGTAGAATTTGCTCGAGATTATGAGTGGGTTGAATGGCTTGAGGCAGAGGGGAAACTTCAAAATTTATTTTTGATCAGCTCTCGTTATGATGAAGCAGATGAATTGCTTGCTGAGTGGCTTGTTGAGCATTTTCTTTTCAGTCATCAAAAAGAACTATTCCAGCTTATTTTTAAAAATCATTCCAAAATATCTCCGTTGTTATGGCAAACAATATGTATATATTTAAAGGAAACGAATAAGCCAATGGAACCTTTATTATTTACAAAATGGACGTTGCTTTTATTAGAAACAGCTGAAAATAATAGTCATTCTATAGAGAAAATTTCCTATTTGTTATATAAATGTTCTTTTCCAGAGCATAAAGAAATCAGCGTATTATTATTAACATTTATTTTGGACGGGAAAATTAAACTTAAACGTGTGAGAAGATGGGAAAATGACATGCAAGATTCAATTGAATTAGAAGAATCAAGTCGTTTATCGGTTCCTGTATTTTCACATGTGCAGCGGATTTGGGATGAAAAAATGAAACCACACATTTCGTATTTTGCAGACCCTATTATGGTCATGGGATTAGAAAAAATTCAGATGCTATCGTTAAAACAAGCGGCATTACAAAAAAGAGACGGTGTTCTTTATAATACGATGGAATTTTCAGAGCATGATTTACAGCCAAAGGACTTCACATTTTTAATTCGGATTATAAACGAGTGTCTTACCTATTTGTGTGAAAATAACAAGGAAAAGGCTTCGTATTATATCGCTCAAATGATCGGAGCAGATAGTATATTGCAAAAGCGAATTGCGATTGAAGCAATGAGTAAAAATAGATTTGTAGCTGCTGATGAAAAATTAAAATGGTTACTACATCAACGATTACTTTTAGACTTTACATATAAACATGAAGTGTTTCAATTTTTAAAGAAACATTATCCAGTTGCTCTAGAAGAAACAAAGCAAGAAGTACTCCAAAAGGTGATGAAGCAGCTTATAAAAGAAAGAGCATTCGATGCTTGCCTTGTATTAGATTTACTGTATACATGTGATTCAAATAGTAATTGTACAGTAGAAGCGTATAACATCATGAAGCAAAAACATCCTCATTTTTCTTCAGATCGATACAGTGAGAAAAAAGAAGAAGTGATTGCGCAAAGTATTATATGTAACGTAACAGCGGATGGATTATTACGGTTGAAAGAGCATGAGATAAAGAAGCAAGTTATGTTATTTTCAAATGACGGTATTTTTGAACAGCGTCATTTTTTAGAAATGTTATCAAAAGCGTGTAAATTGAATACGGATTGGAGTATTTCGCTTGCGTATCAACTAGTAGGAGAGCATCAGGTAAGCAATGAGGTTTGGTTCGTTTGCATTAGGGAATGGAGAAATAATCGGAAGCTGACAAATCAGCAAATACAAAAAATCATTCCACTGTTGCAACAGTTTGTTCGCAAAACAGTTTTTCATTGGTTGATTAGTAGTTTTCTATATGAAATTAGTAATCGGTTAGAAGAATTTGAGGAGAATAGTATACGAGCTGTGAAACGTTTTGCTTTTTCCTTATTTCCTCAAGTCATGAAGGGGGCTGCCAATTTCAAGGTAGGAGAACAGGATTTTTATAATGCGTCTATCCAACATCCAGTAGGGAAAATGACGTCGGTATTATTAAAGCTGCTCGCGTATGATCACTTATATGACCGAAATATATATGAGTACTTATTTTTATTTGAAGAGCAGGTGCAAAGAGCATCTGAGTGTACCAATTTTATGTTTGCGCGATTAACTGCTGATGTAACATTTTTGTATCATATTGAGAAACAGTGGTGTAGAAAATACCTTTTACCTTATCTCGATTTAAAAAAAGAAAATGAAGCGATAAAGTATGCGTGGGCAGGACTATGCTATACACAAATTAATTTGCCGTTATTTACAGAGATAAAGAGATATATTAAATATGCAGTTGAGCATTTAAATTTACTACATCCGCATACAAAACAAGTATTTTTAAAGTGGTTAAGTTTTGTATTTATTAAATGTGTATTATATTGGGGACAGAGAACAGATTGGGTATACCCAATTTTTATACAAGAAAAAGAAAATGACAAAATCAAGTTTATAGAGCATTTATGTTATTATGTAAAAACATTAAGTGTACGAGAACAACAAAAATTTTGGGACTCTTGGTTATCTAGATTTTTAAGGGAACGTCCAAAGATGAGCATAATAACGGGTAGAGAATATGTCATGTTTTTACGCTTTGTTTTATGTATGAATGAAGTCGCGGAAAAAGGATTACATATCATTCTTAATAGCTTTCCACTACCGTTAGAACACTACAAACAAGAGGAAACAAAGGAGTTATTTACGATTATTCTTAAAAAGAGGGAAAGCGTGAAATATCATGTACAATCGTATGCAAAATTGTTTTTTGTATTACTGCAAACCCTTCAAGAAGCGTATTCCGTTGAAAGTGAAATCATTCAGATAAAAGAAATATTAGTAGCTTCTCAGGTGGAGCATGACTTATTCATATCTATTCAAAATGAAATGATTCGTATTGGAATTGTAATGGCAAATTTACAAGAAGAATGATAGGGGAAGAGTGGAATTTTAAAAAATCAATAAAAAGCTGTTGACAATATTTAAAAGAGCGTTCTATAATACGAATCATACTTATTCAATTTCAAAAACATTTGAATAAACAAAATGTAATGAAGGGATCACAGTAGTGCTTATCGTACTGTAACAGAGAGCTGATGGTTGGTGTGAATCAGTACAGGGATAAACGTGAATTACAGTCCTGGAGCATCTTTTTCGGATTAAAGATGATTTGTATATTCTTTAAAACGGAAAGGCGGTCAATTGATCGTTAACAGTGAAGAGAGGTAGACGAAATAAGTCTACAACTAGGGTGGTACCGCGATAACTATCGTCCCTACTGATTGAATCAGTAGGGACTTTTTGCACTTTTGTGGTCCAACTTGAAAATGAAATATGAAATGCCGTGAAAGGAAAAGGAGTAGTAGTTGTTTCCCTGTAACAGAGAGCTGGTGGTTGGTGTGAACCAGTACAAAAACAAGTGCGAATTACAGTCCTGGAGCATCTTTTTCGTAGTAAAGATAAGAGTCTTTATGAAGGGAAAGACGGTCTAATAGATCGTTAACAGTGAAGAGAGGTAGATGAAATGAGTCTACAACTAGGGTGGTACCGCGATAACTATCGTCCCTACTGAATAGATCAGTAGGGATTTTTTGTACACATAAAAGGCGGTATCGATCTCATAATAAATTTGTATAGCTTGCTGATTCAGAAAATAGGGAATTTTTATTCTCTTACCATATTTTTAAAACAATAGAGGAGGATTATAAAATGGCAAATCATGAGTTAGAACAATTACGTAAACAGGTGGATGAAATCAATTTACAATTATTACAGCTTTTAAATAAGCGAGGTAAAATTGTTCAAAAGATTGGAGAACAAAAGCAAGTACAAGGTACGAAGCGTTTTGATCCAGTACGTGAGCGTGAAGTACTGGATATGATTGCAGAACATAATGAAGGACCATTCGAAACTTCGACAATTCAGCACATTTTCAAAACAATTTTCAAAGCGAGCTTAGAGTTGCAAGAAGATGACAATCGTAAAGCATTGCTTGTTTCACGTAAAAAGAAAAAAGAAAATACAATTGTTAATGTCAAAGGTGAATTACTAGGAAATGGAACACAAACATTCATCATGGGACCTTGTGCTGTAGAAAGCTTAGATCAAGTTCGCCAAGTAGGGAAAGCGATGAAAGAACAAGGGCTAAAATTAATGCGCGGCGGTGCTTTCAAACCAAGAACGTCACCTTACGATTTCCAAGGGCTTGGGGTTGAAGGATTACAAATTTTACGCCAAGTGGCTGATGAATTCGATTTAGCGATTATTAGTGAAATTTTAAATCCAAACGATGTAGAAATGGCTCTTAATTACGTCGATGTAATCCAAGTGGGAGCGCGAAACATGCAAAACTTCGATCTATTAAGAGCTGTAGGTAAAGTCAATAAACCTGTATTATTAAAACGCGGTTTAGCAGCAACAATCGATGAGTTCATTAATGCAGCGGAATACATCATTGCACAAGGAAATGATCAAATTATATTATGTGAACGTGGTATTCGCACATACGAAAGAGCAACGCGCAATACGTTAGATATTTCTGCAGTGCCGATTTTAAAGAAAGAAACACATTTACCAGTCGTTGTGGATGTAACACATTCAACAGGACGCAGAGATTTATTGTTACCTACTGCAAAAGCGGCGTTAGCAATTGGAGCAGATGCAGTCATGGCAGAAGTACATCCAGACCCAGCAGTTGCGTTATCTGATTCAGCGCAGCAAATGGATATTCCAGAGTTCCATAAATTCATGGAAGAGTTAAAAGGATTCAAAAATAAATTATCGTAATTCCATATTGAATATGCGAAGAAAGGGAAACAGTAGTGCTTATCTCCCTGTTTATAGAGAGCTGATGGATGCTGAGAATCAGTACAAAGATAAGCATGAATTACAGCCCTAGAGCATCTTTTTCGTAGTAAAGATAAGAGTCTTTATGAAGGGAAAGACGGTCTAATAGATCGTTAACAATGATAAGAGGTAGACAAATGTAGTCTACAATTAGGGTGGTACCGCGATAATAATCGTCCCTACTGAGAGCTCAGTAGGGACTTTTTTGTACAAAAAATAATAAAGGGGTAAGAGAAATGAGATATATTACAGCCGGAGAATCACATGGTCCGCAGTTAACTGTTATTTTAGAAGGTGTACCTGCAGGATTATCGTTACAAGCAGAACATATTAATAAGGAATTATTAAGAAGACAAAAAGGGCATGGTCGCGGGAGACGTATGCAAATTGAAACAGATACAGTGGAGATTGTCAGCGGTGTGCGTCACGGAATCACGCTTGGTTCGCCGATTACATTAATTGTAAAAAATGACGATTTCAAACATTGGACGAAAGTAATGGGAGCTGAACCGATTTCAGAGCAAGAAAGTAAAGAAATGAAACGTACAATCACAAAACCACGTCCAGGACATGCGGATTTAAACGGTGCAATTAAATATGGTCACCGGGATATACGAAATGTTTTAGAGCGTTCTTCTGCAAGGGAGACGACAGTGAGGGTGGCTGCTGGTGCGGTCGCAAAACAAATTTTAAAAGAATTAGGTGTACAAATTGCAGGGCATGTCCTTGAAATTGGTGGGGTAAAAGCAAACCATGTAGGCCAATTATCAATAGAGGAAATCCAAACAATTACAGAAAATTCATCTGTTCGTTGCCTAGATAAAGAAGTAGAGCAAATAATGATGGATGCGATTGATAGTGCGAAAGCAAACGGCGATTCAATTGGCGGAGTTGTAGAAGTCATTGCAGAAGGAATGCCAATTGGCGTTGGAAGCTACGTACATTATGATCGTAAACTAGATGCAAAGTTAGCAGGAGCCATTATGAGTATTAATGCTTTTAAAGGCGCTGAAATTGGCATTGGGTTTGAGGCAGCAAGGCAGCCGGGAAGCTCGGTGCATGATGAAATTATTTGGGACGAAGAAAAAGGATATACAAGAAAAACAAATAACGCCGGTGGATTAGAAGGTGGTATGACAACAGGAATGCCGATTGTTGTACGAGGTGTTATGAAGCCAATTCCTACATTATATAAACCACTTGCAAGTGTAGATATTGATACGAAAGAAGCGTTCCAAGCTAGCATTGAGCGATCTGATAGCTGTGCAGTTCCAGCTGCAAGTGTTGTTGCAGAAGCTGTTGTTGCATGGGAACTTGCAGATGCATTAGTTGAACAATTCGGAAAAGATCGCATGGAATTAATTACGAAAAATATGATGCAGCATAACAAATATGCAAAAGAATTTTAAAAAGGAGGGATGACGTATGAAGGTAAAAGAGCAGTTATCATCATTACAGCCATACAAACCAGGTAAATCACCAGAGCAGATGAAAGAAGTGTATGGAGATCATTCGTTTGTAAAATTAGCATCAAATGAAAATCCATTTGGCTGTTCACCGCGTGTTATGGAAGAATTACAAAAAACGTGGCATGAACATGCTTTATATCCTGATGGAGGAGCGCTGGAACTTCGCCAAACGATTGCAGCAAAACTACAAGTTCAAAAGGAAGAAATTATATGTGGAAGTGGACTTGATGAGGTCATTCAAATTATAAGCCGTACTGTGCTCCGCGCGGGCGATAATATTGTAACAGCAGGAGAAACTTTCCCTCAATATTACCATCATGCAGTGATTGAAGGATGCGAAGTAAAAGAAGTTCCTTTAAAAGATGGAATATATGACTTAGAGGAAATTGCTTTAGCTGCCGATGAAAAGACAAAGATGATTTGGATTTGTAATCCGAATAATCCGACGGGCGCATATATTGATGACAGAAAATTAAGTGAATTTATAAATAGAGTACATGACGATACGCTAATTGTAATTGATGAAGCGTACTATGAATACGTCACAGCGAAAGACTTTCCAGAAACAATACCGCTATTGAAAAAATATAAGAACCTTCTTATATTGCGAACATTTTCTAAAGCATATGGTTTAGCATCATTTCGCATTGGGTATGCAATTGGACAGGAAGAATTGATTGAGAAGTTAAATGTTGTTCGTCTGCCTTTCAATGTTTCTTCCCTTGCGCAAAAGGCAGCAACAATTGCTTGTACTGACGCCGAATTCATTCAGGAAGTTGTTCGTATAAATCGCGAAGGAATAGAGCAATATGAACGTTTTTGTAACGAGAATGAGATTCCGTTTTATCCATCTCAAACAAACTTTATCTTTTTGCCAGTAGATGATGCTGGGGAAATATATGAACGATGTGCACATGCAGGCTTTATTATTCGTCCGTTTCCAAACGGTGTTCGTATTACAATTGGGACGAGAGAACAGAATGAGGGAGTGATTTCAGTGTTAAAACAGCACTTTACCAATAGAAAAAACAAGTTTCGAGATGAGGCAAATGTGTAAAAAAGTTTTATTAATTGGTACAGGATTAATTGGTGGTTCGCTTGCATTAGCGATTAAAAGAAAACATGAAGTAATGATTACGGGCTATGACATTCATAGTGAACAAGTGGAGCGAGCAAAAGAACTTTATGTAATTGATGAAATAGCAAGAGATTTACAAACTGCTTGCGAGGAGGCGGAATTAATTATTTTTGCCTCCCCAGTTGAAGAAACAACAAAGTTATTACGTCAGCTCGCATTATATGATTTACGTGAAGATGTAATTGTTACAGATGTAGGAAGTACAAAAGGAAAAATCATGAATGAAGCGTCAGCTTTATTACCAGAAGGCATTTCTTTTATTGGGGGACATCCGATGGCGGGGTCTCACAAAACAGGAGTTGAAAGTGCAAAGGCACATTTGTTTGAAAATGCATTTTATATTTTAACACCAATGAGTCATGTAGAAAATCATCGAGTAGAAGAACTGAAAGGATGGTTAAAAGGAACAGGAGCTCATTTTCTCGTATTGAATACGGCAGAACATGATTATGTAACGGGCATTGTAAGTCATTTTCCTCATTTAATTGCGGCGGGCTTAGTGAAACAAGTTGAAAAGCATGCTGGAGATAATCCGCTCATTCATCAACTTGCTGCTGGTGGATTTAAAGATATTACACGTATTGCATCAAGTAGTCCGAAAATGTGGAGTGATATTGTCAGACAAAATCAGGGGCATTTATTGCAGCTACTAGAAGAATGGATTTCAGAAATGGAAGAGTTATATAGAACAGTTTCTAAAGGCGATGCGAATGAATTACAAAACTATTTTGCAAACGCTAAAGAATACCGTGACTCTTTACCAGTTCGAAAAAGTGGTGCAATTCCAGCTTATCATGATTTATATGTTGATGTTTTAGACAAAGTTGGGGCATTAGCACATATTACAAGTATTCTTGCACAGAAAGAAATTAGTATTACGAACTTGCAAATATTAGAAGCGCGAGAAGGATTACTTGGTGTGCTTCGCATTAGTTTCCAAAGAGAAGAAGATCGTCTAAAGGCGACGATAGCATTACAAAAAGAAGAATATCAAACATATGAAACAATGTAATAAGGAGAGAATGGCCTATGAAAGAACAAACCGTACAAAATGTGAAAAACGGATTAAAGGGAACCATTACAATCCCTGGAGATAAGTCTATCTCACACCGTGCTGTCATGTTTGGAGCGATTGCACAAGGCAAAACAACCATTAAAGGTTTTCTACCTGGTGCAGATTGTTTAAGCACTATTGCTTGTTTTAAAGAAATGGGAGTAGAAATCTCACAAAACGGTGATGAAGTAGTTGTAAATGGAAAAGGATTAGAAGGGTTACAAGAACCTAAAAATGTGTTAGATGTAGGGAATTCTGGTACAACGATACGATTAATATCCGGGATACTTGCAAATACGTCTTTTCATTCCTGTATACAAGGTGATTCATCAATTGGAAAAAGACCAATGAAACGTGTAACGAATCCACTTAGACTTATGGGGGCAAAAATTGATGGTAGAGAAGAAGGGACGTTTACTCCGCTTACAATACGGGGCGGTGGTTTAAAAGCAATTGAATATGTTTCGCCTGTAGCAAGCGCGCAAGTGAAGTCGGCCATTCTACTCGCAGGATTGACTGCTGAAGGTGTAACAAGTGTTACAGAGCCGCACATTTCACGAGACCATACGGAAAGAATGCTCGAGGCATTTGGTGTGACAGTAACTCGTGAGGGCAAAACCGTAAAAATTGCTGGTGGACAACAATTAATCGGGACAGATATCCAAGTTCCTGGCGATGTATCATCAGCGGCATTTTTCTTAGTTGCAGGAGCGGTGATTCCAAATAGTAAACTGGTTTTACAAAACGTTGGTATGAATCCGACTCGTACGGGAATTATAGATGTTCTTAAGAAAATGGGTGCTAAGTTAGAAATTCATTCCATTCATAAGGATGCATCAGAACCCGCTGCGAATATTACAATTGAAACGTCATCACTTCAAGGAATCGAAATTAGTGGAGAAATAATTCCAAGGCTTATTGATGAAATTCCAATCATTGCGCTTGCGGCAACACAAGCAGAAGGGATTACAGTTATTAAAGATGCACATGAACTGAAAGTAAAAGAAACAAATCGTATCGATACGGTTGTGGCCGAATTAACAAAATTAGGAGCACGAATTGAAGCGACGGATGATGGAATGGTTATTTACGGTAAGTCCGCGCTGAAGGGCGGTACAGTAAATAGTCATGGGGATCATCGAATTGGAATGATGCTGGCGATTGCAGGCTGTATAGCAGATAATAAAACAGTACTTGAAGATGCGGAGACCGTTGGAGTTTCGTATCCTACGTTCTTTCAGGAACTAAGTAAACTACAAACTGAATTAGAAAAGGCATAAAATAAAACGTCTATAACAACTATTTTTACTATTGTTATAGACGTTTTCATTTAAATTGATGGGGAAGGGAATCTAGCTCCTTCAAAACGTGTAATACTATCAAGTAAATTGATTGTACCAGCTACGCTAGATATAAAAAATACTTCAACGATGTCCTCACGTTGTAATTGAGTAATGGTAGAAACGGTTATGATATTTTTAATCTTGATATTTGCTCCAAAGAAATCATTATTAGCAGCTACCTCATGACCATTTGCTTGAATACTTATTCTTCCTCTGTAGCCCTCATTGAAATTATTCGGTGAGAAAAGAATACTTGCAGTCAATGAGTATACACCTCTTGTTTCAGGAATGAACGTGGATGCAGCTGAGTTGAATTCATTTGCTAAATCAAATTCTATATGAGGATATAAAACTTTAGCAGTAGTATTGGCGGGTATTTGTTGAAGGGTAGACATGTTGATAGCTCTGAATGCAGAGAGTCTTGTGAATTCAGAAGTTTCTTCCCTTGGATCCCTATTCCTTCTTGAGGGAAGTGGATCCCGAGTTGCATTTAATTTATCTATTTTATTAAAGTAAGAATTCATAATGGTTTATTCTTCCCTTCTTTGCTTTCGAGTATATAAATGGAAATAAAAGTGATTTACTTGGCCGAATTATATACCTGAGATTAAAAATTCATTGATAAGTAACTTGTATGAAAATAAGAAGTTAGGAATTTTCAGTAGGTGTATCGAGGTCTATAATTCATATAATATACAGTGGACAGGATAAAAGTGATGGGTACGTTTATGATAAATCTGCAATTAGAAAATAAATGAACTAGGGAAGATGTATAAAGCATTTTCTCTTTTTTCATTTTATATAGGATTTTACATGCAATAGTTCGAATTAAATAAGTGGAATAGGAGGATGAAATAATGAAAGTAATTGAATTAGCAGAAAGTCATTACCGTGAAGCGATAGAATTATCAGAATACGCTTTTCAATATAAAGTGCCAGAAGATCAACTTGAAAAGCGCCTTAAGTTAATGAGAGAGCATCACCAGTTATATGGAATTGTTGAGGAAAATAAGCTAGCAGCAAAATTACACCTTCTTCCACTTGAAATCAATATTGGTGATGGGATTTTTAAAATGGGTGGAATTGCAGAGGTAGCAACGTATCCAGAGTATAGAAGAAGCGGGTATGTAAAAGAGCTATTAAAACATGTATTAAAAACAATGAAGGACGGTGGATATAGCGTATCCATGCTACATCCATTTGCGGTTTCTTTTTATAGAAAATACGGATGGGAACTTTTTGCGAATCGTCTTATATGTTCTTTGACAAAAGCAGATTTAGTTATGCAAAAGTCAGTTAAGGGAACGGTCAAACGTTATAATAAAGATACCCATTCTGAAGAAATAAGTGAAGTGTATGAACAATTTGCTAAAGGTTTCTCCGGTATGTTAGTGCGAAGTAAAGAATGGTGGAATCAATCGGTTTACCATGATCTTACGGTAGCGGTTTATTATAGTGAAGAAAAAGAGGCAATGGGTTACATTCTTTATGAGATAAAAGATTCAAAAATGACAGTAGAAGAATTTATTCCATTAAATAATGAAGCAAGACATGGACTTTGGAATTTTATTTGCCAGCATGATTCCATGATAAAAGAGCTCAAAATGGTACTACATGAAAGAGAACCATTATTATATACGTTGCAAGAACCGCGAATGAAGGCTGAAATTATGCCATATTTTATGGCCCGAATTGTTGATGTAGAGAGTTTTCTTAAACAATATTCATTTGGATGGGATAATCAAAAAAATGATGTAATCTTACATATTTCCGACTCATTTGCACCGTGGAATAATAAAACGGTTGCATTAACAAATAAAGAAGTTGTATTTGTTAATGATGAAGAAAGAAAGGAATTACAAAATACAGGAATTCAATTGGATATAAATACGTTATCAACAATGTTATTTGGATATAAGCGTCCATTAGAGCTATATGAAATCGATTATATTTCAGGAACAGAGGAAGAAGTACATGCACTTGAACATTTGATTCCATTACATAAGCCGTTTATTTATGATTTCTTTTAAGAACTTTCTATAATAGAAATTTTCGTTCGCTGAAATAGAAAGCCGATTTGATATACCTTTAGATGGCTAAATATGTTATAGTAAGTGAGGTATATATATAAAAGTATCAAAATTGGAGGAACCACATGATTACAGTTAGTAACGTAGGATTGCGCTTTGCGGACAGAAAATTATTTGAAGATGTTAACATAAAATTTACACCAGGTAACTGCTACGGTTTAATCGGAGCAAACGGTGCTGGTAAATCAACATTTCTAAAAATTTTATCTGGAGAAATTGACCCATCAACAGGCGATGTAAATATTACGCCTGGTGAGCGTTTAGCAGTATTAAAACAGAACCACTTTGAATACGAAGAGTTTCCTGTATTAGAAACAGTAATTATGGGTCACACACGTCTTTACAAAGTGATGCAAGAGAAAGATGCGATTTACATGAAAGAAGATTTCAGTGATGAAGACGGTATGCGTGCTGCAGAACTTGAAGGAGAGTTTGCTGAGCTAAACGGTTGGGAAGCTGAATCTGAAGCTGCAATCCTTTTAAAAGGATTAGGCATTGGAGAAGATCTTCATGATAAAAAGATGTCTGAGTTAACAGGTGCAGAGAAAGTAAAAGTATTACTTGCTCAAGCACTATTTGGTCAACCTGACATTTTATTACTTGATGAGCCTACCAACCATTTAGACTTAAAAGCAATTCAATGGTTAGAGAACTTCTTAATGAACTTTGAAAATACAGTTATCGTTGTATCCCATGACCGTCACTTCTTAAATAAAGTATGTACGCACATGGCGGATCTTGATTTCGGTAAAATTCAATTATATGTTGGTAACTATGACTTCTGGTATGAATCAAGCCAGTTAGCATTGAAACTAACACAAGATGCAAATAAGAAAAAAGAAGAGAAAGTAAAAGAGTTACAAAACTTCATTGCACGTTTTAGTTCAAACGCATCTAAAGCGAAGCAAGCGACTTCTCGTAAAAAGTTATTAGATAAAATTACATTAGATGACATTAAACCATCATCACGCCGTTATCCGTTCGTTGGCTTCACACCAGAGCGTGAAGTAGGAAATGACTTATTAACTGTAGAAGGTCTTTCAAAAACGATTGATGGAGAAAAAGTGTTAGATAATGTGTACTTCACGTTAAATAAAGGTGATAAAGTTGCATTTATCGGACGTAATGATATTGCAATGACAACATTATTTAAAATTCTTATGGGTGAAATGGAGCCAGATAGCGGTTCATTTAAGTGGGGCGTTACAACATCTCAAGCTTACTTCCCAAGAGATAACTCTAAGTACTTCGAGAACAGTGAATATAACTTAGTTGAATGGTTACGTCAATTCTCTCCACAAGATGAAACAGAAAGTTTCTTACGTGGTTTCTTAGGTCGTATGCTCTTCTCTGGTGAAGAAGTAAAGAAAAATGTTTCTGTATTGTCAGGTGGAGAAAAAGTTCGTTGTATGCTTTCAAAAATGATGTTAAGCGGAGCAAACGTATTAACACTTGATGATCCAACGAACCACTTAGACCTTGAGTCTATCACAGCATTAAACAACGGTTTAATCGCATTTAAAGGAACATTACTATTCACATCTCATGACCATCAGTTCGTACAAACGATTGCAAACCGTATTATCGAAGTAACACCAAATGGCGTAATCGATAAGGAAGCGACATACGATGAGTTCTTAGAAAATGAAGAACTTCAAAAACAAGTGGATGCAATGTATCAAGGAAAATAATCTATAAAACAAACCCCTCGCACTTAGAATAGAGCGAGGGGTTTGTTTTTTTTTACTATATGTACAATCAATTAAAAAACCGACATAAAATTTCTCTTTTTAGGCGGGAGAGAGGAGAGCATCTGGCCATACATAGAAGCGGCCAGGGCCTTTTCCTGTCACATGAGAAGTAAAGTAAGTTACTTTTTATTCTGCATAGCAGGGGTTTAGATGTTGAAAAATTAAAATGGATTTATATAAATGAATAGTTGTTTACTGGATAAGGGGCATTATTCAGTAATAGGTGATAAAAAACAGACCATCTTGTTAGCGCAAGATGGTCAGGGAAGGGGACAATTTATGTCAATTTTAATTAGGGATGGAAAGCTGTTCGAGACACTGGGGAATGTCTCATTATTAGGGAGGAACAGCTTCGATAGATATAATATAAAAGATAGATGTGACTTCAATGGGAACTTGAAGTGAAAGGGAGGGGAAATTTAATATGATTGTTTCATACTTTTTGACTAATA
>NZ_NVPR01000026.1 GCF_002551815.1 Bacillus sp. AFS098217
CCTGCTATGCAGAGGAAAAAGTAACCTACTCTCGTTTGCTCTTTCTGTTTTTACTTCGCATGTGGCAGAAAAAGGCCCTGCCCGCTTCTATGCATGGCCAGATGCTCTCTCCCACCTAAAAAGAGGGGTTTTATGTTGGTTTTTTAAATGAGGTTTTTTGTGGGATGTTTCAGTTAAGTATGATACTATATCGAGGGTACTTGAAACTAGGGTTTCACATATATGTGGATAAGGCGTATTTCTCTTAGAAAAAATAAAAGGGAAATACGCCTTTTATATATTCACATTTCTTTTGTTCCATTGTAATGTACGTTATGATAAATATAGGACATTTGGCATAAGGAGTGGATTTGGATGAAGCGAGTGTTATTTGTTTGCACTGGAAATACATGCCGGAGCCCAATGGCAGAGGCGTTACTTCGTCACCATGGAGAAGATAAATTTGAAGTGCAGTCTGCTGGTGTTTTTGCCAATCCTGGAAGCGATGCATCTTTGTATGCAAAGGAAGCGTTAGCGGCAAAGGGGATTTCAATAACGCATGCTTCAAAGCAAGTAACGGAAGCATTACTTGAATGGGCTGATATTGTATTGACGATGACAGGAAATCATAAACAGCTTGTACTGGGGTATCATCCAAAGGTGGAAGAGAAGTTGCATACATTATATGAATTTACAGAGGGTATAAGTAAGGATATTTCAGATCCATTTGGAGGTTCGCTTTCCATTTATCAAACGACATTAGCAGAGATGGAAAAACTTGTACAAACTTTATTGGAAAAACATTCAGAAAGCTAATGTTTCGTGTATAATACCATATTGGAGATAGACTTGTTTAAATAAGCAAGTTTTAGGTTGTGTAACCATATATCAGTGGTGTAAAACAATCCATTGATAAAAGTTGTATTAAAATTTTGGAGGGGTAAAAATGAAAGTAGTAATAGCATCTGATCACGGCGGCATGAATATCCGCAAAGAAATCGTAAGTTTATTAGAAGAATTAAATATTGAATACATTGATTTAGGATGCGAGTGTGAAGCAGGATCTGTTGATTACCCTGATTTTGCATTTCCAGCAGCAGAAATGGTTGCAAACGGTGAAGTAGACCGTGGTATGTTAGTTTGTGGAACAGGCATTGGTATGTCAATTGCAGCAAATAAAGTACACGGTATTCGTTGTGCGTTAGTTCATGATACATTTAGTGCAAAAGCAACGAGAGAGCATAATGATAGCAACATGTTAGCTATGGGCGAGCGTGTAATTGGAGCAGGTTTAGCACGCGATATCGCAAAAATTTGGTTAACGACTGATTATGAAGGTGGACGTCACGAAAACCGTGTAGGAAAAATTAAAACATACGAAGCGAAGTAATAGATTCTAATTTCTATTGAAGCATAATATAATTTGTTGAATCAACCTGTGAAAGGAAGAGGCGTAATGATGGAAATAGTAAAAGTGAAAGAGCAGCTACAAATATCGCTTTCTGAATTTCAAGAACAAGCTTCTTTACAAAGCGGTCAAATTTTTGTAGTAGGCTGTAGCACGAGTGAGGTGCTAGGGGAGAGAATTGGGACATCAGGGACGATGGAAGTGGCAGAAGCAATTTTTTCTGAGCTAACACAATTTCAAAAACAAACGGGTATAGAATTAGCGTTTCAATGTTGCGAGCATTTAAACCGCGCTTTAGTGGTAGAGAGAGAAATGGCAATGAAATATCAATTTGAAATTGTAACCGTTACGCCTGTCAGATCAGCGGGTGGTGCATTAGCAACATATGCCTATCATAATTTTAAGGATCCTGTAGTAGTGGAATTTATTAAAGCCGATGCAGGAATGGATATTGGTGATACGTTCATTGGTATGCATTTAAAACATGTGGCTGTTCCGATTCGCACAAGTGTGAAGGCAATTGGTAATGCACATGTAACGATGGCTAAAACTCGTGCGAAACTTATTGGGGGAGCACGCGCTGTATATGCGGTAGTAGAAGAAACTGTTACTTGTCGTTAAAGATGAAGAACTTGGAAGTTATACTATACCTTTATATCATCTTGTACGAAGGTATGTTGTCTGACTTTATAATAGAAGAAAGAAAAGACCAAACTTGGTCTTTTTTTCTTTTATGATATAGAAAGTCATGTTAGAATGTATTTGAAAACATGAAGGTTTGAAAGAATTACAACTTGAATTTTCGTTTTTTCTGAATAAATAGGAAAAAACTATTAGGAATTGATGTAGTTCGTTCAGAAAAGGGGGATTATGGTGGATCATTTAAAACGTCAAGATGAAAAGGTATTTGCTGCAATTGAAGCAGAACTAGGAAGACAACGTTCAAAAATTGAGCTAATTGCTTCAGAGAACTTCGTAAGTGAAGCGGTAATGGAAGCACAAGGTTCTGTTTTAACAAATAAGTATGCTGAAGGTTATCCTGGTAAACGTTACTATGGTGGTTGTGAGCACGTAGACGTCGTAGAGGATATTGCACGTGATCGTGTAAAAGAAATTTTTGGCGCTGAACATGTAAATGTTCAACCACATTCTGGTGCACAAGCAAATATGGCTGTATACTTTACGATTTTAGAACATGGCGATACAGTACTTGGTATGAACTTATCCCATGGTGGTCACCTAACACACGGAAGCCCTGTTAACTTCAGTGGGGTACAATATAATTTCGTAGAATATGGAGTGGATGCTGACTCTCACCGTATCAATTATGATGATGTGTTGGCAAAAGCAAAAGAACATAAACCAAAATTAATCGTTGCAGGTGCAAGTGCGTACCCTCGTGTGATCGATTTCAAGAGATTCCGTGAAATCGCAGATGAAGTAGGGGCATACTTAATGGTGGATATGGCTCATATCGCAGGTTTAGTTGCGGCGGGCTTACATCCAAATCCAGTGCCACATGCACATTTCGTTACAACAACAACACATAAAACATTACGTGGCCCACGTGGTGGTATGATTTTATGTGAAGAGCAATTTGCAAAGCAAATCGATAAATCAATCTTCCCGGGTATTCAAGGTGGGCCACTTATGCATGTGATTGCTGCAAAAGCTGTTGCATTTGGTGAAGCACTGCAAGAAGATTTTAAAACATATGCACAAAACATCATTAATAATGCACAACGCTTAGCAGAAGGACTTCAAAAAGAAGGACTTACACTTGTTTCTGGTGGAACGGACAACCATCTTATCCTAATCGATGTTCGTAACTTAGAAATTACAGGTAAAGTGGCAGAGCACGTATTAGATGAAGTGGGTATTACAGTGAACAAGAATACAATTCCATTTGAAACAGCAAGTCCATTTGTAACAAGCGGTGTACGTATTGGTACAGCGGCAGTAACATCTCGCGGCTTCGGTTTAGAAGAAATGGATGAAATTGCAGCAATCATTGCTCATACATTGAAAAATCATGAGGATGAAGTTGCATTAGAAGAGGCACGTAAGCGTGTAGAAGCATTAACAAACAAATTCCCAATGTATACAGATTTATAATAGATTGAACAAAGACTGCTGGAGCTCATAATGTTCCAGCGGTTTTTTTATCCCGCTATTTGCAGGCAGTAATATCCTCACTTCAAAATTTGGAGAAAGCAAAGAAGTTAGGTAGGAGAGAAATTGCTCGTAAAAGCCCGATTGGTGAGGGCTAATAATCAGTGAGGGAAGAAACCCTCGCTAATTAAAGTTTCACTTTATGTCTCATGAAATGATATATGCTTTTTAAAAATACTTTTTACGTGATGTAGAAATGTAGAGCTATGTTTGAAATAAATTTAGGCAAACGAGTAATTAGGGGGAAATAAGGCAGATATTATGTTTTAAGTATGTATACAAATCGTGAATAAATTTTGGAGATATAATGAAGGATACCGCTTCCATAATTGGTAAAAATATTAGGTAAGTTTAGTATGGATTTAATATTTTTCCAAATTTGCCCTTGAATATTAGTAGCGTTTTCTTTAAAATCGTAAATAGTGCAAAACGGCGTGTACGCACGCATGAATATCATCTGAAGGAGAGATTCACATGGGAAAACTGTATGTATTTGATCACCCGTTAATTCAACATAAGATTACATATATTCGCGATAAAAATACAGGTACAAAAGAATTTCGTGAATTAGTGGATGAAGTAGCAAGCTTAATGGCTTTTGAAATTACACGCGATCTTCCACTTGAAGAGATTGAAATTGAAACACCTGTAAGTAAAGCGAAAACAAAAGTGATCGCTGGTAAAAAACTTGGTTTAATTCCGATTTTACGTGCAGGTTTAGGGATGGTAGATGGGATTCTGAAATTAATTCCAGCAGCAAAAGTGGGACACGTTGGTTTATATCGTGACCCTAAAACATTGCAACCGGTAGAATACTATGTGAAGCTTCCAACGGATGTAGAAGAACGTGACTTTATCGTACTTGATCCGATGTTAGCAACAGGTGGTTCTGCAGCTGAAGCAATTAACTCTCTGAAAAAGCGTGGTGCGAAACAAATTAAATTAATGTGTATCGTAGCTGCACCAGAAGGGGTAAAAGTTGTGCAAGAAGAACATCCTGATGTTGATATTTATGTAGCGGCATTAGATGAGAAGTTAAATGACCATGGTTATGTTGTTCCAGGTCTAGGTGATGCTGGTGACCGTTTATTTGGAACGAAGTAAGACAACAGACGAGAGGGATTCCCTGCTCGTCTGTTTTTTATTTAACAAAACTGGAGTTTGAGAAAGAAGTGACGAATCAACATACAAATGGTATTTTTTGTATATGCAACATAAATTGCATATATATCACATATACTATAGAGGTCTAACTTCTATGAGGCCCTATACTATGGAAGAAAAACGTTATATCCTAAAAATATAATAGTGACAAACTTGTGAACATTTTCTTCTATTATAAATAGAAAACTTCAAGAAATTATATATCTTTCACCAGTATTTAGAAGGGGAACGTTTTCATTTTTGGCAGGAAATGACTAATACTCAAATTTTTTGATTTTTTACGATTTCTCGTTGACAGTGCTAATACCCTATTGTATGCTAACAACGGGGATAGATGGTAGGGCTTTCAGTGACAAATTTGCATCTATTTCGTGAAGAAAAAGCAAAATTTTTATTTTGTGTAGAATTTATACAAAAAAATGAGTTATTATTAACACATCGTGAATGAGGGTTACATATTGGAGGGATGAATCCTTGCAAAAAGACGATCGCAACCCAATAAAAGCATATGCTTTAATGACAGGAATTCTTGCTCAATTAGTCGGTTCTATTCTTGTTGGAATCTTTGGTGGGCAATGGATTGACAGTAAGGTTGGAACGTTTCCATTGTTTCTTATTATAGGCTTATTGCTTGGATTAGGAACAGGGATTTACGCAATGATTCGACTCATTCGACATTATTATTCGGGAGAGCAATGATGATAGACGTACATGGACTTGTCCAAAGACAAAAGAAATATATGTACTACTTGCTTGCGCTTCTTGTGCTAGGATGGGGATTTACCTCTTACAAGGATGTATTTCTTGGACTGATTATCGGGACGATTTTCAGTTTTCTTAGTTTGCGCATTATTGCACGTAAAACAGACAAGCTATTAGACCGCGTTACAAATGGAGAAAACGTGAAATTTAAAGCGACGGCTGTAAGTACATATTCGAGATTTGCCACGATTGGGTTACTAATTTTATTTGCAGCGAAATATCAGCATTTAATTGCGATGTGGAGCTTAGGTGTAGGATTGCTGACAGGATATCTTGTCATGATCATAGATTTTCTTTATTTAGAGTATAAGAGCAGGGAAGAGAGGTGAATTACTAGTGGAACACGGTAAATTAGTTGAATTTCTAGGTTTAACGTTCGATTTGTCCTCAGTCATGATGGTTACTGTTGCAGCAGTTATTGTTTTCTTAATCGCTGTTATTGGAACTCGCAGCTTAGCTCTTCGTCCTACCGGAATGCAAAACTTCATGGAATGGATTTTAGACTTCGCGAAAGGGATTATTAACAGTACGATGGACTGGAAAACAGGTGGACGCTTTTTAACACTCGGCGTTACGCTTATGATGTTTATTTTCGTATCAAACATGCTCGGCTTACCATTCATGTATTCAACAACTGAGGCTGGCGAACACATTGCATGGTGGAGATCGCCAACGTCTGACCCAGCAGTTACATTAACATTAGCCGTGATGGTAGTTACCCTCACCCATTACTATGGAATTAAGATGAAGGGTACAAAAGAATACTTAAAAGGGTTTTTCCAACCTATGAAATTCTTATTTCCTTTAAAGGTTATTGAGGAATTTGCTAACACATTAACGTTAGGTCTTCGTCTATTCGGTAACATCTATGCTGGTGAGATTTTATTAGGATTACTTGCCAAATTAGGTGGAAGTACAGTACTTGGAGCGTTGGGTGCTATTGTGCCGATGTTAGCGTGGATGGGATTCAGTGTGTTCGTTGGTTCAATCCAAGCGTTTATCTTTACAATGTTAACGATGGTTTATATGGCTCATAAAGTAAGTCATGACCATTAATATACTTTAATAAGTAAGTAAAAAATCTATTTTTTTATAATACAAAGGAGGACATTTTAAATGAGTTTAGGTGTAATCGCAGCTGCAATTGCAATTGGTTTATCAGCATTAGGTGCAGGTATTGGTAACGGTCTTATCGTATCACGTACAATCGAAGGTGTTGCTCGTCAACCAGAATTAAAAGGCGCACTTCAAACAATTATGTTCATCGGGGTTGCATTAGTTGAGGCACTTCCAATCATCGGTGTAGTTATTGCATTCATCGTAATGAACAAATAAGGGATACTCCCCTTACATAGATGGCGAAGAGTGTTTTTTGAACTTTCTTCGCCATTGCTTTATGAACGAAATGTATGTCTTTTTTTTTCATATGGTCAATTTAGATATCTCGAAGGGAGTGAATCCTTGTGCCAACTTTATTATTAGGAGCTGCCATTCCATTTGGAACGATTGCTTACACATTGCTAGTTTTCCTAATTTTATTAGTAATGCTTCGCAAATTTGCTTGGGGTCCTTTGATGGGAATTATGAAGGAACGTGAAGAGCATGTTGCTAGTGAAATCGACGCTGCAGAAAAGAACAATGCAGAGGCGAAAAAATTAGTAGAAGAACAACGTGAAATGTTAAAACAATCACGTGTGGAAGCACAAGAGTTAATCGAAAGAGCGAAAAAGCAAGCAGAAGATCAGAAAGATGTTATTGTCGCTGCTGCAAAAGAAGAAGCAGAGTCAATTAAAACATCTGCTGTACAAGAAATTCAACGCGAAAAAGAGCAAGCAATTGCTGCTCTGCAAGAACAAGTCGCTTCTTTATCTGTTCAAATTGCTTCTAAAGTAATTGAAAAAGAACTAAAAGAAGAAGATCAAGTGAAATTAATTCGCGATTATATTAAAGAAGTAGGAGAAGCGCGATGAGCAATGAGATTGTAGCAAAACGTTATGCTGTCGCTCTTTTTCAAATTGCAAAAGAAAAACACGTATTAGAGATGTTTGAAGAGGAATTACGCCTTGTACAAAACGTTTTTGTAACGAACGGAGAACTACAAAGCTTTTTAACACAACCAAACATTTCGAAGGAACAGAAAAAAACGTTTCTTTCTAACGTATTTGCTTCTGTTTCTGAATCAATTTTAAATACGTTATATATTTTAGTTGATAATAAACGCATTGAAATCCTACCTGAAATTGCAAATGAATATGTTGTTCTTGCTAATGAAGAACGCAACGTAGCAGATGCAACTGTTTACTCTATTCGTCTTCTATCTGAAGATGAAAAACTTAGCATTGCAGAATCATTTGCGAAGAGAACAGGAAAAGATGCAATTCGCATAAAGAATGTTGTAGATGAAGATTTACTAGGCGGAATTAAAGTACGCATTGGAAATCGCATTTATGATGGTAGTTTACAAGGAAAGTTAGCACGTATTCAGCGTGAACTTATGAAGAATAGATAGGGGTGAAGCACATGAGCATCAGAGCTGAAGAAATTAGCGCACTGATAAAGCAACAAATCGAGAACTATCAGTCTGAAATCGAAGTTAGTGATGTTGGTACAGTTATCCAGGTTGGTGACGGTATTGCGCGTGCTCATGGTCTTGATAACGTTATGGCTGGTGAACTTGTAGAGTTCTCTAATGGCGTTATGGGACTAGCACAAAACTTAGAGGAAAACAACGTAGGTATCATTATTTTAGGACCTTACACAGAAATCCGTGAAGGTGACGAGGTTCGTCGTACTGGTCGCATCATGCAAGTGCCAGTAGGGAAAGAACTAATCGGTCGTGTTGTAAACCCATTAGGTCAACCAGTAGATGGTTTAGGCCCAATCAATACAACAAACACTCGTCCAATCGAAAGTCCAGCACCAGGTGTAATGGATCGTAAATCTGTTCATGAGCCACTTCAAACAGGTATTAAAGCGATCGATGCTCTTGTACCAATTGGCCGTGGTCAACGTGAGTTAATCATCGGTGACCGTCAAACAGGTAAAACAGCAGTTGCACTTGATACAATCATTAATCAAAAAGATGAAGATATGGTTTGTATCTACGTTGCAATTGGGCAAAAAGAATCTACAGTACGTAACGTAGTAGAAACTTTACGTAAGCACGGTGCATTAGAGTACACAATCGTTGTAACAGCATCAGCTTCTCAACCAGCTCCATTATTATACTTAGCTCCTTACGCTGGTGTAACAATGGGTGAAGAGTTCATGTACAATGGTAAACACGTATTAGTAGTATACGATGACTTATCAAAACAAGCAGCAGCTTATCGTGAGCTGTCATTACTATTACGTCGTCCTCCAGGTCGTGAAGCGTATCCAGGGGATGTATTCTACCTACATTCTCGCTTACTAGAGCGTGCAGCAAAATTAAGTGATGCAAAAGGCGGCGGTTCTTTAACAGCTCTACCTTTCATCGAAACACAAGCAGGGGACGTATCAGCTTACATCCCAACAAACGTAATCTCTATCACAGATGGACAAATCTTCTTACAATCTGATTTATTCTTCTCTGGTGTACGTCCAGCGATCGATGCAGGTACTTCAGTATCTCGTGTTGGTGGATCTGCTCAGATTAAAGCGATGAGTAAAGTATCAGGTACACTTCGTCTTGACCTTGCATCTTATCGTGAGTTAGAAGCGTTCGCTGCGTTCGGTTCTGACCTTGATAAAGCAACTCAAGCGAAATTAAACCGTGGTGCTCGCACAGTTGAAGTATTAAAACAAGGATTACACAAACCACTGCGAGTAGAGAAACAAGTTATTATTCTTTACGCTCTAACACGTGGATTCCTAGATGATATCCCAGTAGCAGATATCACTCGTTTTGAAGAAGAACTTCATGCTTGGTTAGATTCAAATGCAGCTGAATTATTAAGCGAAATCCGCACAACTAAGAAACTTGCGGATGACGATAAATTTGCAGCAGCAATTAACGGATTCAAAAAAGTATTCGTAGCTTCTGAATAATAAAAAGCGGAAGCGGCTCGTTAGCCGCTGAAACTAGATTATATAAACAGGCAACTCTTACAGAGATTGCTGACGGTTATGTAAAGGAAAAGAGTAGGTGCACCTATTCTTTTCCTTCAATCATGAGCAAGAAGATCTTGCAACGTAGATTAGAAAGATGAATGAAAAGAAATCTTACTAATCGTGCCAACTTCCGGAAAAAAGGTGGTGAAAACCTGTGGCATCTTTACGCGATATAAAAGCGAAAATTAATTCGACTAAGAAAACGAGTCAAATTACGAAGGCGATGGAGATGGTATCTGCATCGAAATTAAACCGTGCAGAACAAAATGCTAAATCTTTCGTTCCGTATATGGAAAAGATTCAAGAAGTAGTAGCGAGTATTGCGCAAGGTAGCAAAGGAATCAATCATCCAATGCTAACAGCACGCCCTGTAAAACGTACGGGATACATCGTTATTACATCTGATCGTGGACTAGCAGGTGGTTATAACAGTAACGTATTACGTACGGTAAGTAACGTAATTCGTGAACGTCATAATATGGATTCAAACCAATATTCAATTATTGTGCTTGGACGACTAGGACGTGATTATTTAAAACGTCGCGGCTTTAACATCATTGATGAAGTAGTTGGGCTATCTGACCATCCTTCATTTACAGATATTAAAGACCTTGCTTCTCGAGCGATTGCGATGTTCGCAGATGGTGCTTATGATGAGCTGTATATTTACTACAACCATTACGTGAGTAAAATTTCACAAGAAGTAACGGAAAATAAAATTTTACCGCTTACGGAAGTGACGTCTGACAAACCGACGACAGCTTATGAGTTTGAACCTTCTGAAGAAGATATCTTAAAAGTATTATTGCCACAATACGCAGAAAGCTTAGTGTACGGTGCATTACTAGACGGTAAAGCAAGTGAACACGCAGCGCGTATGACAGCAATGAAGAGTGCTACAGACAACGCAATGGAAGTTATCGATACACTTACACTTTCATTCAACCGTGCTCGACAAGCAGCGATTACGCAAGAAATTACAGAAATCGTTGGTGGAGCAGCAGCGTTAGAATAGTAATAAAAAGCGGAGGTGGCTCGTCCAGAAGGGGGGAAATGACCGACCCTTCTAGCCACCGGAGCTAGATTAATAAAAGGCGGAAGCGGCTCTTTCCGAAAAGTCGCTCAAGCTAAACTAATAAAAAATGAAAGCCGACTCTCATAGAAAGCTGGCTAATTTAAAGAAAGCTAGGAGGGAACCCGATGAATAAAGGGCGCGTTACGCAAATCATGGGTCCGGTTGTAGACGTTAAGTTTGACGGCGGAAAGCTACCTGAAATCTACAATGCCCTTAGAATTAAACAAGACGCAGTTAACTTAACTTTAGAAGTTGCACTTCACTTAGGTGATGACACAGTTCGTACGGTTGCGATGTCTTCTACAGATGGACTTGTTCGTGGCATAGAAGTAGAGGATACTGGTAAACCAATTTCTGTTCCAGTTGGTGATGCAACACTTGGTCGTGTATTTAACGTATTAGGTGATGCAATTGACTTAGATGGTGAAGTTGCAGCGGATGTACGCCGTGATCCAATTCACCGTCAAGCACCTGCATTCGAAGAGTTATCTACAAAAGTAGAAATTCTTGAAACTGGTATTAAAGTAGTAGACTTGCTTGCTCCTTACATTAAAGGTGGTAAAATCGGTCTATTCGGTGGTGCCGGTGTAGGTAAAACAGTATTAATCCAGGAGTTAATTAACAACATCGCACAAGAACACGGCGGTATTTCTGTATTCGCTGGTGTAGGTGAGCGTACTCGTGAAGGTAACGACTTATACCACGAAATGAGTGATTCTGGCGTAATCAAGAAAACAGCGATGGTATTCGGACAAATGAACGAGCCACCTGGTGCACGTCAACGTGTTGCATTAACAGGATTAACAATGGCTGAACATTTCCGTGATGAGCAAGGACAAGACGTACTATTGTTCATCGATAATATTTTCCGTTTCACGCAAGCGGGTTCTGAAGTATCTGCCCTTCTTGGTCGTATGCCATCTGCGGTAGGTTACCAACCAACACTTGCAACTGAAATGGGTCAATTACAAGAACGTATTACATCTACAAATAAAGGGTCTATCACGTCTATCCAAGCGGTATATGTACCAGCCGATGACTACACTGACCCAGCACCAGCTACAACGTTCGCTCACTTAGATGCAACAACAAACTTAGAGCGTCGTTTAACACAAATGGGTATTTACCCAGCGGTAGACCCATTAGCGTCTACATCTCGTGCACTTTCTCCAGAAATCGTTGGAGAAGAGCATTATGCAGTTGCTCGTCAAATCCAACAAACGCTACAACGTTATAAAGAGCTTCAAGATATCATCGCTATCTTAGGTATGGACGAGTTATCTGAAGAAGATAAATTAGTTGTACATCGTGCTCGTCGCGTTCAGTTCTTCTTATCACAGAACTTCCACGTAGCAGAGCAGTTTACAGGTCAAAAAGGATCTTATGTACCTGTAAAAGAAACAGTTCGTGGATTCAAAGAAATTCTAGAAGGAAAATATGATGACCTTCCAGAAGATGCATTCCGTCTTGTTGGTGGCATTGAAGAAGTTATTGAAAACGCGAAGAAAATGATGGCGTAAGGCCTTAGGAGGGACGAATTATGAAGACATTTCCAGTCAGTATTGTAACTCCTGATGGACCGGTTTACGAAAAAGAAGTAGAAATGGTAAGCGTGAAAGCAGAAAGTGGGGAAATGGGGATCTTACCAGGTCACATTCCAACTGTTGCGCCGCTAAAGATTAGTGCGGTTCGTTTGAAAAATGGCGGTCACACTGATTATGTAGCAGTAAGCGGTGGCTTTATCGAAGTTCGTCCAGATAAAGTAACAGTATTAGCACCATCTGCTGAAGAAGCAAACCATATCGATATCCATCGTGCAAACGAAGCGAAGCGTCGTGCTGAGCAGCGTTTACAAGATAAACAAGTACATGTTGACTTTAAGCGTGCAGAGCTTGCACTAAAACGAGCGATTAACCGTTTGAATGTTTCTGACATGAAATAAGAAAATCCGTAAAGGTTCATTCCTTTACGGATTTTTTTATGAATAGAATAGGCTAAATTTTTATGTTATAGGAAATATTACAAAAAAACATTACAAAAAATGATATAATTGTAAGTGTAATTTTATATATAAATAGATACATAGTGTAAGGAGATGAGAAAGTGATTGGTGAAATGAAACGAGAAGCATTGCAATCGTTAAATGGAAAATGGGGGCTTAGTGTAGGTTCGACAATTCTATATTTTATTTTGAATTATATACTCTCATTCGTGGCATCATTTATTATTTTAATTCCTGGAATATTTTTAATGGCGATAATTGGTAGTTCTATAAGCTCATTTGAAGAGGAAACAGCAACAGTTGGTGCTGTTATGGCTATTATCGTTATTTATGGTCTGATGTTCATAGTGAACCTTGCATCATACGGTATCATGACATATGGTTATATGAATCTGTCCTTACGCCTTAGTAAGAGGGATGGTGCTGTAATAGATTGCTTATTTGAAGGGTTCCGTGGGTTTAAACGAATGCTGAAAGCAATAAAGGCAATGTTGGCAATTTGTCTATACACAGGAACTTGGATTCCGTTAATATTAATCAGTATGTTTGTGTTTCTATTTGGGGAAGGAAGTGATTCAGCAAATGAATCATTAGGAATTGCTTTCTTTGTTTTATTATTTATTTCGTTTATAGTAATTGTTATTGCTTCTCTTTCATATGCGATGACTTATTACATTCTAGTGGAAAATCCAGAATACGGTGTTTTACAAGCGCTGAGAGAAAGTAAAGCGATGATGAAAGGACATAAAATGGATCTATTCCTTTTAGGGCTTAGCTTCATCGGCTGGGCTGTGTTAGCAATTTTTACTTTTGGAATTGGATTTCTTTGGCTCTATCCATATTTCAATACAACGATAGCACATTTTTATCAATACGTATCAGAAAAATAAATCGTATTAAAAATATATGGAAAACGAGGTGCATAATAGTTGTATGCACCTCGTTTTTTTGAAATATAAGATGCGAGCGGCGTGTTATACTAATAATAAAGTAGAGGTTCATTCGATTTAGGAGGTTTCATATGATTAGTGATTTAAAAGGAAGAGCGCTGGATGCCTTGGAAGGAAAATGGGGACTAGCAGTAGGTACTACATTACTGATTGCAGTTTTTGCTTCTGTTTGTAAGCTTGTTGTTACATTTCCTTTCTCAATGATTTGGGGATGGAATGAAGCAAGAGGATCCTTTTCAGTGGATATTGTCGTGATGCTTATTATTGGACCGTTAACTTTAGGGGCATATTATCTTGTTTTGAATGCGATTCGTGAGAGAGAGGTTCGTATTGGACAGTTGTTTAGATGGTTTACAGATGGAACTAAATTTATAAAATCATTTTTAACATATTTGTTAGTGTGCATTTATCTTACTTTATGGACAATACTACTGATTATTCCAGGAATTATTAAATCTTTCTCGTACGCGATGACGTATTTTATTTTAAATGATCATCCGGAGTATTCAATGAATCAAGCCATTACGGAAAGTCGCCGTATGATGGATGGACATAAAATGGATTATTTCTTATTATGCTTAAGTTTCATTGGTTGGTTCTTGTTAAGTATCGTTACTTTAGGAATCGGTTTCTTATGGTTAGCACCATATTTTTATACAACAACTGCGGCATTCTATGATGAAATTTCACAGGACTATTATCAAAAAGAAAATCCTACCTTTTAAGAAAACACCCAGCATGAAATTTATGCTGGGTGTTTTTTGTAGAAATTTCATGAATTGTTTACTGCCGAGTGGCTTGCTGAAGTAGTATCCTTGCATATACCTACAATTGTTATCTTGTAAGAATGGCAGTTGTTCTTTCGTCTATCATTGCAATATGTTCTGTTAGTTCTATATCAAGAAGATGTGGTTGTAAACCAGTTTCTTCAAAGATGGAAACAATCGTTTGTACAAGATTATTTTGTAGAAATTCTTTAGCTGACAAATTAGCTCCTGTTTTAACAAAAACATATTAGAATTCCCTTTTAAGAAAAATGTGAATGATTTAGGAAGATTTTACACATTATTCCTAACGTATCGACATAGGAATTTGAAGTTTGCTATAATGATATAAATAGTCGCATTATTTAGAAAAATTTAAAAATAATAAATGATGCGGTTGAGACATATTGTTTACTAAGTGAATTTGTTCTTAATTCAGGGGGGAGGGTTTCACAATGGCAAATGTATATGAAAATAGTTATATGATCGTTGGCATCTTCTTGCTATTGGGCATATTGCTGCCGGTAGTGGCTCTTACATTAGGAAAGTTGTTGCGACCGCATAAGCCGAGTGCGGCAAAGGAAACAACGTACGAAAGCGGAATTGAACCCTATCATGATGCAAATGTTCGTTTTCATGCTCGCTATTATATTTTTGCATTATTATTTGTCATCTTTGATGTGGAAACCTTATTTTTATATCCGTGGGCTGTTGCGTATGACAAGCTTGGTTTGTTCGCGCTTATTGAAATGCTAATCTTTGTCATTATGTTAATCGTGGGTCTGGCGTATGCTTGGAAAAAGAAGGTGTTACAATGGCTATAAATTTCGAGGAATTACATCCACAGGAACGGGCGGAATTAGAGAGGAATATTTTCTTTACAACATTAGAACAGGTAAAGGGGTGGGCACGTAGTAACTCTTTATGGCCAATGACATTTGGATTGGCGTGCTGCGCAATTGAAATGATGGGGGTTGGTTCATCGCATTATGATTTGGATCGATTTGGGTCATTCTTTCGGACATCACCGAGGCAATCGGATGTCATGATTGTTTCTGGAACAGTGACGAAGAAAATGGCACCTATTGTACGGCGTTTATATGATCAGATGCCAGAGCCGAAATGGGTTATTGCAATGGGATCTTGTGCAACAGCTGGCGGACCATATGTGAATTCGTATGCTGTTGTAAAAGGGGTAGATCAAATCGTACCAGTAGATGTGTATATCCCGGGATGTCCTCCTAATCCAGCAGCCTTAATTTATGGAATTAATAAACTGAAAGAGAAGATTCGTTACGAAGCAAAGACTGGGAAGCAGGTGACGAATAGATGAGTGATCCTAATAACAGTTTAGAGGATATGAAGAAAGAAGCCGCTAGACATGCGAAAGAAGAAGCTCGAAACCGTCTTGCCGCAAAACATGAAATGGAAATAGCTAAGTTTAAAGCGCAAGAACAAGAGAAAGCGCTATCAAGTAATAATGAGATAAATATGGAAGAGACCCAACACCATGCTGCGGAGAAGAAACAAGCATCGGTGGATGGGGAAATATCAGAAGAAGCAAAAGCGGCAGCGCTAGCGAA
>NZ_NVPR01000006.1 GCF_002551815.1 Bacillus sp. AFS098217
AGGAATGCTTTTTTATAAAAACCTCATATATAGCTAAAAAGAGGAACTCCATTTTAATCAATCTTTTTTCAAAATAGAGCTTTTGTAGTTGCTGTTAAATAAGGGTTTGTAACTTCATTTTTATCAAATTTTATTCCAAACCAATAAATATGAGTTAAACCAAGGGCTTTTACAACTGTGAATGCAGGATAAAATGTAAGAGTAAATCTGGAAAAGATAAATAAAGTGAATAGGAAATAAACTACATAAGTAACGGTAGTTTATTTCCTATTTTTAATGAGTGCTATTAACGAGGGTGGACAGAAATAAAACATACGTTATCTAAATTAATTTCTACAATTTTAAAGAGAAAAATATTTATTTAACCATAAATTGGAATAATATTCAGCTAGATGGGTTAATCATAAAAAAAGAATACCATATTTCTTCGGACATACTTGAATGTTTTTAAAAAGGAGGATATTCATTTTGAGTACAGTAGAAAATACACTATCTATTTTTGCTTTAGGCGGCGTAAATGAAATAGGCAAAAATATGTATGCAATACAATATTCAAACGACATTGTGATAATTGATTGCGGTTCTAAGTTTCCGGATGAAAGTTTATTAGGGATTGATTTGATTATACCTGACATTACATACTTGCAAGAAAATAAGGATAAAATTCGAGGTTTAGTTGTTACACATGGACATGAAGATCATATTGGAGGTATCCCGTATCTATTAAAACAATTAAATGTACCAATTTATGCAACAAAATTAACGCTAGGGCTAATTGAAATTAAATTAAAAGAACACGGACTTCAAAATCTAACACAGTTATCTGTTATTGACTCTGAATCGTTAATTGAGTTTGGACAGATAAGTCTAACTTTTTTCAAAACGAATCATAGTATTCCTGATTGCCTTGGTATTGCTTTTCATACACCAGAAGGAACAGTCGTACATACAGGTGACTTCAAATTTGATTTGACTCCTGTAAATAATCAATATCCGGATATTCATAAAATGGCTAAAATTGGGGGTGATGGTGTTTTAGCTCTACTCTCTGAAAGTACGAATGCAGAACGTCCTGGATTTACTCCATCAGAACGATCTGTAGGCGAGCGGATTGAAGAAGCGTTCATCAAAGCTCGCAGAAAAGTTGTTATCTCTACTTTTGCTTCTAACGTGAATCGTGTACAACAAGTGGTAAATGCAGCTTTAAAAACGAATAGAAAGCTTGCTTTGCTTGGGAGGAGCATGGTAAATGTAGTGTCTGTTGCGCTGGAGCAAGGTTATTTGAATATTCCTGAAGGCATGTTAGTTGAAGCAAATGACATCAATCGAATGGATCCAGAAAGAATAGCTATTCTTTGCACTGGGAGTCAAGGTGAACCACTGGCTGCTTTATCTCGTTTAGCAAGTGGAAACTATCGACAGGTAGACATCTTGCCTGGCGATACAGTCATTATAGCTGCAACTCCTATCCCAGGAAATGAACGCAATGTTTCACGTATTATAGATAATTTATTTCTATTGGGAGCTAATGTTATTTATGGGACGGGAAGTTCAACAGGAATGCATGTTTCTGGACATGCCTATCAAGAGGAATTAAAATTAATGCTTACTTTAATGAAACCCAAATATTTCATTCCTATTCATGGCGAATTTAGAATGTTACATCATCATAGTCTATTAGCAGAGTCTGTTGGTGTGAAGAAAGAGAATATTTATGTTATTAGTAATGGTGATGTTGTCGATATAAAGAATCAAATTGCTCATCAAACGAGACGAATACCTGCCGGGAATATATATGTAGATGGATTAGGTATTGGTGATGTTGGAAAGGCTCTTTTACGTGACCGCAAACAACTTTCTGAGGATGGTATGCTTGTTATAGTTATTACTCTTAGTAAAACAGAAGGGAAAATTATTTCTGGTCCGGACACGATTTCTCGTGGATTTATATATGTTCGCGATTCGGAAGATTTCTTGAAGAAAATGAATCAACTAGTTGTAACAACTATTAACAATTTACAAAAAGAAAATATTAGCCAATGGAATGTTCTTAAAAGAGACATAAGAGAAACGCTAGGCAAGTTTATATACGAGCATACAAAAAGAAAACCAATGATTCTTCCTATAATAATTGAAGTTTAAAAAATTAATCTAAAGAAAAGCTAAAAGAATTATAAATGTTTAATTTAAATTCAACATAGATTTGAAAGTTTTTACAGCAGCTAAGTTGAATTGTTGTTGCCATATATGAAAAAGGGTGCTACATATTATCCATGATTAATATGTGACACCCTTTATTTTTTATGACTTTTTACGATTTAGGTATTGATAAATTTGGAGAGCTTTTTTTCATGTACATTATCTCTCACATGCAACACCGTCGCCATCACGATCTAACTTGCGACTATATCCCGGTTGGCCACTATATAGAGGAGCTTTACCTGCATTTTTTACTTCTGTGCAGTTTTTATATTGTACATTACTGTTATTTTCAGCAGCAGGTTGTGTTTGCGAAGCGGTATGTTGCTCTTGTTGTTTACGAGCTTGTTCCTCAGCTTGACGTTTTTGTTCTTCTTGTTGCTTTTGAGCTTGCTCCTCAGCTTGACGTTTTTGCTCTTCTTGTTGCTTACGAGCTTGTTCCTCAGCTTGACGTTTTTGCTCTTCTTGTTGCTTACGAGCTTGTTCCTCAGCTTGACGCTTTTGTTCTTCTTGTTGCTTTTGAGATTGCTCTTCAGCTTGACGTTTTTGCTCTTCCTGTTGCTTTTGAGTTTGTTCCTCAGCTTGACGTTTTTGTTCTTCTTGTTGTTTTTGAGCTTTTTCTTCGGCCTCTTTCTTTTCAACCTCTTTTTTATCTTCTTTTTCAGCTGCAATTTTCTTATCTTTTGCTGCTGCTTTTTCAGTAGAAGGAGTTGCAATACTTGATAGTGCTCCAAAAGCTACAAATAAAACAACTGTAATCAAAAATTGTTTCTTCGCCATACCAGTTTTCTTAATAATAGATAAGATTGCTAGAATGAGGAAGCAAAAAAATAGAATTAAACATAAATTAGCGAAAAAGCCAATAATCGGATGATTCGTTTCTGTGGTGCTTGTTGCTGTTATTAAGAATGAAATAATAAAACAAATAACCGCAGGTCTACCATATCTCATTGCTTTGCCATTTTTCTTAAAGAATGAAATGATACATAAGATGAGTAAAATAAGAGCTATTAAAAATAAAAATGTGCTAATATTACTCCAAAATACCATGTTGGTACCTCCACTTGTAAGATTTTCTCCATTGATTATATAGGAACATACTAGAAATTACATGGTTTTTAGCTGAAATAAGAAAATTCTATTTCTTTTTGATGAGTATAAAAATTCTTATTACATTTTTACAATTCATAGATTATAAATGACTCCTCTGAAAAAAGGGCTCTAATAGACTTGCAATTATTAGTAATTTTTGTTTTAGAAGAGAACGGTGTTTTCTTTTTATTAACAAAAGTAGATGATGTTATCACATTAAAAATGCCAATCACAGCAAACTTAGTAGCTTTATTTTTAGCATTAGGAGTTCTAAGATGCGAGTCGTGTAGTGTAGTGTAGGATAGTAGATAGGCGGGAAAACTCTTCGTTTATCGAACGGGATAATATAATATTATTATGTAAACAAAAAGGTAATTAAAATATCTCTAATAGAGAAAGTTTACTATCCAAGGAGGGGAATGTATGATTCGTCAAGCAAAACAAGAAGAAATTAAAATGATAAGAAAGTGGTTACAAGAAACAGCAATTTCTTTTAAGAAAAAAGGTATTCAACAGTGGAGACAATTTTTACGATATGAAAATACTGAAATAGTAGAGTCTGATTTTGAAAGAGGTTATTTATTTGTTTTTGAAAACAATCAAAATCAAGTAATCGCATCAATTTCTCTATGTGATAAGGAGAAGTGGGATGAGAGCTTATGGAACGATGAAGTAGATGCGTATTATATACATAGAATTGTTGTCTCGAAAGAAGGTAAGGGATTAAACGTCGGTAGTCAGCTCGTACAATGGGCAAAGAATAGAGCGAGAGAGTCCGGAAAGAAATTACGATTAGATTGCATTGCTAGTAATGATTTTTTACAAGAGTTTTATCAAAAACAAGGGTTATCATTTAGAAGTTTGATGAATAGCTTTGCCTTGTATGAGTGGGAGGAGTAGAAGAGCCACTGCTTATTTTATCATAGATTAAATTGTCCACAGAATCGTGGACAGTTCATTATAAAAGAGATAAAGAGTGTAATTTCTTAAGGGGAGCTGCATTAGTGTAAATCAATATGTAAATAATTATAGGGATGAATATGGTTAAAATATAGTATGGTATTAAGGTGTTCAAGATTCAGGTGTAAATAGGGTAGAATTTGCATCTGAATCTTGAAATATATATTTGTCTCTAAAAGTTTAAATAGCTTTAATCATTAATTGTGATTGAGGTATATATAGTAATTGAGCTGTTAAAGAAGCTGCTATATTTGTAAAAGGATATGTTCCCTTATACGGGAAATTACTATATACTATTTCGTTAATTTCCATAGGTATATAATGTTTTTTAAGTATTTGTTGAGAAATGCTATTTGTACAAGCACCAATTAAATCAAAATTTCTCTTAGCTATTTCTTGAATTGCATGTGAGATAAGAGCAGTGACTACTCCGTTTCCCATCCAATCTGGATGACAAGCTCCCATATCTAGGTAGACCAATTTTTCTTTATCTAGACGGGAGAATTCTATTGAATCTGTTTCTAACGCATCTAGTAGATGAAAAATTGGATCCATTTGAGGACAGATTTGGGTTGCTTTTTCTTTATCGATTAATGGCTGAGTTACTTTCCTTGCTAAAAGAACGCCTATTATTTGAGAGTTTTCCATTGCTACAAATGACATAGATTGAGAAACAGCTTGATTTACCATCTCTTCACACATTTTTTGAAAAGGTGTAAGAGGGATTTGCAACCCACTCACAAGGGGTTCACTTTTTACAAAAGAATGTGCAATTAAGCTAGCTGCCTCTTTAATATGGAGTGTTTCTAGTATTTCTATATTCATATACTTTTCCTCTTTTCATAATATATATCCATTTTGATTTTCCAACATATAAGTCACGGCTATGAAGAACACAAGGTGATCTACACTCGTTTTCTCTCTTGTTTTCACTTGGCATGGGGCAGGAAAAGGATCTAACGGCTTCTATGCATGGCCGGATTCTCTCTCCCACCACCTAAAAAGAAAGGTTTTATGCCGATTTTTCAATTTGCACTTATATAGATAAGAAATGAGCTGAAATTAACAATCTATGTAAAGCTATTAATAACATTCCTTAAATAAAATGAAATTTGAATATTATAACGAATACGGTTATTAAGCATATGAATGGATCTCATTAGTAGCAATAAGAACATGTTTTTTAAGAAATGCGACAATCTCATCTAAACATTCAACAGTTGTATATGGCGAGATAGCAAAGAATTTAATAGTGGAAATTGGTTGTTTATCATTGCTGTTTATCACATTCACTAAACAAGAACGAGTTGTATCTCCTAAAAATATTTGATCTCGATTTTTTCCTAGATGATTAAATATTTCTATATTCAATCGATTTGTATCTTCAATTTCTTCTTGTGTTGCTAAACCTGTACGTTCTTTTCTCCAATTCTCTTGGCCATCTCCACTCATATAGAAACGAAATGTTGTAATTGGACCATACGTAAAATCATTTGTCACTGCTACTTGAGGGAGAGCAGTGTTCAATTTCTCTCTAAATAGCAGATTTACACGTATATAATTTGCTAATAATTTTTGATAACCTTCGATTCCAAATGCTACTAAATTTATATACATTGGAATAGCACTACCAGCTCGTGAGCATTCTAATGTATAGCCTGTATGGTAACTACCATACGATCTGTTACCAAGATAAGGTGTGTCATTTTGTTCGACGTCCATGATTTGCAAATCGGTATGATTTTTAACAATCCAAATACTTGAAGCATAAGGTGTTTGTCCTAGTTTATGAAAATCAAAGCATACACTATCTGCAAGATACATGTACTGCATTTTTTCTTGAATTTGTTGTAATGCATCTTTCACAGTTGGCTCAAATAAGAGTGGATTTTGTTCAAAGTCATAATTATTAAAGAAACTATAGAATCCCCCCATAGCAGAATCAGCGTGAATATAAATAGGTTCTAAATTATATTTATCTTGTATTAGTTCGGCAATTTCTTTGATTTTCTTTATACTATCAATTGCAAATGTATCTGTTGTCCCCATAGTAGCTAGAATATAAAGGGGAATACCTCCATTTTCAATAACTTCTATCATTTTATTTTCTAAATCTTCTATATCCATAGAATTCGTATAAGGATCAGTTGTTACTTTAATTAGGTGATTTGTGCCAATGCCCGTTGCCTCAGCAGATTTTAATAAACTATAATGTGCATTTTCAGAGGCAAAACAATATACATTTTGTGGAACACCTTGTTCCTTTGCCAGTGGAAATTGTTTAGAAATAGCTAAGCGTAAGCTCGAAAATACACAGCCTTGTCCACCCCATGTTGTATAACCACCGCTATTATGTGGATTATAGCCAATCAGTTTCGAAAGCATAGATACAACTTTTACTTCCGCTTCTGTTGCTGCTGGACCATATACATCCCAAACACCATTACCATTCAAAAGTGTCATGGTAATGGTACCTAATAATGATGGAATACTTGGAAGTGGTACAGCATTAGACAAATAATATTTATTTGGATAAGGGTGACCATTCATAAATTGGTTTAGTTCCTCTATAACATTAGACATAGTAATTCCTGTTTTCGGTATATGACTTTTGTGAATTAAATCATTGTAGTGTCCATTTGATTTTTCCTCAATGTTCCCTAAAGTTGCTTTGTTTTCATTTTTTAAACGTCCAAGATTTTCAATTATTTCCTGTATAGATTCTAAAAATAGTTGTTGTTTTTTCTCATTTCCATCAGCACTTGGAAATAAATTTAAAATATCTTGCATGTGGTCACGTCTCCTTGTAAATATATAGTTTTTTAAAATAGTTAAATATACGAATTAAGCAATTTTTTGTTTATCCTTTTAAATGTTTGTGATTAAGGAGTTGTTTAGAAAAAAATGCAATCCCTTAGAAAATTATATTAATTATGGAATTTAAAGTAAAGGGGTAGTGTTGTATGTAATTCGAAAAAACTCATTTATGAAATGAAATAATAGAGTTAATAAATGTTTTTTGAATTAATTACATATCAAGCAAGACTAGTATCGGGGACACCTAGAGAGCTTTAGAACATGCAGAGTTAAAATGGATTAACGTTAATAATCTAACGGAGCTGAAGTGGGCACCAGCAGATGTATCAACTGTAGAGAAGCTCGTATAAGGGTATTGTTACATATAGGGAAATGAAAAGTGCCACACCTCTTATTCTGTAAGAGGGTGGCACTTTTATATTTTACAAAACAAACAACCTTAAAACTGCTCATTCTTCTCCCGAAATTCAACGATATAGTATTATAAACCTTATTATATCAAGGTTTATAATAGATGTTCTTTTATTATTTGGAGTTTCTAATTGGTACTTTTACTTTTATTTTTAGAGGGAATTGTACCGAATATTGCTCCAGATATTGCTCCAACTACAGTCATAAAAATTGCACTTCCTACTGCAAATGACATAATTAAGCCTCCTGGTAATAAATAGTTATAATTATATATTTTAGCATATTTTAGTTTATTAATATATAGGACGAAGCGTCGGAGAAACAAGGTAGAGAATTAAATAAAATCCTTATTTAGTAGGGAGGTAACGAATAAGATAATTCGTTTTGCTTAACACTTTCAAAAATTAATCTTCATAACATATTTTGTAGTAATTTATATGAAAGTGAGTTGGCCAATAATGTTTTATCCTTATTTTAATAAACAATTGAGAATTCCTGCTGCGTATGGTGGAGGTATAACGTATAGTGGAGCACAAAGTACAATTCAAGCTGTTCAACAAGCGTTACAGGCACAGCAACAAATGCAACAAGGTATACAACCTTACTATCCAGTGCAATATGATTACCCAATGTACACTACACAGCATGGAATAACTTTTTCAACGATTCCGTATGGAACGGAATATAACTTATAGCAAACTATAACAAAAAAATCATAGTTACTTGATGGGAACTGATTCATAAGTAATGTAACAAAAACGCTATTTGAATAGGAAAAGATTTAGGGATTACAAGGTGAAAAGTTTCATGAATTATCCACTTTAATTCAATATTCATCTTATGGAAGATGGAAGACAAAAATATTTACAGAGGTGAGGTGAATAAAGAATGCTTCGCAATTATTTTTACAATGAAACGCAAATGCGTCCTTTACCTGCACAAAGTACAATTCAAGCTGTTCATCAGGCTATACAAGCACAGCAACAAGCATTACAGGCACAACAAATGCAACAATCGTATTATCCATCACAATCGTACCATTCATTACAGTCTTATTATCCATCACAATCGTACTATTCATCACAATCCTATTATCCGATGTAGATTAAACAGGCTGGAATGTCTTTTTGATCGTTTCCGTATGAGACTGTATATGTTTTATAGCGAATAATAACAAAACAGAAATAGCTCTTTGCTGGGCAATTATTCAAAAATAATTTAACGAAAGCATCAATTAAGCTCCAGGTTAACAAAAGAGGGTCTGCTACGAATAGCAGACCCTCTTTGTTTTAAATAAAAGAGCAGCTAGCAAAAGCTAACTGCTCGGCTCCAGGGAGATTGGAGAAATATTATGGTATCTACAGTATTGACGGAATGCTGAGATTTATTCATGGGGGAAGAGAAAGATTAGAATATATATCAGTTGTAACATGTATTAAACGAAAAATAATATTATATCAATATAGCAAGATAGAACTGAAATGATAGAAAACATAATTTTAAGTTTCCGACGGTCTTTTTTATTTTCGTTAGAAATATATTTTTTAATTCCAAATGCCAGTATCCAAACACCGAATATCATTTCCAATATTGCGATAAAAAACAGAGCATTAGGAAATGAAGCTGTATTTATGGCAGAAAAAATTAATGCTTTAATTGATAAATAACAAAGTGTTGTTAAAAGAGAGGAATATACCATAGCAATAATCCACTTATTTATTTCGCTACCTCCTTTTTACATATTAGTAAATTTATGTAAGGTATTAAAAGTATATCATGAAGTACCTTTAATGTATGCAATGACAAAACTAGACAAAATAATCCTTTTAAAAGAAAGGAAGAAATACATTTGTAATCATGCACATCATGTGAAAAAGAAATTAGGAAAGGGTGGCGCTGTAAATATGATGATACATATTACTGTAATATGAAATGTGTTGCAGCGTCCATGAAGCCAAGATGTTATAATAGATTATTGAAAGAACAAACGTTATATTGGACAGTTTGTAAGAATGAAGAAGAAAAATAAATATTAGTGTCCTACTGGAAGAATCAGGCGGACATCAAACCATAAAGAGCAGTAACAATATTGCGCTGTGGTTTGGTGTCCGCTTTTTTAATTTCATTTTTGCTCACATTTTGTTCACGAACTATGTGAAAAAGTATGAAAAACTATAGAAATAATTATTGCACTAAAATTCATGATAAAAATTAAAAGGTGCCAAACCCCTTGCCACAAAAGGGGTTTGGCACTTTTATAGTTTTTACGTTTTATCAAATGAACAGCCTTAAAACTGCTCATTCTTCTCCCAGGACTCTACAATATAATGGGCAATTGTTGGATTAAATCCTTTTCCGACTAAAAACATAATCGCAGCAACTTCTGTCATGGCGTGTTGGGGGGATGTATATTTTGCTTCATTCATACCGTACTCAACCCATGGTTTTACGAAATCTAATATAGGCTTTTTTAAGGATAAAAATTGTGTACCAACAACTTGCTGAATTTGTTGTTCCGTTGGTTCAGTTGGAATTCCTGTAGTAGAACCTGTTGGCAAGGTTTGTGGTTGTGTTGAATCTAATGTTGGTGCTGGTGGTGAAACACGCGGGTCGTGGTATGGTTGATACATTTGTGGTTGCTGATATGGAGCTTGCTGAACTTCTTGAGTCTGTTGAGCTACATATGGATTTTGTTGGTGTTGAGTTTCTGGGACATGCTGAGTTACATATGGATTTTGTTGATACCGAGCTTCTTGAGTTTGCTGAGCTACGTATGGATTTTGTTGGTGCTGAGTTTCTTGAGTCTGCTGAGTTACATATGGATTCTGTTGATATCGAGTTTCTTGAGTTTGTTGGGTTACGTATGGATTTTGTGAATATTGTAATTCTTGATGCTGTGTTTCCTGCTCTTGGTTTTCCGACAGCTGTTCTTGATATTGTTGCTCTTGATCTTGAGGATAGTATGGTTGGTGCGGATAAGACTGTTGATTATTATAGAACATTTTATTTCCTCCTTCGTAATTGTACATACAAAATAGTCTATGGGCGGACAAGAAAATATGTGATGAAAAAATGAGGGCATGTTACAATAAGAAACTGGGTGAAGATAAATGATAAAACAAGAACAAATTCAAAAAACAGTAACTTTTGTCAAAAATATTTTAGAAAAAGATGCGAGTGGGCATGATTGGTATCATATTGAACGTGTACATAAATTAGCAATCTCTTTAGCAAAGCAAGAAGGTGGCAATCTTTTTGTAATCGAGATGGCGGCATTGCTTCACGATGTAGCCGATGAGAAGTTAAATGAGAGTGAAGAAGCTGGGATGAAAAAGGTTTCTAACTGGTTAGAAGAATTGAGTGTTCCGGAAGAAGAAAGTAAACATATCCTTCATATTATTGCAAATATGTCTTATAAGGGTGGACATGGTGGTAAGATAGAAACATTGGAAGGAAAAATTGTTCAGGATGCGGATCGTTTGGACGCGCTTGGGGCAATTGGAATTGCTCGTACATTTGCTTATGGTGGGGCAAAGGGAAGATTAATGTATGATCCAAATGTTCCTCCGCGTGAAGCGATGACGAAAGAAGAATATCGAAAAAGTAATGATCCATCTTTAAATCATTTTTATGAAAAACTGTTAAAACTGAAAGATTTAATGAATACAGATGCTGCTAAGCGAGAGGCTGAAGTTCGCCATCGTTATATGGAAGAGTTTATCGGACAATTTATGAAAGAGTGGAATGCACAAATATGAAAATGTTAACAGTAGAAAACGTATCCAAATCATATGGGGATAAACCGTTATTCAATGGATTATCATTTAGCATTGCAGAGGGACAACGCGCAGGGATTATTGGCGTAAACGGGACAGGTAAGTCGACATTATTAAAAATTATTGCAGGAATAGAAATTCCTGATACAGGGGATATGACGCATACGCGTGGGTATACAATTAGCTATTTATCACAGCAACCGGACTTTAATGAAGATTTAACAGTACTTGAGCAAGTATTCCATGGTGATACACCTCTTATTCGTCTTCTTCGTGAATATGAACAAGCATTATTAAATATAGAAAAAGATCCAAGCAATGAAAAAGTACAAGAACAATTATTTGCGATGCAGCAGCGTATGGATGCGATGAATGCATGGGAAGCAAACGCGAATGCAAAATCTCTTTTAACGAAATTAGGGATTACAGATTTCACCGCAACAGTTGGAAATTTATCTGGGGGACAAAAGAAACGTATTGCAATGGCGCAATGTTTTATTGAAACGCCTGATTTATTAATATTAGATGAGCCAACGAACCACCTTGATCATGAAACGGTAGAATGGTTAGAAGAGTACCTATCACGTTATACGGGAGCGGTTTTACTTGTAACACATGATCGTTATTTCTTAGATCGTGTTACAAATCGTATCTTTGAATTAGATAATGGTAAACTGTATAGCTATGAAGGAAACTATAGTACATTTTTAGAAGCGAAAGCACTTCGTGAAGAACAAGAATTGGCACAAGAATCAAAGCGTCAAAATCTGTATCGTCGTGAACTAGCTTGGATTCGCCGCGGAGCGAAAGCGCGTTCCACAAAACAAAAGGCGCGTATTCAGCGTTTTGAAGAGTTAAAGGGACAAGAAGGGCCAGCTGCGAAGCAATCTGTTGATATTGCACTTAGCGGGAGTAGATTAGGAAAGAAAGTGCTTGAGTTAAAAGATGTAACGAAAAAGTTTGGTGATAAAACGGTACTCCACAATTTTAATCATATCGTGAAACCAGGAGATAGAATTGGAATTATCGGGGCAAACGGTAGCGGGAAATCATCTCTATTAAATATGCTTGCGGGTAAATTATCTCCTGATAGTGGTGAGATTGAAGTGGGGCAAACTGTAAAGATTGCTTATTATACACAAGAAAATGAAGAGATGAACTTAAATCAACGTATGATTGAATACATTAAAGAAGTCGCAGAAGTTATTCATACGACAGATGGAAAAGTAATTGGCGCATCTCAAATGCTTGAACGTTTCTTGTTTGAGCCACATTCACATGGAACGCCGCTTGTTAAACTATCTGGTGGTGAAAGAAGACGCCTGTATTTATTGCGTATTTTAATGGGGGAACCGAATGTACTTCTATTGGATGAGCCGACGAACGACTTAGACACACAAACATTAACAGTACTAGAAGATTATTTAGAAGATTTCCCAGGTGTCGTTCTTACCGTATCGCATGATCGTTATTTCTTAGATAAAGTAGTTGATGAATTATTTATCTTTGCTGGTGGCGGAGAAGTTCGTGAGTTTTTAGGTAGTTATAGTGATTATTTAGAGATGCAAAAAACAAAAGAAATAATAGAGAAAGCGGAAGTGCAAAAAGAAAAGAAAGTAGAAGAAGTACCAAAGCAACAACGTAAACGTAAACTTTCTTATCATGAGCAACGCGAATGGGAAACAATTGAAGATACGATTGCAGAGCTTGAGGAGAAACTTGAAACAATCGGAGAAGAGCTTGCAAATGTTGGCTCTGATTTTACAAAGGCACAAGAGCTTTCTGAGGCGCAACAGCAAACAGAAGAAGAACTAGAGAAAGCGATGGAACGTTGGAGCGAACTATCTGACATCGTTGAAGGTTTAAAATAAAAACAGGCTACATATATTGAAATATAAAGAGAAAAACTTTACACTTATTGGTAGAATCTATTTTAGGAGGGAAAAAATGAGAACATCTAATCCAATGTTGAACAAAGAGGCATTTCGTAAACAGGGAGCGAGCGCTTCTGCGATGACAATTGGCGGAGCCGTAGGCAAAACATTCATTATGCTTGCCTTGCTTCTTGCGACGTCTGTTTATTCATACATACAGATGATGCAAGGAACAATGAAAATGCCAGTATTAATTGGGGCGTTAGTTGTTGCTGCTATTGTCGCATTTGCATCGATATTCTTCCCGCGCATATCACCGATTGGCGCGCCGATTTATGCGGCAGTAGAAGGTGTTGTGCTAGGAAGTATCTCAGCAGTTTATACAATGAAATTTGGCGATACTATCGTTTTAAATGCTGTATTACTAACAATTTCAATTTTATTTGCAATGTTAGTCTTATATGCAACTCGCGTTGTAAAAGTAACTGATAAATTCCGTACAGGTGTAATGGCTGCAACGTTTGGAATTGCGATTATGTACTTAATCGTTTTTCTATTAAACATGTTTGGTGTGACTGTTCCTTATATTCATCAAGGCGGAACAATCGGTATCATTATTAGTGCAGTTGTCATTGTAGTTGCTGCATTAAATTTATTACTAGACTTCGATTTAATCGAAAGTGGTGCACGCAGTGGAGCTCCAAAATATATGGAGTGGTACAGTGCGATGGGATTAATGATGACATTAGTATGGTTATACTTAGAAATTCTTCGTTTTGTTTCTTACTTTACAAAGAATGACTAATTGGAAGAAATCCTGCATGATTGAAACATGCGGGATTTCTTTTTGTATTTTTTTAGATTTAAAGTGATGATTTCTTTTTAGAAATATATCATTTTGCATTTTTTACCTATCTTCTATTTTTTTCTACAATAAAGAAAAAAATACGAGGTGGTATAAATATGATGAATCGTGTTGTATTAATTGGAAGATTGACAAAAGATCCAGAACTATACTACACAAAGCAGGGAATTGCCTACGCACGTATATGTGTTGCGGTAAACAGGGGATTTCGGAATAGCCTAGGGGAGCAGCAGGCTGACTACATTTACTGCGTAGTCTGGAGAAAATCTGCTGAGAATGTATCGGAGTATTGTAAAAAAGGATCTTTAGTTGGAATTACAGGCCGGATTCATACGAGTAATTATGATAATGAACAGGGGAGGAGAGTGTATAAGACGGAAGTTGTGATTGAAAGGATTACGTTTTTGGAGCGGAAGAGAGAGGAAGCATCGCAGTAAAACCTATGTATACGCATGAAAGAAGTAAACTTAAAAATTTTTATCTTGCGTTTACAGGTGTGAGGTCTCCGCATTGTGATTTGTAAAACCAAGCATTGCAGTAGGAGTATAACGGTAGAACATGTTACAATACAGCTAAGAACAAGCAATAAAGGAGAGTATATTTACGTGAAGATTAAAGCAATTGAACCAACGCCAAGTCCAAATACAATGAAAGTTATTTTAAATGAAGTATTACCATCAGGAGCACGTAATAATTATACAAACGAAAATGCAGAACAAGCACCAGAACAAGTGCAGCAAATTTTAAAAATCGAAGGCATTAAAGGTGTGTATCATGTAGCGGATTTTTTAGCAGTTGAACGAAATGCGAAGTATGATTGGAAAGTACTTTTACAGCAAGTTCGTGCTGTGTTTGGAGAAGAAGTAGCAGTAGAAGATGAACAGGAGCAGCTTTCACATTTTGGTGAAGTGAAAGTATTTATTCAAATGTTCTTTACAATTCCAATGCAGGTGAAATTAACAGATGGAACGACGGAAGAACGAGTTGGATTACCAGACCGCTTTAAAGAAGCGATTATGAAAGTGCAAATGTCTGCACCTAACGTTGTAAAAGAGCGTAAATGGGTGGAGCAAAGTACACGCTATGGCAATTTTGAAGAAATCGGAAAAGAAGTGGTAGAAGAAATTGTTGCCGCTTATTCAGAAGATCGCGTTGAACAAACGATAAAAGAGTTATTAGATCAGGCAGGGGCTACAGAAGTAACTGTGGCAAAGCGTGTGCCATATAAAGTAACAGAAAAGATGATGGCAGATTCTGATTGGAAAAAACGCTATGCAGCTCTTGAACAAATGGATCCTACCGAGGAAGACATTCCTGTTCTGAAAAAAGCGTTAGAGGATGAAAAGGTATCGATTCGCCGTTTAGCAACAGCATATTTAGGTATGGTAAAAGGTGAGGAAGTATTACCGTTATTATATAAAGCCTTATTAGATCGTTCTGTAAGTGTGCGCCGTACAGCAGGCGATTGCTTATCAGATGTGGGCGATCCAGCAGCGATGTTTGTTATGATTAAAGCACTTAAAGATCCAAGTAAATTAGTACGTTGGCGTGCAGCGATGTTCTTGTTTGAACTTGGTGATGAAAGTGCAATTCCAGCATTACGAGCGGCACAAGATGATCCGGAGTTCGAAGTAGCCATGCAGGCACGCTTAGCATTAGAACGCATTGAGGGCGGCGAAGAAGCAAAAGGTTCTGTTTGGAAACAAATGACGGAGTCTCGTAAAGGAGAGTAATCGTATGATCGTTTTCTATGATAGTTGGTGTCCAATGTGTACAGCGGTTGCGGAGCGTACGAAAAAGTTTGATAAAAAAGGTTCAATAACGTTTGTTTCTTTCCGCGACAAAGATGTAGTGGAAGAGTATCAGTTGTCTGAAGCACTGCAAAGTAAGATGGAACAAAGACTTTATATTTTCAAAAACAATAAATGGTACGATGGCATTGGGAGTATATATGTTTTAGCAAAGTCTATCCCCGCATATTGGATTGCGGTTCCGTTCATTAAGTTATCTATGTTACTTGGATTTGGAAATAAAGTATATGATTATGTTGCAAATAATCGAAAACTTGTTCCTGTTGGGCATTGCCGTGAAGGGGTTTGTGAAATTCCATCAAAAAAATGACGTCATTGCCACCTTTCTTTTGCACCAATTATTAGAGCGTGATATGATGAATTTGGAATGAAAGTTGAAGGAGAGATAATAAGATGTCAAATGCATACGAAGAGTACATGCGTCAAATGGTAATTCCGATGCGTCAAGAGTTAGTACGCGCTGGATTTGAAGAATTAACTACAGAAGATGCTGTAAAAGAATATATGGAAAATGCGACAGGTACAACATTAGTTGTTGTAAACTCTGTTTGCGGCTGTGCAGCTGGTTTAGCTCGTCCATCAGCTGGTCAAGCGGTTGTACGTTCTGAAAAACAACCTGACCATCTTGTAACTGTATTTGCAGGACAAGATAAAGAAGCGACTGCAACAATGCGTGAGTACTTCGGAGATATTCCTCCATCCTCACCATCTATGGCGTTATTAAAAGGTAACGAAGTTGTTCACTTCATTCATCGTCATGAAATTGAAGGGGCAACAATGGAAGAAATCATTAATAACTTAGAACAGGCTTTTGAAAAGCATTGCTAAAAAGGGGGAGAGTGATTCTCCCTTTTTTCTTTATATATGAGGTGAAAAGATGATTGTAACAACAGCGGGACGAACAAATGAGGAAATGACGGCTTATGCAAAAAGGGTAGCGGAAGAACTAGAATGCTCCTTTGTAGAGCGTAATGATATACCTGTGTACAAATTACATGAACAGTATGAACAAGATGTGCTTGTCTTAGGAAAGAATCGATTAGCAATTTACCCAAAAGGTACAGAAGAATCGTTCTTCTTCCATCCCAACTCTGCGATGTTTCGTGTGAAGAGATTAATGAGGGGAGAACATGATCCATTTGTACAAGCTGCAAAGTTAGAAAAGGGAATGACGGTGTTAGACTGCACGCTTGGTATGGCATCGGATAGTATTGTAGCAAGCTATATTGTTGGGAAAGAAGGGTCTATAACAGGTCTTGAAGGCAATCAATATGTGGCTTATGTAATGGGAAAAGGTTTACAAAATTGGTATTCTGGAGTTTCAGAAATTGATGAGGCGATGCGCAGCATTACAGTAAAGCAAACAGAACATTTCACCTTTTTAAAACAATGTGAAGATAATAGTTATGACGTTGTCTATCTGGATCCGATGTTTGAAGAGACCGTAATTGAATCGGATGGTATTCGAGGTTTAAAACACTTTGCATTATATAATGATGTCACAGATGAAACAATTAGAGAGGCAAAGCGCGTTGCGAGAAAACGTGTTGTCCTAAAGGATCATTTCCATAGTACGCGATTTGAAAGACATAATTTCTTTGTTTATAAGCGTAAAAGTGCAAAATTTCATTTTGGTGTAATTGAAACTTGCTAATTATTAGAAAAGATGTATAATAAGCAATAATCAATCATATATAATGTCGTGGATGAAGAGAGTAGTCCTTCTTCAGAAGTAAAGCGAGCTAGGGATGGTGAGAGCCTAGTACGGAGAAGAGGATGAAGCGCACTTCGGAGATGCTGCTTGAAATGAATAGTAAAGTAAGCCGGGGCCCCCTGTCCTCGTTATAAACGGGAAAGTGGTTCGAAGTGAACAACAAGGGTGGTACCACGGGTGAAAACTCGTCTCTTTTTTAGAGACGAGTTTTTTGTGTTTTAAAAAATAAGGAGGGAGCAATATGAAGTATAAAATTCAATTTGCAAAAAGTTTATCTAGTATCTTATCCTCAGAGTTATCATTAGAAGAAATTATTGATTTAATTGAAACACCAAAACAAGATGAATTCGGAGATGCAGCATTTCCTTGTTTCATGTTTGCGAAACAATATAAAAAAGCACCAGTAGTTATCGCAAAGGAAATCGCAGAGAAATTAGAGGATCCATTTTTTACGAAAGTAGAGGCGGTTGGGCCGTATGTGAATGTATTTTTCAATCGTCACATAGTAAGCGATGATGTGTTAAAAATGATTTTAGCTGAAAAAGAAGAATATGGACAGGGCCATTTAGGGCAAGACAAAACAGTAGTAATCGATTACTCTTCACCAAATATCGCGAAACCTTTCTCCATGGGACATTTACGTTCAACGATGATCGGGAATTCTTTAAAACATATCGCTGAAAAGTGTGGATATGAGGTTGTAGGAATCAATTATATTGGTGATTGGGGAACGCAGTTTGGAAAATTAATTACCGCATATAAAAAATGGGGAAATGAAGAGCTTGTAAAAGAAGACCCGATTCGTGAGTTATTTAAGTTATACGTTCAGTTCCACGAAGAAGTGAAAGAGAATCCAGAGCTAGAAGAAGAAGGACGTGCATGGTTTAAGAAATTAGAAGACAATGATGAAGAAGCAGTATTTTTATGGAACTGGTTCCGTCACGAATCTTTAAAAGAGTTCTCGCGTATTTATGAACTCCTTGGAGTTGAATTTACGAACTTTCAAGGAGAGGCTTTCTATAATGATAAAATGGATGATTTTGTTGAGATTTTAGAAGAAAAAGGGTTATTAGAAGAATCAGATGGAGCGCAAGTTGTTAAGTTAGAAAAAGAAGATATACCGCCGTGTTTAATTAAAAAATCAGATGGGGCTACACTTTATGCAACGCGTGATTTAACAGCTGCCTTGTATCGTCAAAACACATATGAATTTGATAAAGCGCTGTATGTAGTAGGAGCAGAACAAAGCTTACACTTCACACAATTTTTCACCGTATTAAAGAAAATTGGTTATAAATGGGTAGACGGAATGGCGCATGTACTGTTCGGGCTCATTTTAAAAGATGGTAAAAAAATGTCCACGCGTAAGGGAAAAGTGGTATTACTTGAAGAAGTATTAGAAGAAGCGATTGCGCTTGCAAAGCAGAATATCGAAGAGAAAAATCCAGACTTAAAGCAAAAAGAAGAAGTTGCAAAACAAGTTGGTGTTGGGGCAATCATTTTCCATGATTTAAAAAATGAACGTATGCACAATATTGAATTCTCTTTAGAAAAAATGTTGAAATTTGAAGGAGAAACAGGACCATATGTTCAGTATACACATGCACGCGCTTGTTCCATATTAAGAAAAGAAAATATCGAATTTGAAACAGAAACTTTTGAATTAAGTGACGATTATAGTTGGAGTACAGTAAAACTATTGAATAGATTTCCGCAAGTCATTGAAACAGCCTTTTCTAAAAATGAACCATCGCACATTGCGAAATACTTATTAGATGTGGCACAAGCATTTAATAAATACTATGGAAATGTTCGGATTTTAGAAGATAATCAAGAGAAGGAAAGTAGACTTGCACTTGTTTATGCAGTAACGATTGTATTAAAAGAGGGATTGCGATTACTTGGAATGGGTGCTCCGGAAGAGATGTAAGAAAGACAATTTTTAAAATTAGAAATGTCCAATTACAATTTTTAATCTATCCGGCTATTTGCGGTCAGTAATACTCCCACTTCAAAATTCGGTGAAAGCAAAGAAGTTAGGTGGGAGATAAACTGCCCGTAAAAGCCCGATTGGTGAGGGCTGATAATCAGTGGAGGATGAAGAACCCTCCCACTGATTAAAGTTTCACTTTATCTGCAATATCTTGTTCTTCTGGTACTCTTCGAAAGTAAACAAAGCACAGTGAAGGAGATTTACTGGATCTGGATACAGGAACACTTACTCCTATGTTGAAACGGATGGAGGCTGCAAAGTTAATTAACCAAAAGCTCAGCAGCATGCGGTGCAATTATGCTTGTCAATGCATTGTTTCGTGATTAGACGAATATATTCAAAAAAGTAACAGTATTAAGTACTGTTACTTTTTTATCATTTTTATATTGTGTATTTTTGGATTTAACGCTATAATCATAGTGTTAAAGATGGAATCGTGATATGACCTGTTATGAATCTATCATTTTATTTATGAATAAATGGATTGGTATTTTAGCAAGATGTGCTAATGAACTACTCCACCATGATGATAACGTACCTATTATTTCGGTGCGTATATTTTCGTGGTGGAGTTTTTTTATTCTCAAAAAGGGGGAATGACCATGAACGACAGCATGGTTCATATTACAATTGACGGTAAAGAATATAGTGCTGAGCCTGGTTCAACTATACTGGGTATCATTAATGAGAACGGAATTGAACATCCACAAATCTGTTACGTGCCTGAAGTGGATCCTATTCAAACGTGTGATACTTGTATTGTAGAAGTTGATGGGAAACTTGTGCGATCCTGCTCGGCAGTAGCAACGAACGGTATGAATATTGAGTTGTCCTCTATTAGTGCGAAGGCAGCGCAACATGAGGCGATGGACCGCTTATTGGAAAACCATTTACTTTACTGTACGGTCTGTGACAACAATAATGGGAACTGTAAATTGCATAATACGGCAGAATTAATGGAGATTGAGCATCAAAAATATCCTTACGAACCAAAAGTTGATGCAAGTGAAGTTGATATGTCTCATCCATTTTATCGCTATGACCCGAATCAGTGTATTGCGTGCGGTCAATGTGTAGAAGTTTGTCAAAACTTGCAAGTAAATGAAACGTTATCTATTAACTGGGAAGCAGAGCGTCCTCGTGTTATTTGGGACAACGGAGCGGCAATTAACGATTCTTCATGTGTAAGCTGTGGTCAATGTGTAACCATTTGTCCTTGTAATGCGTTGATGGAGAAATCTATGCTTGGAGAAGCTGGATTTATGACGGGGCTGAAGCCGGACATTCTTGAGCCGATGGTTGATCTGATAAAAGAAGTTGAACCTGGATACAGCGGTATTTTTGCAATATCAGAAGTAGAAGCTGCCATGCGCGAAACTCGTACGAAGAAGACGAAAACGGTATGTACGTTTTGTGGTGTAGGGTGCTCATTTGAAGTGTGGACGAAGGGACGTAAAATTCTTAAAGTACAACCAACTTCTGAGGCACCAGTTAATGCAATTTCTACTTGCGTAAAAGGAAAATTTGGTTGGGATTTCGTAAATGCTGAAGAACGACTTACTAAGCCTTTAATTCGAAAAAATGGAATATTTGTTGAATCAACTTGGGAAGAAGCACTTGAATTAGTGGCAAATAAATTAGGATCCATTAAAGAGCAATACGGTAAAGGTTCCGTAGGCTTTATTTCTTCTTCTAAAATTACGAACGAAGACAACTATGTCATTCAAAAATTAGCTCGGCAAGTGTTCGAAACGAACAACATTGATAACTGCTCTCGTTATTGTCAATCACCAGCAACAGATGGATTGTTCCGTACAATTGGTATGGGCGGAGATGCGGGAACAATTAAAGATATTGCACAAGCAGGTCTTGTTATTATCGTTGGTTGTAATCCAACAGAAGGCCACCCGGTATTAGCAACTCGTGTGAAACGTGCGCATAAACTTCACGGTCAAAAACTAATTGTCGCAGATCTTCGTAAAACTGAAATGGCAGAGCGTTCAGATATCTTTATTAGTCCAAAGCAAGGAACAGACCAAGTATGGTTAATGGCTGTTACCAAATATATGATCGATCAAGGCTGGCATGATCAACAGTTCATCGACGAGAATGTAAACTTCTTTGAAGATTTCAAAGATAGTCTTGCAGAGTATACGCTTGAATATGCAGAAGAGATTACAGGCATTTCAAAAGAAACTCTCGTTCAAATGGCCGAAATGATTCGTGATGCAGATGGTACGTGTATTCTTTGGGGAATGGGTGTAACGCAAAATACGGGTGGTTCAGATACTTCTGCTGCGATTTCGAATTTACTTCTTGCAACAGGAAATTATCGCCGTCCGGGTGCTGGTGCATATCCGCTTCGAGGTCATAACAACGTACAAGGTGCTTGTGATATGGGAACTCTTCCAGGCTGGCTTCCAGGATATCAGCACGTTACTGATGATGTAGAACGGGCGAAATTTGAAATAGCTTACGGGGTAAAAATTGATAACAAACCAGGTCTTAATAATATTGAAATGCTTCACGCAATTGAAGAAGGGAAAATGAAAGCTATGTATCTTGTCGGAGAGGATATGGCCCTTGTAGACTCTAACGCAAATCATGTACATGAAGTTTTATCAGGCCTTGATTTCTTTGTCGTTCAAGATGTATTCCTTTCTAAAACTGCTCAATACGCCGATGTAGTGTTACCAGCAGCGCCATCTCTTGAAAAAGAAGGTACTTTTACAAATACAGAACGTCGTGTACAAAGACTATATCAAGTACTTCCAACGCTCGGAGATGCGAAACCAGACTGGTGGATCGTACAAAAGATTGCAAATAAATTAGGTGCAAACTGGAACTATAGTCATCCAAGTGAAATCTTTGCTGAAATGGCAAGTTTATCGCCGCTATTCGCACACGCAAACTATGAAGTGCTTGAAGGCTGGAACAGTTTCCATTGGGGAAGCTTTGACGGAACGAATACGCCGCTTCTTTTCCAAGATGGATTTAACTTCCCAGATAAAAAAGCTCGTTTCGCCATAGCTGACTGGGTACGTCCTGCTGAATTCCCAGCGGAATACGATCTTCACATTAATAATGGTCGTATGCTTGAACATTTCCATGAAGGTAACATGACAAATAAATCAAATGGTATTCAAGCTAAAGTGCCAGGTGTTTTCGTTGAAGTTTCTCCAGAACTTGCACAAGAACGTGGAGTTAAAACTGGTTCGTTAGTGCGCCTTGTTTCTCCTTTTGGAGCACTTAAATTACGTGCACTTGTAACGGATCGTGTAAAAGCAAATGAGCTTTATTTACCGATGAACTCGACGGATAAAGAATCGGCGATTAATTTCTTAACAGGTCCTGCGGTCGATCTGCGTACAAATACACCTGCATATAAACAAACGAAAGTTCGTATGGAAGTGTTACAAGTAGAAGGTGAAAATCCGATGCCAAAAGCGAACCCGCGTAACAAAAAGCGTCATCCTCAAAATGGGATTGAGGTAAATCGTAAGTGGGCTCGTCCAGGATACGTGCACTTAACGGATAACTAGGGAGGAAAAAAGAATATGGCAGCACCTATTAAAGCGATCCAAAAGCAGGAGCTAACTGAGGAAGAACAAAAACAACAAAAGCTAGAAGATTTAAAAGCACTTCTAGTTGATAATGAAGAAGCTTTAAATCAAATGTTTAATATTGTAGGCGAACTGAATGACATTGGGATGCTAGAAGCTGCAAATTCTATGCTTAAAGCGAAAGAACCAATCGCAAAAATTGTTCTAGGTCAAGTCACTCGTGAACCAGTTACGAATTTAATTAATAATATGATGGGCGCTGCAGGAGCTTTAACAGAACTTGATCCCGAACTTACTAAAAAACTTGTAAGTAGTGTATTAACAGGTATGGGTGAAGGAAACCAGCATCTGCAAAGTAATAAAAAAGTAGGAATACTGGACCTTATGAAAGTACTTAAAGATCCAGATATTAACCGTGCTATCGGATTCGGTCTTCATTTCTTAAAAGGTATGGGTAAAGGGTTAAAAGACGAATAGGTAAGCAACAATAATATTATTTCATATGTTGTATCCATATTTGAAATGTAAGATGAGCCTTTTCGTCTAATTATTTGAGTGAATAATTTAGATGAGAAGGTCATTTTGTTACAATGTTTATGATGAAGTAGTATTCGAAAAATTAGTATTGATTAACTGGGAAGGAATGAGAGTATGTCAAAAATGGTACATGAATTTAATGATATGATACGAAAGCTTCGAAAGGATTTGTTCGGAAAAGGGCCGGAACGAATTCATACTGTATTTGCTGAGAATATGGCTATTGCCACACTTTATGGAAATTTGACACCTACTGAGAAATTCATTTCGGGAACTATGGATGGTGCGGAAATGGTTCATATGGCTCGAACGAAAATGATTCAGGAAGTTTATGCTGTCAATTCTCGGGAACATTTGGAGGAACTTGTTGGGGCGAAATTAGTTCATCTGTTTTCGGATATGAAAGTGGAAGAAGATATTGCAGTTTCAGTGTTTGTCTTTGATAAAAATATAACGTGAGAGAAGGATATTGATCGTGAAATCGATACAGGTGGAACGAGAAATTTTTCGGTATGAGCAAGGGGAATTTAAACATATAGAGGACAGTATTGTAACAGAGTTTCCAGTTACGGTTAAAATTAACGGACAGGAATTTGTTACAATGGTTAGTACTCCGGAGTATATTGAAGATATGGTAATAGGCTTTTTAGCATCTGAAGGTATTATCCGAAAATATGAAGATATTGATGAAATATGGATGCGGGGTAAAGAAGGATATGTACATGTAACGACGACAAAAATCAATCCTTATTATCGTGACATCCAAAATAAGCGTTATATTACTTCATGCTGTGGAATGAGTAGACAAGGATTTGTTTTTGCAAACGATGCGTTGACTGCGAAGAAAATGAATGATATTCGCGTAAAGATCTCTGCCCAGGATTGTTTTCGATTAATGAATGATATGCAGCAATCTGCGTCCACTTTTCAACAGACAGGTGGGGTTCATAATGCAGCTTTATGCGATGTGAATGGGATTGTTTTAAGCCGAATGGATATAGGAAGACATAATGCTTTAGATAAAATTTACGGCTATTGTTTAAAAAATAACATTTCTATTGGTGATAAAATTATTGTTTTTAGTGGCCGTATATCTTCAGAAATTCTATTAAAAGTTGCGAAAATTGGCTGTGAAGTAATATTGTCAAAATCCGCTCCAACTGAGTTAGCACTAGAGCTAGCAGAACAGTTAGGGATTACTACAATAGGCTTTATTCGTAATCAATCCTTAAATGTATATACTCATCCGAAGCGGGTTGTAAATATTAAATAAATGCAAAAACCATCGTTTAATTAACTGGTTAGCATGTTGTCCGACCGATTGTTGATTTATATATAATGGGTGTTTTAAATAAAATTTGTACGGAATCACAAAATATGCAGAAGTGAGGCAATAAACATGAAATCTGTCACATTAGACAAATTGCACCGTCCCTTAAGGGATTTACGTATTTCTGTTACCGATCGCTGTAATTTTCGCTGTCGATATTGTATGCCGGAGGAAATATTTGGTCGTGATTATTCTTTTTTGTCTAATGATAAAATTTTGTCTTTTGATGAAATTGAAAGGGTGACACGTATTTTCGTTTCTTTAGGTGTAAGAAAGTTGCGTATTACTGGGGGAGAGCCTTTACTTCGGAAAAACCTTCCTGAACTAATCGAGCGACTTAACAAAATTGATGGAGTAGAGGATATCGGTTTAACTACAAATGGATCACTACTTAAGAAGTTTGCTCCTGATTTATATAAGGCGGGTTTATCACGTGTGACAGTTAGTTTGGATTCTTTGGACGAAGAGCGTTTCTCTTATTTAAATGGGAATAGAAGTAAAGTAAGAACGGTTCTTGGAGGAATACAGGCTGCAGCGGAAGTCGGGATGAAAATTAAAATGAACATGGTTGTTCAAAAAGGAAAAAATGAACAGGACATCGTTCAGATGGCGCAATACTTTAAAGAGAATAAGCATATCCTTCGGTTTATTGAATATATGGATGTGGGTAATTTTAACGGCTGGGAATTAGACGAGGTAGTTTCTAAACAAGAGATATTAGAGATGATTAATAAAGTGATGCCGCTTGAACGAATTGAAGCGAACTATCCTGGTGAAGTTGCCACTCGCTATCGTTATATCGGTAGCGATGAGGAAATAGGAATTATTTCATCTGTAACAGATTCTTTTTGTTCATCATGTACAAGAGCTCGAATTTCTGCAGAAGGAAAATTATATACTTGTTTGTTTGCTTCTAAAGGAAATGATCTTAGAGAATTACTTCGTTCTGGGTATACCAATGAGGAGATTACCGATGTTATTCGTGACATTTGGAATAATCGTTCAGATCGCTATTCAGATGAACGGTTAAGTAATACAAATAAAAAAACACTTCCAAAAATTGAAATGTCGCATATCGGTGGTTGAGAAATAAATGATATATTAGGATGACATTCAAAACACTATGAAAGAAGGCTTTTAGTAGCTTCTTTTTGATATAGTAAATAGCGCGAAGTGGAAAGTGTGCAAGTTTTGCAGATTTTCTATTTTATAGTAAAAATGATGATTGATATCTCTGTAAGAGAAGTGCAGGGAGATTAAGCAGCATTCAAAAATCCTTACTATGTTAAGGTTTTTTTGAAGCTGCTTTTTTATTTGAAAAAATGGAGGAATTGGTTATGGCATTTCATAAACCGGAAAAAATCGCTGAGCTTGTCATTGAGTCCGGTGTTCAAAAAGTAAGGCAATCACTATCCGCTATGCTTATTCTCGGCTTTTTAGGAGGAGCATTCATTTCGTTAGGATTTTTGCTTAATATTCACGTTCTAGGTAATGTACCGGAGCAATGGGGAAGTTTAGTGGATTTTTTGGGAGGAGCAGTTTTTCCTATAGGGCTTATGCTCGTTGTCTTGGCAGGAGGAGAATTAATTACGGGAAACATGATGTCACTGTCCATGGCATTGTATGCACGGAAAATTTCATTGAAAAATGTGTTAAATAATTGGGTTTGGATAACTTTAACTAACTTTGCGGGTGCACTTTTCGTCGCTTATTGTTTCGGTCATCTTGGCGGGTTGACGGAAGGGACATATTTAAATAAAACGGTAGCGATAGCTCAAGATAAGTTACATGAATCGTTTGGGAGAACTTTAATTTCAGCAATTGGTTGTAACTGGCTTGTTTGCCTTGCGATTTGGTTAGCTTATGGAACAAACGATTTGATTGGGAAGATTGTTGGGATTTGGATTCCTATTATGGCATTTGTGGTAATTGGATTTCAGCAAGTAGTAGCAAATATGTTTGTCATCTCAGCAGTTATTTTTGCGGGTCAACTTACGTGGACGGATCTTGCTAAGAATTTTGTTCCTGTTTTTATCGGAAATGTAATTGGTGGAGCTGGATTTGTTGGATTTGCTTACTTTTCTTGTTATCAGAAACAAAGTCATATAGAGAAAGAGTTAAAAAAAAATAACCTCATATGAAGCAGGTTTTTTAATATAAGAATTATCTAAAAGAAAGGAAGGCTATCTAATGATAGAGCGGTATTCACGTCAACAGTTGTTCACTCCTATTGGGGGTAAAGGACAAGAGAAGATTAGAAATAAGCATGTGTTGATAGTGGGGGCAGGTGCATTAGGAAGTGCAAGTGCAGAGGGGTTTGTACGTGCAGGTATCGGAAAATTAACGATTATTGATCGTGATTACGTAGAATGGAGTAATTTACAAAGGCAACAGCTTTACGCCGAACAAGATGCGGTAGAAAAATTACCAAAAGCAATTGCAGCACAGAATCGTTTAAAACAAATCAATTCAGAAGTACAGATTCATGCTCTCGTGATGGATGCCAGAGTAGAAAATATGGAAGCTTTATTAGATGATGTCGATGTCATCATTGATGCAACAGATAATTTTGATATTCGATTTGTGATAAATGATCTATCACAAAAATATGATATTCCTTGGATTTATGGTTCTTGTGTCGGAGGATATGGCATGAGCTATACCATTATTCCAAGGAAAACACCGTGTTTAAATTGTGTACTGAAAAGTGTTCCCGTTACAGGAGCGACGTGTGACACAGTTGGAATCATTAGTCCAGCTGTCCAAATAGTCGCAGCATATCAAGTGGTAGAAGCATTCAAAATTTTAGTGGGAGATTTTCCAGCAATTAGAAACAGTTTTTTAATGTTTGATATATGGAGTAATCAACACCATTCTATCAAACTAGAAAAAATTAAAACGGACAATTGTCCTTCGTGCGGAACGCATAGAACTTATCCTTATTTATCTTATGAAAACCAAACAAAGACAGTTGTTTTATGCGGGAGAAATACGGTTCAAATTAGACCGCCACATAATAGTCGTTACAATTTTGACCATTTAGAAAAACAACTAAAAAAACATGGGAAAGTAGATCGAAACCCGTATTTGCTATCTTGCCAACTAGATAATTATCGTATGGTCATTTTTCAGGATGGTCGTGTATTTATCCACGGGACAAATGAAATTCAAAAAGCGAAAAAAATATACTATCGTTTATTAGGGTAACAGAAGGGATGAGAAAAATTATGGAAAAACGAATACCGATTGCAGTTGGAGAGGCCGTCCATAAAGTAATGGAATTTGCCAATCATGGTTTAAAAGAACTGGTACCACTTGAATTAGCTTACGGACGTATACTAGCAGAGGATTTAGTAGCTGATCATGATGTTCCCTCCGTCAATCGCTCACCATATGATGGATTTGCTATTAGGGCAGAAGATACTGCCTGGGCAAGTTATGAGAATCCAACTATATTCGAAGTAACTGGCGAAATTGGGGCAGGTTCCGTATTTTCTCAAGAGGTAGGGCCATTTCAAGCGGTTCGAATCATGACGGGGGCACAAATTCCGAAAGGATGTAACGCAGTTGTAATGCTAGAACTGACCCGCCAATATGAGGATGTCGGTAAAACCTATATGGAAGTGAAACGCTCATTCAAAAAAGGAGAAAATATTTCCTTTCAAGGTGAAGATACACGTAAAGGGACGATTCTTGCGAAGAGAGGATGTTACATTAATCCGGGTATTTCAGCTCTCCTTGCTACATTTGGTTACAGCGAAGTGCCAGTTGCCAAAAAGCCTGTAATTGGACTGTTAGCGACTGGGAGTGAGCTTCTTGATGTAAATGAATCACTACAACCTGGAAAAATTCGAAACAGTAATACGTACATGATATTGTCCCAAATTCGAAGAGCGGGGGGAAGAGTGAAGTGTTTTGGTAAGTTTAGTGACGATTTTAATACGTGTCACGCAGCCGTAAAAGAAGCGTTAAGCCAGGTAGATATGTTAATCACAACTGGTGGTGTTTCGGTAGGGGATTATGATTATTTGCCAGCTATCTACGAAAAATTAGGGGCGTCGGTTCTTTTTAACAAAGTTACAATGCGGCCGGGCAGCGTCACGACTGTAGCACAATTAAATGAAAAACTATTATTTGGATTATCAGGTAATCCGTCAGCTTGTTATGTAGGCTTTGAATTATTCGTAAGGCCTAGTATTCGTACCTATATGTTTAGTGAAAAACCACATTTAAAAAGAGAAAAAGCATTACTAGGAGAAGATTTTCTAAAACCTAATCCATTTACAAGATTTGTACGAGCAAAGCTCAAATATAACGAAGGACAACTAATCGCCTATCCATCAGGATTGGATAAGTCCAGTGCGGTTTCTTCATTAGCAGAATCAAACGCTTTTATCGTACTCCCAGGCGGTACAAGAGGATATAAAAAAGGAATGTTCGTAGATGTTCTCCTATTAGAAGATAATCAAGGAAGTGAATGGCCTTGGAGCAATATTATTCCATCCTATAAATAATAGAGTTTTAAAAAAACGGGAAGATAATGCTGATGGGAAAATAAATTACAAGAGCTGTGAAAAAAGAAACAATATTAGCTATTCAAGTTAGCAGAGGTTAAAAAATGAATTCATTTTTTATTAAGATAGCGAGGAAATTTGATGGGACAAGTATTATTTGAAATTGTAGATACTCCTATTTTAGTCGAAGAAGTAACGAATAAGGTAGCAAGAAGAGAAGCAGGTGCGATTACAACTTTTATTGGAACAGTAAGAGAATTAACAAAAGGAAAACGAACGTTACATTTAGAGTATGAAGCATATAAACCGATGGCAGTAAAAAAGCTTACTCAAATTGGTGAAGAAATTAAGAAAAAGTGGCCGGACGCAAAAATAGCAATTACACACCGGGTGGGACGACTAGGAATAATGGATATTGCAGTTGTAATTGCAGTTTCGTCGCCACATCGTAAAGCGGCCTACGAAGCGAATGAATACGCAATTGAACGCATTAAACAAATCGTCCCAATTTGGAAAAAAGAATTTTGGGAAGATGGAACAATGTGGATTGGAGATCAGCTTGAAAATACTCCGTACCCAGAAGGGAAACCCAAGAAGGAAGAGTGAGAAGATGATTACAATTTTATTGTTCGCAAATTTGCGAGAGGAAGTCGGCTCAGACCAATTAGTAATAATAGAAAAAAAAGAGGTCAGAGTTCATCAATTAAAAAAATGGCTCAAGGATAGCTATCGTTTACAATCTTTGAATCAAGTCATGACGGCTATCAACGAAGAATTTGCAATTGACGAAGATATTGTAAAAGACGGAGATACAGTTGCGTTTATCCCGCCTGTAAGTGGAGGATAATATTGTTTGGTTTTTGTTTTAAATATAGCATCTTTCAAAGTCATTTACTTAAAATAGATGGAATGATAATAATGGATTGTTATCATTTTATCACTTTTATTTATGTTATAAATGGTTGGATTGGTATATTAGTAAGTATTGCTAGTAATCTATTCCACCATGAGTACACAAGCCTATCTCATTAGGTTCGAGTACTCGTGGTGTTTTTTTGTATACAAATTAAGAGGACAGAAAGGAATGAGATTTATGCTTACTCATGCGCAAATTATGAACGCTCTAAGCCATGTTCAAGATCCAGAGTTGCACAAAAGTATCGTGGAATTAAACATGGTAAGAAATATTCAAATTGATGGTACACAGATTCAACTTGAAGTTATTTTAACTATTCAAGGTTGTCCGCTAAAGGCAAAAATTCAACAAGATATTGAGGACTCTCTTCGAAACATTGGAGCCTCTAAGGTGTCTTTGACTTTAGGCTTCATGACACCGGAAGAACGAGCTGCATTAACAGAGACTTTAAAGAAAAATTCTAGAACGGAAACCGGCATGCCCAGTATGCTGCGACCAGATTCAGGTGTACGTTTTATTGCTGTGACAAGCGGAAAAGGTGGAGTCGGGAAATCAACTGTGACGATTAACCTTGCTACTGCTTTAGCCCGTATGGGGAAAAAGGTTGGGATTTTAGATGCAGATATATATGGATTTAGTATCCCTGCTATGATGGAAGCTAATCAAAAGCCAACAATGATAGATCAGACAGCGATTCCGGTCGTTAGTCACGACGTTAAAATCATGTCAATGGGATTTTTTACAGAGGGTAATAATCCAGTTATGTGGCGAGGACCAATGCTCAACAAATGGATTCAAAATTTCCTTGCCAACACTCACTGGGGAGAATTAGATTATCTTTTTCTTGATTTGCCTCCTGGTACAGGAGATGTTGCGATTGATGTGGCTGCAATGATTCCTCACGCGAAGAAAATTATAGTTACTACTCCTCATAATGTAGCTTCGTTTGTTGCTTCCAGAGTAGGGGTAATGGCAAAGCATACAAAACACGATATTTTAGGTATCGTTGAGAATATGGCATATTATGAGGAACAAGATGGTTCAAGGAATTATCTCTTTGGGAAAGGTGGCGGCGAAATGTTAGCAGAACAACTGCAAACAGAAGTGATAGCACAAATACCTTTTGCAAAGCCTGAAGAAAATAAAGGTTCGTCCGTATATGACAAAGATTCGCTTGTTGGAGAGATGTTTACATCTTTAGCTCAAGATCTTATCTACAAAGGGTAATTTATCCCGCATTAACGGGCAGTAAGACCCCCGCTGATGGAAGTTTCAATTTATCAGAAAACTAGAAGATCGGCATAAAAATAGTAGGAAATTTCTTTATGCCAATCTTCTAGTTAGCTAAAATAACTCTTCGTCTCTTATGAAGATAAAACGAAAACAGAAATATGCGGAATCGTACCCTTTTTCTTTTACGAAATGTAGGGATATGTCTACAGTATAAAGAATTTTAGTTTTGTATACATAAAAAGGGGGAGCTATATTGAAAGAGTATGATTGGAATAATAAGTTAGAGTATTTGAGAAATACAAGGGATTTATACTACAACGACGATTATCTATGTTTTTTAGTAAATTCCGTTTGGAAGATTTCTAAACCAGTGCATATTATTGATTATGGTTGTGGATACGGTTATTTAGGGCTAAAACTGCTACCTTTGTTACCAATTGGATCAAAATATACAGGAATTGATAAAGGGGAGCATTTAATTAATGAAGCAAAGAAATTATTTCAAGAGCTTCCGTATGAATCAGGATTTATTGAGGCAGATGCTAGTGAAATTAAATTAGAGAGTAAGTATGATGTAGCAGTTTGCCATGCTTTTTTACTACATATGAATGATCCAAAAACAATGTTGCAAAAAATGATAGATTTGGTCGTTGATGGAGGTAATATCATATGTTTCGAGCCACACTGGATTTCTAATATGTCTTCGTACAATCTTAATCAACTTGATCAATCCGAAATGATTCAGATTGGTGTTCTTCAAAAGTTATTTGAAAATGATGAAAAACGGAATGGAAAAGATGGGAACATTGGGATTAAATTACCCGTATATCTGAGTGATTTAGGCGTGGAAAATATTGAGTGCCGGGTTAGTGATAAAGTTAATTTTCTTAACGCTAATGTGAATCAAGCAGATAAAAAGCAATTGTATCATTCTTTAAGGGAAGAAGGCGTAGGCAATATTCCTGCTGAAAAGGAAGAGTTCATTAAACGTTTAATAAATCGAGGACTGACGTTTAATGAAGCGATGACACAGTACGAAGCAGAACTACGATTTTCTAAAAAGTTCAATATGGATTCTTCTTTAGTCTATGCTCCAAGTATGAAAATTACTTTTGGTGTAGTAAAAAAGAGGTAGTGTAGGTTTTGAGGTTAAAAATAAAGAACCTCTTTCATATATTAATGTGATAAAGCTTCTAAACATATATGTCTTATATGTTAGAAGCTTTATTTTTTCAGGCTATATTTATTTTTGTTCCTCGTATAAGAATCAATGTTGTTTTTTTATTTTCCATAAAAACAAGCAAAGGTAGCATAAGAGTAGAAAACTGAAGATGTAGAACGCATTTGTTAATCCAAATAAATCTGATAAGCTTCCGCTTAACATAGGTCCGAAAAACATACCGATTGAGTAGGCTGTATTATAAATAGCAAAAAGTATTCCATATGCTTGAACTCCATTTTTGTCTGCGAGATAAGTAAGTTCTGGTAAAGCAGGCGCAAGTAAAAGGCTAAAACTAATTCCAAGGATAGCAAGTACAAATATTTCAAGGGCGGTATGAGAAACAATCGTTGTAAATGGGAAACATAAAGCAGCTAAAGCTATACCTATTGCTATAGTTTGTTTTCTGCCAATTTTAGTAGAAAGTGTGCCTATGATTGGAGCTGTAAAACCATATGCGAGAGTTGGGACAGCGAATAATAGTCCAATTGTGCCAGGGCTAAGATGTAAAATCTCTTGTAAGTAGAGAGGAAGAGTTGGCTCTAAAGCACTAGGTAAGGTTGATCCTAGAATAATAATGCCAATGATAATAAATAGAGAGCGCATCTTAAAGATAGATCGGTAAGAAATTTGTTTATCTGAATTGTATTTCGATTCATCACGAAGCAATGTAACTCGCAATATACCATCCATGAAAGCAAGAATTGCAGCTACAATAAAAGGAAGATGATAACCACCCCATTGATAAAGTAGACCACCCATTGTTGGGCCAAGGAGCATTCCAGCTGCTTGGCCAGCCAAAGCTAGACCCATGGCTTTTCCACGTTCCTGGAGAGGGAATACATCTGCTAGAAGTGCTAACCCAGCTGTCCAAGTTGCAGCTGCAGATATACCTTGTAGCATGCGGGCAAGGACGAGTAACCAAAAACTATTAGCGAGTCCGAACAATATGGTCGCTGCTGCGAGTCCAAATAATCCTAGAATCATAGGGAGACGCCTTCCAAATTTATCAGAAATTGCCCCTAAAATAGGAGTAGCAAGAAGTAGAGTAATAGCATAACTACCAAATAAAAAGCCAATCTCTGTTTGAGAAGCGCCTAACGTTTCTGCGTACCGCGGCAAGATTGGAACAATCATTCCATAGATTAGCATATCCGTAAAAACAGCTATTGCTACAACCCATAAAGAAGCTTTTTGTACGCGAGACATTTTTAGTCTAGCTTCCATCATTTTTCCTCCATTTTCTTTTTATCTTTTAAGCGAGATAACATTTTTTCCATTTTTCCAATGAAACGTAGTTGCATTTCACATTGTTCATAAATATTTTCAAAAATAAGGCTTACATGCTCTGGAATGTCTATCATTTTTTCTTTAATAGATTGTCCAGCTTTCATATTTTCGTACATTTCTATAATTTTCTTTTTTTGATCTTGTAAGGCGGATGAAATACACTCAAGAGAAACAGTATTTGCATCAAAAAAAGTGAGTGCTGTATATAACTCTGTTGGGAAAGCGACTGAAGATTGTTGGAATGACTGAAGTATGAGTGTATGGAATTCATCTTTTCCAGCAGGTGTAACACTATAAATTGCTTTGGAACGATTTCCTGTTTTTTCAACAGCATCCAGCTCTACTAATCCTTCTTTATCCATTTTTTTTAAAGCATGATAAATCGAAGCGGGGAACACACCTGCCCAAGTATCAGTTTGTGCTGATTGCATAGCTTGCTGTAATTCATATCCAGACATAGGACCATATTGCATGAGTAAACCTAGTACCATTAATCGTGTCATATATATCCTCCATTCAAATAGAAAATGTAGAATACTAAATGTTTAGTATTTATTTAAAATATATGTGGAAATATTTGTTTTGTCAATAAAAGGATAGGAATTGTTTTATCCAGCTTTTTGGGGAGAGTACGCCCCGGTCTCAAATTTCAATGGAAGTAAAGAAGTTTAGATGAGTATAAACAGCTCATAAAATTTTGATTCATGAGAAATGGTTCATTGAATAAAGTAAACTTTATTTCACTAAATTAAACAAAATACATGCAAAAGTGTTTGTTTTTCTTCTTTTTAAACAATAATTTAAATCATATTGTGTATTCTTGAGAATTATATAAGATTTTTATTGAATACATGGTATAAACTATGTGAAATCTAAGAAAGTAGATAAGAATACTGCTTACCGATAGAATTAAAAATAATTACTTGAAGTGAATACATGTTAGAATTTAGGCGATTCGAGATGTGTTTGAAGGAAAAACGATTTGTAGATGGATTACAGGATGTAAATAGATGTTAAAATTCGAGAATTAGGACGAAAATGAAAATATGTTTTGAATTGATTGACAATTATCTGTTTCATGGAATAAAATAACTGTTAATAAAAGTATACAAATCTGAAGACGAGAACGAGTAAAATATTGTACTGTTCCACAGAGAGCCGGCGTCATGCTGAAAGTCGGCGCACAGACTGTATTTGAAAATCATCTCCGAGGAGCCGTGGCTGAACAGAGTAAGCTCGGACGGATGTCTACCGTTACAAAGAACGCGTATGTTAGTACGTTGCTAAGTGCTATTAGTCGAGATGCTAGTAGAATTAGGGTGGTAACGCGGGTAAACCCGTCCCTACTTGATAGGGACGGGTTTTTTGTGTGCTTTTAATACATTTCAAAGGAGTGATTGTAAATGGAAAAGGTAGATGTAAAAGAATCAGCTGTAGGGAGAGAAACACGAATTCGCAAGCAGTGGAATAAGCAGAATATCTTTGAACAATCCATTCGAAATCGTGAGGGCGCACAATCTTTTGTTTTTTATGAAGGACCGCCAACTGCCAATGGATTGCCACATGTTGGGCATGCGCTCGGGCGGACAATTAAAGATTTAGTAGCGAGATATAAAACAATGACAGGATATAAAGTGCTTCGAAAAGCAGGATGGGATACACATGGATTACCGGTGGAATTAGGCGTTGAAAAGCAGCTTGGCATTTCTGGGAAACATGAAATTGAAGAATACGGAATTGAACCATTTATTCAAAAATGCAAGGAAAGCGTATTTACGTATGAAAAGCAGTGGCGTGAATTTACGGAGAGCATTGGATATTGGGTCGATATGGATGACCCGTATGTAACTTTAGAGAATCCTTATATTGAGAGTGTATGGCATATTCTTGGAATGATTCATGAAAAAGGCCTTCTATATAAAGGACATCGAGTCTCACCGTACTGCCCAAGTTGTCAAACATCACTTAGTTCACATGAAGTAGCTCAAGGATATAAAACAGTAAAAGATTTAAGTGCAACGGTAAAGTTTAAAGTATTGAATAGTGAAAATGAATACTTTCTTGGATGGACAACAACGCCGTGGACGCTGCCTGCCAATGTAGCACTCGCTGTACATCCAGATATGGAGTATGTGAAAGCAGAGAAAGACGGGGCAGTTTATGTTGTTGCAAAAGAGCGCGCAGATTATGTATTAAAAGAAGATTATCAAGTATTATCGACTCATAAAGGAGAAGAATTGGTAGGTACTTCCTATACAGCACCGTTTCCTATGGACGAAGTTACAAATGGCTATCGTGTTATTTCAGCAGATTTTGTTACGGGAGATAGCGGTACGGGACTTGTTCACATCGCACCAGCTTATGGAGAAGATGATTATAAAGTTGTACAGAATCAAGGATTATCATTCCTTCATGTTGTAGATGAAAAAGGTGAATATACGGAAGCAGTTCCATTCTTACAAGGGAAATTTGTGAAAGAATGTGATGTTGATATTGTTCGTTATTTAGCGCAGGAAGGGCTGTTATACTCTAAAGAGAAATATGAACATAGTTATCCGCATTGCTGGCGCTGTGATTCACCACTGCTTTATTATGCTGGGGAAAGCTGGTTCATTCGGACAACTGCGATTAAGGAGACCTTCTTAAAGAATAATGATGCAGTCACATGGCATCCAGACCATATGAAATATGGGCGATTTGGAAAGTTTTTAGAGAATATGGTGGACTGGAATATTAGCCGGAAACGATACTGGGGAACACCGTTAAATGTATGGCAATGTGAAAGCTGTGATCATCAATTTGCACCGAAGAGCATTGATGAATTAAGAAAGAATAGCATAGGGGAGACAGCAGAGAATTTAGAGTTGCATAAACCATATGTAGATGAAGTGAAGGTGTGCTGTGAGAAATGTGGCAGTTTGATGACTCGGACTCCGGAAGTAATCGATGTTTGGTTTGATAGCGGTTCGATGCCATTTGCACAGTATCATTATCCGTTTGAAAATAAAGAACTTTTTGAGGAACAATTCCCGGCAGATGTAATTGCTGAAGGTGTTGACCAGACTCGTGGTTGGTTTTATAGCTTATTAGCGGTAGCGGCTTTATACACTGGGAAAGTACCATACAAACGTGTATTATCTCTTGGGCATGTGTTAGATGAACAGGGGCAGAAAATGTCTAAAAGTAAAGGGAATGCATTAGATCCAGTAGAATTAGTCGAGAAATTTGGTGCAGATGCATTAAGATGGGCTCTTCTCGTTGATAGTGCACCTTGGAATGCAAAACGCTTTTCTGAAAGAACTGTCCAAGAGGCGAAATCAAAACTTGTAGATACACTCGTGAATGTATATAGCTTCTATGTTTTATATGCAAATTTAGATGAATACAATCCAAAAGAGAAGTATGAGGTTAAGAGGACGAAACTTGATGAGTGGGTGCTATCACGACTTCATAGTACAACGAAAAAAGTAAGAAACGCATTAGATGAGTATCAATTTACAAATGCAGCTCGTGAAATTGCAGCTTTTGTAGATGAGGTGAGTAACTGGTATGTAAGACGTTCGCGCAATCGTTTTTGGGAGTCGGGCATGAATCCTGAAAAGGCAGCTGCGTACGAAACCCTTCATGAAGTACTGGCTACAATTAGTAAATTACTTGCTCCGTTTACTCCATTTGTAGCCGAAGATATTCATCTTAATTTAGAAGGGAGCAGTGTTCATTTAACGGATTATCCAGAAGCAGATGAAACATTTATTCATACAAAGTTAGAAGAAGAAATGGATGCTGTTTTACAAGTTGTTGAGCTCGGACGTAGCAACCGAAATCAGCATACGTTAAAAGTAAAGCAACCATTAGCAGAGCTTGTATTACTTGAGCATCATGAGCAGAAGGTAGACTGGGAATCCTATCGTGATATTATTATGGATGAACTGAATGTGAAAGAATTCCATGTAGAATTAGATGAAACAAAGTATACAACGTATCAACTTAAGTTGAATTTTAAAACAGCAGGTCCGAAATTTGGTAAGAATGTCAATACTGTCAATCAGTGGTTGAAACAATTATCGCAAAAAGAAGTACAAAACTTTGTTTCAATGGAAAAAGCGTTTTGTAAGCTTGGAGCAGGAGAAGAGATTGAAGTGACAACTGAAGATGTAGTAGTAGAACAAGTACCAAAAGCAGGATTTTCTAACACTACAAATGGACAATATACAGTCATGTTAGATACCAATGTGACAGATGAATTGTTACAAGAAGGGGTAGCACGGGAATTTATTCGAGCTGTTCAAGAGTATCGAAAACAGTTAAATTTACCAGTTAACTTACGAGTAGATGTAATTCTTGATACAGAAGATGAATTACAAAGCACATTAACGAAACATAAAGGATTGTTAGAAGAAAATTTGTTAGTAAAGAAATTTACATTTAAGGAACTAACACAAGAGAATGATGAAATTTCTTTAGGTGAGAAAAAGGTTCGTATTAAGTTGAGTCCAGCTAGCTAAATCTCCTAAAATAATATGTAAATGGAAAGTTTGATCACAAAACCCTGTATGAATCATGCAGGATTTTGTTTTTTGATTAGCTAGAAGAAAATAACCACTTGATTCCAGTATCATTTTATCCCGCATTAATGAGCAGTAATACTCCCACCTCAAAATTCGGGAAAAGCAAAGAAGTTAGGTGGGAGATAAACTGCCCGTAAAAGCCCGATTGGTGAGAGCTTTTAATCAGTGGGGATGAAGAAAACCCCCACTGATTAAAGTTTCACTTTATATGAGGCGAACTATAAAGACAGCCATCATAGGCTATGTATGTTATATTTTACGTTTCTAAATTTCGAATAATTTTTAAACGTTTTATTTATATATAGACAAGAAGGAATTATATGTATAAAATTTATGAAGAATTAGCCGAAACATGTCGAATAATTTAATGTTTAATGCGTGCACTATTTTGAGTCATATCGATTATTTTCTTCACTTTGTAAATTTAAATTTTTGCATGAAAAATAGAGGAGGGATTTTATGAGTAAAATAGTAAAGCGGTTTCAAAATATGAAAGTAGCTAAGAAGCTGTTGATTTCATTTTTTATTATTTTGATTGCTGCTATTTCGAGCATTGGTGGTATGTCTTATCAAACGGCTAAAAAGAATTTTGAATCGCAAATTATGAATAGTGCAAATGATAATATTAAAATACTAGATAATTTAATTAATCAAACAATTGGTGCGAAATTTAATGATGTTACACATTTGGCAAAAGTAATTGATAGTAGTCTCTATCAAGGAGAAAATCAAGGTGAACTTAAAAAAATATTTTCACAATATATTAATTTACATCCGGAAATTGAACAAGTATATATTGCAGGAAATGATAAGAAATTTGTTCAAGAGCCAGATATACAAATGCCAGCAGATTATGATCCAACAACACGTCCTTGGTATAAAGATGCAGTAAGTAAGCAAGGTGGTATTATTGTAACGGAGCCATATAAGGATGAAATAAATGGTCGCATTATAATAACGATTGCCAAACAAATGGACGATAAAAGTGGTGTTGTTGGGTTTGATTTAAACTTAGATGATTTGTTAAAAACAACAAAAATGATTAACATTGGAAAAAAAGGATATGCTTTTATTCTAGATCAAAATCAAAGAATAATTGCTCATCCACAAGAAAAATCGGGCGATAAAGCTGCGGATTCTTGGGCAAAACGAATGTATCAAGAAAACCATGGGGCCTTTACTTATTCATCTGGTGGTAGTGAGAAGGAAGTTGTGTTCGCTACAAACGTAAAAACAGGTTGGAAAATTGGTGGAACGATGTATGCTAGTGAAGTAGTTGAAGCAGCTCAACCTGTATTTTATAATATGTTAATCATCATGGTGATTTCATTAATTATAGGGGGAGCACTTATTTATTTCGTGACGCTTTCTATTACAAAACCTTTGAAAAAATTAGTTGTTACTTCGCGTAAAATTAGCGATGGGGACTTA
>NZ_NVPR01000007.1:0-2500 GCF_002551815.1 Bacillus sp. AFS098217
TAATTGATTAAAAAAGTCAATAATTTTTTTATGTTCTCTCAAAACTAGATAACACTTGCTTCATATTATATGGTTAAGTCCTCGATCTATTAGTATTCGTCAGCTCCACATGTCACCATGCTTCCACCTCGAACCTATCAACCTGATCATCTTTCAGGGATCTTACTAGCTTACGCTATGGGAAATCTCATCTTGAGGGGGGCTTCATGCTTAGATGCTTTCAGCACTTATCCCTTCCGCACATAGCTACCCAGCTATGCCCTTGGCAGAACAACTGGTACACCAGCGGTGCGTCCATCCCGGTCCTCTCGTACTAAGGACAGCTCCTCTCAAATTTCCTACGCCCACGACGGATAGGGACCGAACTGTCTCACGACGTTCTGAACCCAGCTCGCGTACCGCTTTAATGGGCGAACAGCCCAACCCTTGGGACCGACTACAGCCCCAGGATGCGATGAGCCGACATCGAGGTGCCAAACCTCCCCGTCGATGTGGACTCTTGGGGGAGATAAGCCTGTTATCCCCGGGGTAGCTTTTATCCGTTGAGCGATGGCCCTTCCATGCGGAACCACCGGATCACTAAGCCCGACTTTCGTCCCTGCTCGACTTGTAGGTCTCGCAGTCAAGCTCCCTTATGCCTTTGCACTCTACGAATGATTTCCAACCATTCTGAGGGAACCTTTGGGCGCCTCCGTTACACTTTAGGAGGCGACCGCCCCAGTCAAACTGCCCACCTGACACTGTCTCTCGGGTCGATAAGACCCGTAGGTTAGAATTTCAATACAGCCAGGGCGGTATCCCACCAGCGCCTCCACCGAAGCTAGCGCTCCGGCTTCAAAGGCTCCCGCCTATCCTGTACAAGCTGTACCAAAATTCAATATCAGGCTACAGTAAAGCTCCACGGGGTCTTTCCGTCCTGTCGCGGGTAACCTGCATCTTCACAGGTACTATAATTTCACCGAGTCTCTGGTTGAGACAGTGCCCAAATCGTTACACCTTTCGTGCGGGTCGGAACTTACCCGACAAGGAATTTCGCTACCTTAGGACCGTTATAGTTACGGCCGCCGTTTACTGGGGCTTCAGTTCAGAGCTTCGCTTGCGCTAACCCCTCTCCTTAACCTTCCAGCACCGGGCAGGTGTCAGCCCCTATACTTCGCCTTACGGCTTCGCAGAGACCTGTGTTTTTGCTAAACAGTCGCTTGGGCCTATTCACTGCGGCTTTCCGTTAAGAAAGCACCCCTTCTCCCGAAGTTACGGGGTCATTTTGCCGAGTTCCTTAACCAGAGTTCTCTCGCACACCTTAGGATTCTCTCCTCGCCTACCTGTGTCGGTTTGCGGTACAGGCACCTTTTATCTCGCTAGAAGCTTTTCTTGGCAGCGGGGAATCAAAGACTTCGCTCCATAAGGAGCTTCCCCATCACAGCTCAGCCTTCACGGTAAGCGGATTTGCCTACTTACCAGCCTAACTGCTTGGACGTGCACAACCAATCGCACGCTTCTTCTATCCTTCTGCGTCCCTCCATTGCTCAAACGATAAAGAGGTGGTACAGGAATATCAACCTGTTGTCCATCGCCTACGCCTGTCGGCCTCGGCTTAGGTCCTGACTAACCCTGAGCGGACGAGCCTTCCTCAGGAAACCTTAGGCATTCGGTGGACGGGATTCTCACCCGTCTTTCGCTACTCATACCGGCATTCTCACTTCTAAGCACTCCACCAGTCCTTCCGGTCTGACTTCACTGTCCTTAGAACGCTCCCCTACCACTGATACCATAGGTATCAATCCGCAGCTTCGGTGGTGTATTTAGCCCCGGTACATTTTCGGCGCAGAGTCACTCGACTAGTGAGCTATTACGCACTCTTTAAATGGTGGCTGCTTCTAAGCCAACATCCTAGTTGTCTAAGCAACTCCACATCCTTTTCCACTTAATACACACTTTGGGACCTTAGCTGGCGGTCTGGGCTGTTTCCCTTTTGACTACGGATCTTATCACTCGCAGTCTGACTCCCAAGGATAAGTCATTGGCATTCGGAGTTTGACTGAATTCGGTAATCCGATGAGGACCCCTAGTTCAATCAGTGCTCTACCTCCAAGACTCTTACACTTGAGGCTAGCCCTAAAGCTATTTCGGGGAGAACCAGCTATCTCCAGGTTCGATTGGAATTTCTCCGCTACCCACACCTCATCCCCGCACTTTTCAACGTGCGTGGGTTCGGGCCTCCATTCAGTGTTACCTGAACTTCACCCTGGACATGGGTAGATCACCTGGTTTCGGGTCTACGACCACGTACTAAACGCCCTATTCAGACTCGCTTTCGCTACGGCTCCGCCTCTTCAGCTTAACCTCGCACGGGATCGTAACTCGCCGGTTCATTCTACAAAAGGCACGCCATCACCCGTTAACGGGCTCTGACTATTTGTAGGCACACGGTTTCAGGATCTCTTTCACTCCCCTTCCGGGGTGCTTTTCACCTTTCCCTCACGGTACTGGTTCACTATCG
>NZ_NVPR01000008.1 GCF_002551815.1 Bacillus sp. AFS098217
TGCTATGCAGAATAAAAAATATCCTACTCTCGTTCTTTCTACTTTTACTTCGCATGTGGCAGAAACAGGCCCTGACCGCTTCTATGCATGGCCAGATCCTCTCTCCCTCCTAAAAAGAGGGGGTTTGCTGTATATAAAAAAGAGCATCAGATTCGCTCTGATGCTCTCTCCTTATTATACAGCTTGTTCTTCTTTTTCTTTTATTACCACAGAATCTTCCCAGCACTCTGTATTCTTTAACCCTGGAATAGAGCTTGCACGGAATACTGGATCTTTTCCTTGCTTCTTTTGTTTTACATAGTCTGCCAAGGCAGCATATGCAAATTTACCAAGTAATGTAATTGCAATTAAGTTTGTGATTACCATTAACCCCATAAATAAGTCTGCCATATTCCAAACAACTTGAAGCGTTGCAACAGAGCCAAACATAACCATTCCGACTACGGCAATACGATAGACTGTTAGCCATGCCTTACTTTTCTTAATAAATTCAATATTCGTTTCACCATAGTAGTAGTTTCCTAGAAGTGAACTGAACGCAAATAAGAAAATAATAATTGCTAAGAAGCTACTTGCCCATGGTCCAATTTGTGAGCTTAGCGCCTTTTGCGTTAATTCAATTCCTTCTAAATTCGTTGCCTTATATGCTCCAGAACATAGTACGATAAATGCTGTTGATGTACATACTAAGAATGTGTCTACTAAAACTCCAATTGTTTGAATAAATCCTTGTTTAGCTGGGTGTGTTACATCTGCTGTTGCAGCCGCGTTTGGCGCACTACCCATACCTGCTTCATTCGCAAATAATCCGCGCTGAATACCATACTTCATTGCCGCTCCAATACCGCCACCTATAGCTGAATCTAAACCAAACGCACCTTTAAAGATTTCAGTAAAGACATCTGGTAGTAAATAGAAATTTTTAATAACAACAAAGATAGCTACTGCAATGTAAATAATTGCCATTGGCGGAACAATCATTTCTGACATGCGTGCAATACTCTTAACACCGCCAAAAATAATAACTGCAATTAATCCAGCTAGTACAATCCCTACAATGTAACGCTCTAAACCGAAAGCATTTTTAAATGCTAATGTAACTGTATTCGCCTGTACTGAATTAAAAATTAAACCGTAACTAATTGTGATAAGAATAGAAAACCAAATTCCCATCCAACGTTTATTTAAACCTTTTTCCATATAATAAGCAGGGCCACCACGGAATCCACTGCCATCTTTTGTTTTATAAATTTGTGCAAGTGTACTTTCTACAAAGCTTGAAGATGCCCCAATAATAGCAATTAACCACATCCAAAATACTGCTCCAGGGCCTCCCATAGAAATCGCTAATGCCACACCTGCTAAGTTACCAATCCCAATGCGGGCTGCCGAACTCATACAGAAAGCTTGGAAAGAAGATACACTACCCTTCTTACGCGTCTTTCCAGTTAAACCATCACTCATTAATCGTACCATTTCCCCTAAATGGCGAATTTGTACAAACTTCAATTTAAAAGAAAAATAAAGACCTAAGCCTATTAACATTGCAATCAGAATATAAGACCAAAGAATATTATTCGTTACCCCAACGAACTTTTCTAAGATGCTAACCATATATTGAAACCCTCCCTTTCTTTTTCCATAAGTTGAATTATATTCAAAAAATACTCAAAAATCAACAATTTTCGACAGGATATAACTTCCATGCGTTAGATTTTATGACATGAGTATGTAATATTTGAGAACAAACGACTTTTTTATTTTAAAAATGATAAAACATGAATTTGTTTTCTAAACAAAACAATTGACAAAAAACAAAACTTGTAACTATAATGGTTACAACAAGGCGATAAACAACTTGATGTAAAGATATCTATTCATTTTCAGACATACATCTTACTATTTATTTCATAAAAATTTTGGAGGGATTCCTTATGAAAATCGGAATTATCGGAGCAAGCGGAAAAGCTGGAAGTCGCATCTTAAAAGAAGCGTTAGATCGCGGGCATGAAGTAACTGCAATCGTAAGAAACGCTGCAAAAATTACAGAAGGCAATGTAAAAGTTTTAGCAAAAGACATATTCAATCTTACCGCTAACGATCTTCAAGCATTTGATGTAGTTGTGAACGCATTTGGTGCTCCAGCAGGTCAAGAACACCTTCACGTAGATGCAGGAAACGTATTAATTGAAGCAATGAAAGGCGCACCTCATACAAAATTACTTGTTGTTGGCGGTGCCGGAAGTTTATTTGTAGATGAGGAAAAAACAACACGCGTATTCGAAACGCCAGGTTTCCCAAATGAGTACCTTGCGACTGCTCAAAACCAAGGGAAAAATCTAGAAATCTTACAACAAACAAATGATATTACCTGGACATTTATCAGTCCTTCTGCACTATTCGCATTAGGAAAACGTACTGGCTCTTACAAAACAGGTAAAGATCACCTTCTTGTTAACACAAAAGGTGATAGCTATGTAAGTTACGAAGACTTCGCTATAGCTGCACTTGATGAAATTGAAAATCCAAAACATATAAACGAACGCTTCACAGTTGTTTCTGAAGCTGAGTAATAAAGAAGCACTGGCGCTTGCCAGTGCTTCTTTATCTTTTATATGGTGTAGAAGGTTTATTCGGTTTCTGTGGTACACCAGCCTTTTTCCAGCTTACCGCTAATTCTGGGCTTGTTTTCTCTTCACTGCGCTCTAATAGAACTACCGCATCTTGAACTTTCGGTGTTCCCTTATACGAAATCCCTTGTAATTTCGTTAAGTTCCCCGATACTTTAAAGCTAAATTCACCAGATGGCGTCTCTTTCGGAATTAAAATACGGAACTTTTCACCTACATTAAATTCCGTTTTTGCTTCGCCTTTTTCGTTTACAAACTTTACGCCTTGAGGTGCACCCGTTGCTTGTATTTTGTATGTGCCGCTTTTCGCGTTTGTTTGTACTGTATATAAACCTGTTTCGAAAAACTCATCTTTTAGTACTGCCTCTTGTTTTTCTGACGGCAAAACACTCATCGTAATTTCCTGTACTTCTTCACTACTATTCGCTTTTGCGACAATATCTTTCGTTAATCTCTCTACATTTTTATTACGAAAATCTAATTCATTAACATCTATTTGTTTCAGCGCATTCCACACAGCAAGCTGCGTCGCATAATGCGCTTCTCTCCAATCAGAAACCCCTAATTCTTGTGGACTCTTTTGCGGGTATCCATTTAACAATACGCGGTATACAGCAATATCCACCTTACCTATCTCAGGTAAATCTTGACCACTTGGTGATTTCAAATCTACATTCAAACAAAAGGCAATTTTTCCATCCGCTGTTTTGATAAGTTCTGTTCGGATTGGTCTCTTTTTTGCCTTACTATAGCTCCAATCCATTTCGTACTTTGTATGATCCATTACTTCTGCGAATGCTTTTTGAAGTGGAAATAATAAGTTCGTAAATACAAATAAAACACTCAAAAAAGCAACCAATAGTTTAAACGATTGTTTTATATTCATGTTTACAACCCCTTATAAAATAACAAATTTACTACTGTATAGTATTTAGTTAGCAAAATTTTTTATGCATGACATTCACTTAGATTCCTGCAAAATAAAAAAGCATAGGCTATGCCTACGCTTTTTGGCGTCAAAATTATTTAACTTTCTTGAAGAAGTAAATTCGAGCGCACTAATGCTCCACGCACTTTGATTCCAATCCACGCCGCTAACGCAGCCTTTATCACACCTACAATTAAGAAAGGAACAAAACCACCCATGAAAGCTGCTTGCCAACCTAGGGAAGCCACATACTTTAGAAATACAGTCCCGATTGTTAATGTTACAAGCATTCCTAAAATATTTGCTAATAATGAATTCCAAAATGTAAGTTTCATCTTTTCTGTTAAAAGCCCAATTAAAAACGCTGTTGGAATAAATGCTAATAAGAATCCTCCTGTGGGACCAAATAAAACAGATAACCCTCCACTAAACCCTGCATAAACAGGAATTCCAGTAGCACCAATTAAAACATATAACAATACCGATAAAGTGCCATAGCGCGAACCTAAAATTGTAGCAGTGAGCCCAATTGCTAGCGTTTGTCCTGTTATCGGAACAAGCGGCAGAGGGATTGTAACTTGAGCTAAAATACCAATAATAGCAGCAAATAGTGCAGTAACAATTAACATACGGAAATGATTTGTACGATGATTATTCATATATGCCTCCCTAAGAAAATTTCATATTACAAATTTAAGATATCCTATTTAATATACAGAGTAAATATTTTATTTGAATATTTAGTCTTCAATGAACAAAAAGAAGAGCACAAATCTGCTTGCACTCTTCTCTTCCACTTGTTCCATATCTTATTTTATTAATTAAAAAAAGGGAAAAACAAACACTTTTTTCTCATTTTTTCCTTTTTTTCTCTATAATTAAGTACATTTTAAGTAACCGTAAAATAAAATATATGCTTTCTTCCCTTGTCAGTACTAGGTTACGGACTAAAGGTCAAATAATTAGGGATCATTTTTATGTTAACCTGGGTGCATATAGTATATAATAAAGGATATATATTATATACACTTTCCGATAAAGGAACTTTCCATTATCCGGACAAGCCATGTATCGGACAAGTTCATAAATAATAGGTAAGAAATTATGGTTTTGGATTTATGATTGCCTTCTACTTGTAATCATAAATTTAAAAGCATTTTATTGCGTTTTGTGAAGCTTTGTATAAAGTTTTGCAAATTTTTGCTGCCTCTTACCTGCTACATGGGGATGTTTATTCCCAAAAAAATAAGAGTATTGTTATCGTAAAGGAGAATTGGAGATGCCAGAAACTATCACTCAAACAAAGCCTGAACAAGAAACTTTACAAATTTCTGCTAGCCAAGGACAACTTGATGTACTTGATCAGTTGTTAAAACCTGAGGTACAAGAGTCATTAACTACACTAGTAGAACAGCTTCCAAAATTAACTGAGCTTGTTAACATTCTAACTAAGTCTTATGACTTTGCTCAAACTGTTGCTACTGACGAAGTATTAAAAAGCGACACTGTTGGTGCAATCCAAGAGCTTGTAGAACCTGTAAAAGATACAGTGAAATGCGTGGCAGCAACTGCTATCGAAGCAAAAGATCGTGCAGAAGCAAGCACTGAAGTTATTGGTCTTTTCGGTCTGTTAAAATTACTAAAAGATCCACAAGCACAAAAAATGTTCCGCTTTGTAAACGCTTATCTTCAAATTAGTGCAGAACGCAATAATAAATAATTTATCTTATAACAACAATTAGTAAAGACGGGGGATATCATACTATGTCAAAACAAATTGTCATCTTAGGCGCTGGTTATGGCGGACTTCTAGCCGCTTTAAATGTACGTAAATATTACAGCAAATCAGAGGCACAAGTTACAGTGATCAACCAATACCCAACACACCAAATCATCACTGAACTACACCGCCTTGCAGCAGGTAACGTTTCTGAGCAAGCAGTTGCAATGCCACTTGAAAAACTTTTCAAAGGCAAAGACATCGATCTTAAAATTGCAACAGTTGAGTCATTCTCAGTTGATAGCAAAGAAATTAAACTAGCTGGTGGCACTACTTTATCTTACGATGCACTTGTAGTTGCTTTAGGAAGTAAAACTGCTTACTTCGGTATTCCAGGACTAGAAGAAAACAGCATGGTATTAAAATCTGCTGCTGATGCAAACAAAATCTACAAACACGTTGAAGACCGTATTCGTGAATACGCTAAAACGAAAAACGAAGCTGATGCTACAATCTTAATCGGTGGTGGCGGATTAACTGGCGTTGAGCTAGTTGGTGAGCTTGCTGACATTATGCCTAAACTTGCAAAAAGCCACGGCGTAAATCCTAAAGAAGTAAAATTACTTCTTGTTGAAGCAGGTCCAAAAATCCTTCCAGTATTACCTGACCATTTAATTGAACGTGCAACTACTAGCTTAGAAGCACGCGGTGTTACATTCTTAACAGGTCTTCCTGTAACAAACGTTGCTGGCAATGAAATCGACTTAAAAGACGGTCAAAAAATCGTTGCTAACACATTTGTTTGGACAGGCGGCGTACAAGGTAACCCATTAATCGGTGAATCAGGTCTTGAAGTAAACCGTGGTCGTGCAACAGTTGATGCATACCTACAATCTACTTCTCACAAAGACGTATTCGTTGCTGGAGACAGCGCTGTTGTCTTCGGTCCAGAAGGCCGTCCATACCCACCAACTGCACAGATCGCTTGGCAAATGGGTGAGTTAATTGGATACAACTTATACGCAGCACTAGAGGGCAAAGCATTCGAAGAGTTCGCACCAGTAAACTCTGGAACACTTGCAAGTCTAGGACGTAAAGATGCTGTTGCTACAATTGGAGCAAGCTCAACTCCACTTAAAGGCTTACCAGCATCATTAATGAAAGAAGCAAGTAACGTTCGTTACTTATCACACATTAAAGGATTATTCAGCTTAGCTTACTAATCCAAATGCTGGCCCAAATCATGTTTCACCATGATTTGGGCTTTTTTTTATCCGTAGTCATCTATATATTTTTATTCGGCATGAAAGCCAGATACACCTCTTCCATATTCTTAATATACTGACTTTATTATGACGAAATTGTGTATAGAATCTTCATCTTCAATTTCTAAGACAATAATAAAAGCAAGGGAGAACTCCCTCGCTTTTACAAAGTTTACTCTATTCAAATGAAATCTATATAAATCCATTTTAATTTCTCGACACCTAAACCCCTGCTATACAGAATAAAAAGTAGCCTACACTCGTTTGTTTTTTCTGTTTTTACTTCGCATGTGGCAGAAAAAGGCCCTGACCGCTTCTATGCACGGCCAAATGCTCTCTCCCACCTAAAAAGAGGGGGTTTATGTCGGTTTTTTAATTGATGTATATATACATTTAAAACTTCACTTAGTTAAATATCAACTATTGAAAATTACTTTTCCTTCATTCTTGTAAAAATAACATCATACATATCATTCCCATAGTTTAAAGATCTTTTCACACGGGAAATTGTAGCTGTACTAGCTCCTGTCTCTACTTCAATTTCATGATACGTATTGTTATTATAGAGCATTTTAGCCACTTTAAATCTTTGGAATATTGTCTTCATCTCATTCACTGTACATAAATCATCAAAAAAACTATAACACTCATCTACAGTTTCCAATGCTAAAATCACTTCAAAAAACTCATCTAGATCTTTTCCACGTAATTTATCTATTAGCATATGCCTACCTCCATTTTTATTAGAGTAGTCGCTGCGCCACAATAACCTTATTTCTTACATCAACGTTTATTTTATCTTCTACTAGGATTAAATATGTCCATTTCATTTCCCTCTATATAAAATACATATACTCTAAATCTGTACGTAATCGACTCTCAAATATAAAATTTCTCACAAAATGAATAGCACTATTACATGTTTCTTTAAAGATCACACCCTTAAAATATATTGGAAAAATAATCCAATAAGGAAATTTATTTATATTTAAACCTTATTAACACTTTAAAGGGCATAAGATATTATATCACTATTTTTTATTTTTGAGATAAGCACCACTATTACATATTCATGGCGATTTTTTGTCTAAAATATGTCCCCTCCAAAAAAACATGCTTTCAAATAAAAAAAGCTGGTATTTACCAGCTTTTTTTATTTACATTTTTCACCAACAAATATGTTAACTAACTTTTCTTTGTTCTCCTAATTGACGCTTTCCATCCCCTATAAAACCAAAAATAACATGAAGGACTGGAACTACTAAACAAAATACAGCGAATGGCAAATATTGCAATGTAGAAACACCAAGCGTACCAGTAATAAACACACCACTTACTCCCCATGGAACTAATGGATTGACCGCAGCGCCGGCATTCGCTAAAATTCCTGATAAATTTTTAGGATCTAAATGAATTGCCTCAAACTGTGATTTAAATGCTTCACCTGGCAAAATCACTGACAAATACTGCTCACCTAAAAGAATGTTAATACCAATAGAACTGAGTGCAGTCATTAACATTAAATTTCCTTTTGCACTTACCATGCTTGAAATTTTGGAAATTAGCTTTTCAATAATTTTCACTTCTACTAATAGTCCACCAAGTGTTAAAGCAAGAAGAATGAGAGAAACAGACCACATCATACTTTGCATTCCCCCGCGTGTAAGTAGCAAATCTACATTTTTCACACCCGTTTTAGAAACAAATCCATCTTGCATAAGGGCAGCAATTTGGCCAAAGCTAGTATGCGGATGGTAAATGTAACAAATCACAATGGTCATTGTTATACTCATTAATAATGTCGGAATAGCTGGCACTTTTTTTATTGCACACAAAAATAATACGAGTACTGGAATTAATGTAAAGATTGAAATAGTAAAAGATGAATGGAGTGTATGAATCAGTTCTTCTATTTCATTTCCCGCCGATACCGATGCTCCATGTCCCACAAATATAAAAAAGATAAGAGTTATAGCAAAGGCTGGAATAATTGTCCGCATCATGCTACGAATATGTTCAAATAAATCTACTTCTGCAATAGCAGCAGCTAAGTTCGTTGTATCAGATAGCGGTGAAATATTATTTCCTAAGAAAGCACCTGATATAATGGCCCCCGCAATCATCGCTGGGTTTAACCCCATCATTTGCCCCATTCCTAAAAATGCAATACCTACAGTAGAAATGGTTGTAAATGAGCTACCTACCATTACACCTACAAGTGCACATATCACAAAAACAGAAGGTAAAAAGAATTTTGCGGATAAAATCTGGAATCCATAAATCATGATAGTCGGAATTGTTCCTGCCGCGATCCAAACACTAATTAAAATTCCAATTAACATAAATATAATAATAGGAATTAGGCCTGGTAAAATTCCATTCTGAATCCCTTTATGGATTGTATCCCAAGAAACACCTTTCACTCTTGCAAATAGCACAACAATTCCTATAGCAATTAAAATAGGCACTTGTGGAGGTAAACTTAAACCAATAATACAAGTTCCTATAATTGCTAATAAAACAACTAAAAGAAAGATACTTTCTTTAAGTGTTACATCTCTTTTCATTTTCATAAACTCCTTATCATTTGAATTGTTATAGGGTTCTATCAACTCATCCATTTACTATTAATATTTGTGAACAATTGCACATTCAATATCTAAACACTATATTGAAAAAGAATCAATGGAAATAAAGCGAAACTTTCATCAATGAGCTTTTTCCGTCCCCTGCCTATCTTCCTCGCTTCTCTCTATATCTTGAGGCGGGGGCTTACTGACCCAAGATAGCGATATAAACCGCAAAAGGGCATAAACAATACTTTGGATGAGTATATATTACTTACAAATCATGCCAATGGATGTTTATGCCCTAATTTTATTTACCTAAAAATATATAACAGTTAACGCAACTCAGCTTTATTGTATGCACCGTGCCAAACTGGACCAACAAATGTATTAAAATCAAATCCCCTTTTAATTCCCTCTGTCGTGAAGTCCTTCGCCTTCGCCACGGCTTCTTTCACCGAAAGTCCTTTAGCTAGTCCAGCTGTAATTGCTGCTGCAAAAGTACACCCAGCGCCATGGTTGCAATTCGTATGAATTTTCTCGACTTCATAAAGTACAAACTCTGTTCCATCATAAAGTAAATCGATTGCCTTATGATCCGCTAGAGATTTTCCACCTTTTATTACAACATTTTCAGCACCAAAATCGATAATTCTCTTTGCCGCTTCTTTCATATCATTTACCGTTTTTACATTTGACATTCCAGATAACTGGCCTGCTTCAAATAAATTTGGTGTGACAATTGTTGCCTTTGGTAAAAGAAGATCACGCATGGCAAGTCCATTTTCAGGATGCAGTGGTTCGTTTTCTCCTTTACAAACCATAACCGGATCAATTACAACATTTTGCATCTCATATGTTTCAATTACATCACTTACGAGCTCAATCATCTCTATAGATCCAAGCATTCCTGTTTTCATCGCATCTAATTTGCCGCCGGAAAAAATTGTTTTCAATTGCGCTTGTACAAGTTCCTTATCAATCGGATGAACATGATGATGCCAGTTATTATCCGGATCCATTGTGACGATTGTTGTAATGGCAGTTAGGCCAAACGTACCATACTCTTCAAATGTTTTCAGATCCGCCTGTAATCCTGCTCCTCCACTTGAATCTGAACCTGCTATCGTTAATACTTTTTTTACCATCACGTTTTCACTCCTCAATTGATCTTACTTAAATCAATAAGATCAATTATATATAAAGATGAATGCATAACGGATTTTTAACGTTATGCATTCATACTATTAAAATGGTTTTCTACTAAACTTATTTTACTTCATTGTAGATTGCTTCAAGTTTATCTTGAATTGCTTTTTCTAGCTTAACAGCATATTCTTCAAATACATCTTTATCATGAGCATATGGAGATAATGCACAAGCACGAAGCACCGTTACTTTGCCTTCGCGATCCCATTCTCCTTCGCTAAATCCAAGACTCTTCACGAATGGAAGTGGGCTGTTACCGTAGTCAGGAATAGCAAAGTCAGTATGAGATGTAATAAACTCATTACTATATAATCCACCTTTAACATAAGAAGCGTGATCGAAGAAATCATGATTTAATTTGTTCATTTTTTCTAAGTCTGTATTACCTTCTTCATTAAATACGTAGTCAACCATGTTAAAGTCAGGTTTTGTTAATGGATACACACGAATTGTTTTATCGCCAACTTTAAATTCTTTATCACTTAAGAAGTCATAGAAACGATAAGCTCCTTCGATACTTGCACCAATTAATTTACCATAACCAGTTACATTTAACGGCAATACTTGATGAGCTGTCCAAACTGCAGCTGCAGTTGCACCTGCTTTAGAACCTTCAAGAATATATGCACCTAATAATGCTGGAATATCTGCACCTTTTTCGAATACATAAGTTGCAAAGTAAGAAATAACATCGCGCATTCTAATATCTTTAATAACAATACCGCCTGCAGAGTAAGGAATATATCCCATTTTGTGTGGATCAATTGTAATTGTTTCTGCTTGGTTCATTGCTTTAAATGAATGATAAACTTCTTTTGTTAACCATTCACATTTTTCAGTGAAGATGTTGTGTTTTGCGTACACTTCTTCGATTTGGTCCCATTCGATAAATTCGTTATTTTCATCTAAGAAAATAGAACGAGCATAACCACCATAAGCCGCGTCTACGTGAATGTAGAAATAGATGCCTTCTTCTGCTAATTTTTCACGAAGTTCTACCATTTTATCAATGCGATCTATTTGACCTTCTTCTGTTGTACCAATAACCCCAACAACACCTAGAACAGGAATTTGCTCAGCTGCTAGTTCGCGAATTTTTTCTTCTAATTTATTAATGTCCATACGATAGTTGTCATCAACATCTACTTGCTCTACACAATCAAGACCAACACCGATAATATCAGCAGCTTTTAACCAAGAATAATGTTTTGTTTGTGGAATTAACCATTTACCTAATTTTTGTAGGTTTTTACCACTGCGTGCAGAGTGAGCTTTAATTTCATCAATTTGTTCAGGAATTTGATCTAAAATATCTAGAATTTCTTCTGTAGACATATTCAGTAATTCCCATTCAGATTTACCTGCAACAAATTCAGGAGCTACTTCTTTAATTGCAAGTGGTAAGGATTTCATATTACGTGCATACCATAAGCCCTCTAGGTTAGCAATAGAACCATCTGCGCAAATATGTCCCCAGCTTTCACCTTTTTTATAGCTCATAAGTGCAGCAAATTCATGTCCCACTTCTTCTTCCATTTGAGAAGTACCTGGTGAAGATTCATATGCTACGTTATTACCATTCCATAACATTGCTGCTGTATAAGCGATGATAGAAGGCATTAATGTTTCAGAGTTCATATGTCCCCAGAAACGGCCAGCAGTATGCCAAGGTAAAGAGTTCGTACGTAATTTAGAAGATAATACGTTGAACACACTGCGCATATGATCTGCAGTTTCTTGGAAATTTTTAGAGCTTCTATCTTGAGGTGTAATCACCGGTAAATCTTGCGGCATATAGTTTTGTCTCCAACCAACATGCTCATCTACCATTTTTACTAATAATTCTTTAAATAAATCTACATTTTCACCTTTATCTCCTAAGAATAACGCTTTTAAATTAATTTCTGGCATTTCGTATTTCATTTTCATTTCCTCCATTTTCAATTAATTTATGTTAATATAAGGAATTTTTAATTTTAGTTAGCTTGTTTTAAACATTCTTCTGTATGATTTTCTTTCTTCCACTCTGGTTTCTTACATTTGTTAATAATAAGAGCAATTCCAATCATAACTACTGTAGCGGCTACTTGATAAACTACGTAACCAGTATACTGACTTGGTTTTAAAATGGATGGCGGAATTAGACTTACAATAATTGTAAGTACAATACCTATCATTGAGACAATAGATATAAACCACATTAATCCATTTCCTTTACTACCTAATCTAAATGGTCTCTTAACATCAGGCATGTTATAGCGTAAGCGAATTGCTGAAATCGCAATTAAAGCATATACGATACAATATAGAATCGTTGTTGTGATTGTAATAATTAAGAATGCACTATTAACATCCGGAACGACTACATATAAGAAAGATACTAACGAAATAACGATTGCTTGGATCATTACAAACGTGATTGGAATGCCTTTCTCCGTTCTCTTTTGGAAAAACTTAGGTAAATTCCCTTCCTCTGCCACTTTAATCATAGATTTACTTGGTCCAAGTACCCATGCACTTAGCTGTACTAAAACACCAATTAAAATCATTAATGAAATGATGTTAACAAAGATAGATGGAATTCCTAAATCTTCACAGAAAATCAAGTATGGTTGTGTAATATTAGCTAACTCTAAATGACCGCGTGGTACTGCGTTAGAAACTGTTAAACCAGCGATAATATTAAAGATTACTAGTAAAACAACAGAAGCGATAACAGCAACTGGATAGTTGCGTTTCGGATTTTCAATATTATTTGCATGTACAGATGAGATCTCTACCCCCGCAAAAATAAAGATAATCCCTGATAAATACGCTAAGCTTCCTAAATCTTTTAAATTAGGTATTAAATCACTTGGTTTAAAATTCCCTAAGTAACTATTTGGCTGAATTCCATTTTTAATCATATAGATAACACCTAGAACTACGAGAATAACAAATGGAATATATACACCAATAACAGCGCCCCAGTTACCTGCGATTTTTACCATATCAAACTTAAGGTTTAGTAAAGTCACACCCCAGTATGAAATTAAGATTACGGCAAAAATAAAGTAGTTGTTTGAAGAGAGTTCTGGTTTATTAATAACGTAACCGAATAGAACACCAACAGTTGACGAAACCATTACCATCCCGAAAAACATTTGAACCCATAATAACCATGAGGTAACAAATCCCCATTTTTCTCCTAATGCATTTCTAACCCAAACTTGTGGTCCACCCTCTTCAGGAAATCCTGTCGAAAGCTCAGCTGACATTAGTGCAATAGGGAGAGCAAATACAACTGCAGCAATTAACATATAGAAAATTTGCGTCCACCCTGTAATAGCAAGTGTCGGTACACTACGTACAGTGCCAAAGAATGCCATCGTAATACCAATTAACCCAAAAAGCGTTAATTTTTTTGTCTTGGCCATAACTATATCCTTCTTTCCTTTATTTAATTTTTATAGAATCCATTACCGCAGATATATGAACTGAACTAATACGCTAATTTTCAAAGGAAATACATTTTTTTGAAAACTAGTGTATTAAAACAAACTATCTGCTCTAAACTTTGTAGATCTATCAAATCCTCCTTTTCTTTAAAGGTTTTATTATTTTGCAGAATACATCCCTTCGCTTTCCATCAAACTAGCCAACAGAATAATATTCATAAAATAATCATTTCTTCTCTAAAAAACTAGTAAAAAAACATAAGATCCAATTTGTGAACAATTACACAAATCAACTTACGATGTCAGTTTACTCCTGCGTTTTTGTTTTGTCAACATCCAAATAAACGTTGTTATAACAGTGTTTATTGAGTTTTATTAAAAACTTTTTATTTAAAGCATCAAAGGTTTAACGCTTTTATCCGCTAAAGCGTTAAACCTTTGATTCATAAAACAGAAGTGCATAATTATATATTATTATGCATTTTTATTCATTCAGAACAATAAATAAGTACAAAAAAAGAAGAGTGAACCTTTTTCACTCTTCTTTTAAAAAGTTATTTTACAAGAGGATTTTTCTCCTCTTCTCTTAGCCCTGGGTACCATTGTAGCATATTGATAAACGCATGACTTGCAACTGAATCATCTATACAGAATTTATCCATATCAAAATGGAAATTATTCCTACCCATTAATTGATCCGTTACATTTTTTAACAATTTACTATATCCAATTAAACGTCTAGATGTCATTATTTTACTTTCTCGAAAAGAAGGTTCACTTTCCTGTTCACGAAAATTTAACAATTTCTCATAAGGAATTTCACATCGATCTTCTTTCGCTTTCATTACTTTTACCTTCACATATAAACCTTGCTCCATTCCTAATGCCCTGCTCCACAAAGAACTCCAACTATCGCGCTTAATATAGTATCTCCCTTGAAAATAACTTTTTATCATTGGAACAAGAATATGAATTCTCGGATGATACCTGTCTCCTTTTTTCAAAATATCCAGCATCCGAAAATACCCTAGATGAACTTGCTTTACAGACTTATACTTAAATAGACGATTGAAAGCAATTAACATTTGATCTAATTTCTCATTAATTTCTTCCTCGTTTACATTTTCTAATCCCAAATCTACCAATAGCCAATTTACTTGCTGTGTTTTATTAATTTCTGTTATCACACGGTGATTAAAATATGCTAATTCTAATGATCTTTCCCAAGATGAAAGCATAATTAAATTCCTCGCTTCCACTCTCTACTAGAATTTATTCTCCTAATTTCACCAAGCTGTAATTCTTTTTCCCTTTACGAATAATAATAAATCTTCCATCAAATGAATTTTCCACCGTAACATCTGTATTTACATCCGTTACTTTATCTCCATTCATTAAGATTGCTCCATTATTAATATCTTCCCTTGCTTGACGTCTAGAAGGTTCAATCCCTAAATCCACTAACCATTCAACGATATTTTTTGTTTCCTTTGCAGCTTGGAAAGTTGGCATATCTTTAAAGCCTTGTTCGATTTCATCCGCAGTTAATGATTTAATATCTCCACTAAATAACGCCTGTGTAATTTTTACTGCTTGTAAAAATGCATTCTCACCATGAACAAATTTCGTCATTTCTTCTGCTAATACTTTTTGCGCTTCACGTTTATGAGGTTCTGTTTGAACTTTAACTGCTAATTCATCGATTACATCCTTCGTTAAGAATGTAAAGAATTTCAAGTATTTCATTACATCACGATCATCAGCGTTTACCCAAAACTGGTAGAATTCAAATGGTGTTGTTTTTTCAGGATCTAACCAAATTGCTCCTCCTGCTGTTTTACCAAATTTCGTCCCATCAGATTTTAATAATAACGGAATTGTTAGGCCAAATACTTTTGCTTCCGGTCCTTCTAATCTGCGAATTAAATCTAAACCACTTGTAATGTTACCCCATTGGTCACTACCACCAATTTGTAATTGTACGCCTTCTTCTTTGTATAAGTGGTGGAAGTCCATGGATTGTAGAATTTGGTATGTGAATTCTGTGAATGAAATACCAGTATCTAAACGACTTGCTACAATATCTTTTGCTAACATACTATTTACACTAAAGTTTTTACCGTAGTCACGTAAAAATTCGATAATGTTGATTTGATGTGTCCAGTCGTAGTTATTTACCATTTTCACTTCACTATTGCCGCCAAAGTCGAATAATTTTTTCATTTGTGCTGTTAATGCGTCAACATTATGTTGTACTTGTTCTAATGTTTGCAGCTGACGCTCTGTTTGTCGTCCACTTGGATCTCCAATTGTTCCTGTTGCTCCACCAATTAAGATAACTGGATGATGTCCAGCTAATTGGAATCGTTTCATCATCATAAACGGAATCAAATGTCCAATATGCATGCTGTCACCAGTTGGATCTACACCACAGTACAAGGAAATCTTTTTCTCTTCTACTAGTTTGCGTAATCCTTCTGCGTCTGTTTGTTGATTAATGGCGTCACGCCATTCCAATTCATCAATGATGTTCATATCTTTCCAGCTCCTTTAGTTTTTTAATTTTTCTTACCTCAAATTAGCAAGAATACAAAAAGTCCCCATGTCTACACTAGACATAGGGACGATTTTTAACCGTGTTACCACCCAGATTGCACAAATAGTATCCATTCTCCTATTTATGCCACTCTTAGCAATAGTATCGATTGCTACTCCGCTTAGCATTACCTAAGATACTCCAGAGTGTAATTCACAAGTTTGTTTGTGCTAGGTTCCATCAACCCCTAGCTTTCTCGATAACAGTGACAAACTGCTACTGGGCTCTTTCAACGTATTTGATATATTAGATTATAGTCATTATAGTGAATTAAAATTTTATTGTCAATTCTACAGAAAAATGTTTTGAAAATATTCACATTTTCTTTTTTGTTATACCACAAAAATAAAGTGAAGAATAAACCTATCCTTCACTAATTAAAATCCTATGAAGATCAAACGTTTGAAAGGGTTCATACTCTATTTATTCCAGCTTTCATTGTAACCTTACATCCACAAATAATATTTCAATAACACTTTTATAACTTTTAAAATAAACACCTACTGCTTTAAAAATTATACTAAGTCTTCTCCAATAATTCTTACTTCTCTTTCTAACGTAACATCGAATTTCTCTTGAACAGTTTTTTGAACAAAATGAATTAAATCGATATAGTCTTGCGCTGTTCCATTATCAACATTCACCATAAACCCAGCATGTTTTACGGAAACTTCTACACCACCAATTCTCTTTCCTTGTAATCCAGAATCTTGAATCAACTTACCAGCAAAGTGGTTAGGCGGACGCTTGAAGACACTACCGCATGAAGGGTATTCTAATGGCTGCTTCGATTCTCTTTTATACGTTAAATCATCCATCTTTTCTTTAATCTCTGCATATACACCCTTCTCAAGTTCAAATGTACCCTCAAGTATAATGTAATGGTTATTCGCAAATGTACTTTTACGATATCCGAAATCAAAGTCGTCTTTTGAAAGAGTAAGCAACTCTCCCTCTTTTGTCATAACAACCGCTTTTGTTAATACATATGCAACTTCGCCACCATACGCACCTGCATTCATATATAATGCTCCGCCAACTGACCCTGGTATACCACAAGCAAATTCAAGCCCCGTTAAAGAATGCTCTAGCGCCGTTCTTGAAACATCAATAATAGCAGCACCACTTTGTGCCACAATTGTTTGCTCATTCACAGTAATATCCGTTATATGAGTCAAACTCAATATGATTCCACGAATACCACCGTCTTTTATAATGACATTAGAGCCATTTCCTAAAAACGTAATTGGAATGTTGTTTATATTCGCATACTGTACCACTTGCTGAATTTCAGTATAAGTAGTAGGTATAACAAACACATCTGCTTTTCCTCCTACTTTTATATGCGTATGATCCTTTAGCATTTCATCTTGCTTCACATGTCCTTCTGGTAATATTGTACGTAAATATTTATATACTTCCTGCATATTCATTCTATGATTCCTCTATTTCTATTAATAATTAATGGCCTATCCTCTCAACAGTTCCAGCATTCTTAAAACTATTTCTCTTATTCTCTTCCATTTCGCTTACAAATTCATTCACTGCACTATATGTAATGCCATGCTGAAAATAAGTAGGTAATCGGCCACCACATAGATTACCTGAATAGTTTAGTAAGATAGTTTCTCTCTCTATCTTATCAAAAAATCGAGAAGAAAACTTTACCTTCAAAAATTTTCCAATATAGCCAAGTTTAAGATATATATACATCAATTAAAAAACCGACATAAAACCTCTCTTTTTAGGTGGAAGAGAGCATCTGGCCATGCATAGAAGCGGTCAGTGCCTTTTTCTGCCACATGCGAAGTAAAAACAGAAAGAGTAAACGAGTATATGTTACTTTTTATTCTGCATCGCAAGGATTTAGATGCCGAAACATTAAAATGGATTTATATAGAAAAAAACTAAACTTAATCTTTTCCTTTACAAAATTCTATTATATCGCATGTCAATGTGAAAAAATATGTTTAAAGATGGAACTTTTCAAACTGATAAGAATGTCTATATTTTGTCATATCAAAAATAGATATTACAAAACTGTAAGACCATTGTAATATAAAAGGATGCCTCCTTATATGTTAAGGGCATCCTTTTTTAGATTATTTTAATTGAATTTTAACTGGCGGTAATGGTTTTTCAGGATGATATGGTGACATTTCTACTTCTAGCACATAATTTTTTAGACTAAAATTCTTTACACCATATTCCCCATCCAACTTAAATGTCGCTTGAAACTGTAATTTCTCCTTATTTAATACTTTTACATCGCTTCCCTTTACAACATGACCAATTGGTGCAAATTCCTCATCTACATACGAAGAATCAATTAAATTCATAATTTCACCACGATTTATCAACTCATCCATAGAATTACGTTTTGTATCGGCATTTTGAAGTGTGTACTGTACGATTAATCGCTGTTTTTTATGTTGAATTTTATTTACGACAATCTTTAAATCACTACGAGTACTTTGTATTTCAAATGGTGTCTTTTGATTTAAAGACTGAATAGATGGCTTTTCAGACAACCTCACATTTGGATGCAGTGTAATAAATTCTGCGTTCTCTGGAATTTTCCCAAAAATAGATCGCTCATCAGACTCTATCTGATTCCCTACTTTTTCCCTACCAAATTCAATACCTGACGTTTTAAAATCGATTTCATGTCCCTTATCATCAGTCACTTTTCCGATTCTCGCTAAATCATTTTCTCCTATAAGTGGATAAATGGCTTTATAGTCAATCGCAACGGATCCTTTTCCAACTGTAATCTTTTCAAAGTTAAATGTATGTTCTTTATCTTCACTACTTACGGATTGCTGAGGATGAATCATTTTATTCTCCAATTGTTGTACTGGAATATCAAATTTCCAAATCCCTTTTGTGTCTCCGATAGACGTAATGGTAATTGGTAATGTTGTATTTTGAGGAAGCTCTTTTTCTGGATAATCAATATGAATATTCCCGAACCAACCGTCTTTTGTTATTTTCCCATCAAATGAAGCTGCACGCCCCCATTTCGGACTTCCATCAACTAGTTTAAAATCATAGTAAAAACTATTGGCAAAAGTATTCTTTATCTCTACTTCGTCTGGATTATCTACTTTAAATGTAATCCCAATTCTACCACCATCATAATACACACTGTTCATCGTTACACTAATTCCATTGCTTACCGCTTGCTGATTTAGTTCGGTTACAAGCTTACTTGCTGACAGATTTTGACCAATTGAATCATGAAAATGCGAATAGATTTTCCCAATAATCGGAACTTCCGCTAATACACGAGTCATTTGTGGAAATACAAATCCTGAGCCTAGTACCCCTACACAGATTGAAGCTACAGTTAACAAAGCAATTTTTCTTTTCCTATATATCTTTTTGACTGGTTTTTCTGCCTTTGCCTTAGTAATACCTTTTTGTATAGCCAGATTCAATTCTTGTTTCGGAACATCAATTTTATTTACTTCGTCATCAAACCACTGCTTATCCAATCCTCATCACTCCCCCCTAATAATTTTTTTAGAGATTTTCTTGCCCGATGCAAATACGTTTTGACTGTTCCCTCCGGTATATTCATTTGCCAAGCAATTCGATTAATCGGAAGATCATAATAATAATATAAAATGATTACCGTTTGATAATTTTCATCCAACCTTTGAATCGCTTCCTGCAAATCAATATTTTGCTCAATTTGATGTAGTTTGTTCGGTACCTCACCATATGTATTTGCTTCTCTTCCGTCCTCTATCTTCTTCACTTTTTTCTTTTCACCTAATAGCTGATAAGCATTATGTATAAGAATACGTGTCAACCATGTCAAAAAATAGTTCGGTTTCTTTAATTGCTCTATGGATAAATACGCTTTATAAACTGTTTCTTGTACAACGTCCAGTGCATCTTCTTTATTCTGTACATATAGATAAGCAGTCCGATACAACTGGTCTTGATATAAACTAATAAGCTGTTCGAAAGCTGCATCGTCACCTTTTCTTGCCTTTTTGACTAATTTTATTTCATCCATCGTATCCCCTCCTTTCATTTATTAGATAGATAGCGGGACAGTTTGGTTTCAATTTTTTTTGTTCCATACAAAAGAGCACATTCAATCGAATGTGCTCTTTTCCTATCACATACTATTTATCGTTTTCCTCTTTTTCCCTATCAAACCATAATAGTTCATCATCATCCACATCACCATTATAATTGATGAGTATCTCTTCTCCTGCTTTTATATCCGTGTAAGCATAAAAGTCAAATGTATGATTATCAAAGTTAATTTCATACGTCGCATTCGGTTTATAAGCATGGTTAAACAGCATACCGTATCCTAAAAGGATTGCGGTATGATTTATGCCATACTCAAATGCGTAGTCAGCAAGTAATGTTTTCTCTATAAATTGATGTTCCTCATTCGGATAAGCGATAACTGGCGCTTCATGTAGAAGTTCTCCTTTTTTTATATCACGCGTCGCAAATACTCCCCTATTGAATTCTCCATCACTAAGTGTAGAAGCCTTTATTTCAATCATGTTCGTCACCTATACATTTCTTTCTTTGAAGTATTTTATCTCCTTAAGATTGACAGATAATGAAGAGAAAAGCAATTGATTTCATTCAAAACCCTCACTCAGCACAAAATATACAAAAAAGGGGCAAATGATTTTTTTGTGATTCTTTCTCAAGATGAGAAAAACATTTTTTAGCCATTCCATTTACTGAATCTCGCTTTCCTCATCATATACTTATATAAATCCATTTTAATTGTTCGGCACCTAAATTCCCTGCTATGCAGAATAAAAAGTAACCTACACTCGTTTGCTCNNTTAGTTGATGTATATATAGCAGTTATTTCAATTTGAACACAGCACTCACTGGATTATGATCACTATTTTCAAACTTCAAATCTTTTCCTTGTACATTTACAATTTCGACATTTGGTGAAACCAAAAACCCATCAATAATGGTCACAAAGTTTTCGCCTTCTACATATTTCTTAGCATCATCCCTTACTGTCCAAACTGACGAATCTACTGCCCATTTGAACCCACCATCTGTAAAATCTTTTGGCAGCTCTACTAACCACTCAGGCCATACTTTTAAAAAATTAGGATCCTGTAATTGAACATTAGAAACTAACTGATTCCAATCTCCACCTAATATTACGTAATCACCGTTTTGATAGTGTTTGTTCATATATTGTTTTAAATAATCCACTTGTTGTCTTCTTATTTTTCCGCCTTCATCATAAGCCGATAAATGTAAGTTTACAAGTCTTACATATTTGCCATTATCAACAGGAATTTTATGTTCAACAATCGCTCGATCTAAATCAAACAACTGCTTCGGCCAAGGCTCTATTCCTGGAAGCTGAAATCTTGCTGCTTTTTGAATCGTATATTTAGAGAATGTTCCTAGTCCCGCCTCAACATAGCCCATTGGTTTTGCCAAAGGAACAGGGACCCACTGTACGTTATAATTATAGCCAAATGATGATGCGTAATTTGGCAAACCTTGTTTAAATACTTCATATTCATTTATGTCGAATGATCGCAACGCTTTTACATCTACTTCTTGTAATAATGCAAAATCAGCATCCTCTCTCTGTAAAAAAGAAAGCATATTTTTTAAATTCGTCTCTGTTTGTCCTTTACTACTAGAACGTGATCCCTCTCCTCCGTCCATAAAGAAATCTTGATCTTTATCTAAACCAGCATATCCAATATTAAATGTAGTAACTTTAAAATCATTCCCCTGCTTTAATACTCTCGCTTTATTATTCTCCACCTTTACTTCAGTAGCAACAGCTGGTTCCACATCTGTAATTGTCATATACGCTAAAAATACAGCGAGACCACCTGCTACTATTAAAACCAATATGAAAATCACTTTAAAAATCTTCTTCAAGCAAATGACTCCCTTTTATATAAATCCATTTTA
>NZ_NVPR01000009.1 GCF_002551815.1 Bacillus sp. AFS098217
TCAATTAAAATACTGACATAACCCCCTTTTTTTAGGTGGGAGAGAGCATCTGGCCATGCATAGAAGCGGTCAGAGCCTTTTTCTGCCACATACGAGGCAAAAACCGAAAGAATAAACGAGTGTAGGTTACTTCTTATTCTGCATGGCAAGGATTTAGATGTCGAAAAATTAAAATGGATTTATATAGGTAAGAAATTTAGTAGTTTAGGGGAGAATGAAATGAATCACCGGATATTTTTTAGAAAATTTAAATTTATTAATTTATATTTTCTTTAGTTTTATGTATTATTAAAGTAGTGAGGGTAAATAAGAATGGAGGAGGACAATGCAACAATCGCTAGAGAAAATTGGAAAACAAGTTTTTTATAAAAGGCTACAGCAAAAAATGACACAAGAAGAATTATGTCAGGGCATTTGTTCCGTCTCATATTTAAGTAAGATTGAAAATGGAAAGATAGAAGCATCGGAGGAAATTGTGCAGCTACTCTGCGCGAGGTTAGAGATTGCTGTGTCGGATTTGAGAGATGTAGAAGAAGAAGTAAAAGAGAAGTTGGATGAGTGGTTAAATGCGTTGGTTCATTTGGATAAGGAACAGGTTGAACGCATCTACAAAGAATTACAAGATGAAATGAAGCATGTTTTAGATTTTGAAATTATAAATTATTATAACCTTCTTTATACCCGGTATTTAATTATGAAAAGGGATCTCCCGGCACTTGAAGAAGAACTAGAGAAGTTGAAGAAGATGTATAAGAAGTATTCACCATTTCAGAAGTTGTTGTATACGTATAGTAAGGCGCTATTATACTGCATGCAGTATAAATATAAACAGGCGCTGGAGTACCTATTAGACACAGAATCTATGGCGAAAGAACAAGGGTACTATGAAACTGGAATTTATTATAATTTGGCGCTTACGTATAGTCAGATGGAAATTGATCATATGACACTGTATTTCGCTAATGTTGCGTTAGAAGGGTTTCGAAATGAGTATAAGTTTAGGCATGTAATTAATTGTCAACTTTTAATCGCTTTTAGTTATATACGAAAAAAACAGTATAGTGAAGCTATGGAAATTTACAATCATATTTTAAGAGAGGCAAATTCTTTCGCGGATAAAGATAATATTATGTCAATTGCTTTAAATAATATTGGGTATTTATATTATCGTCAAAATAATTATGCGAAGGCGAAGGAATATTATTTAAAATGCATGCAGTATAAAAAGGAAGAAGATTTAAACTATATTGATGTTATGTATGAAATTTCTTTGCAATGTGTCCAGTTAAAAGAATTTGAGGAAGCGCGAGGATGGATTGAAAAGGGAATTTCCGCTGCTAGAAAAGATGATAGATATAAAAGTTTATTGTATTTATTATTGATTCTTCAGTATAAATATTTTGAGAAAACAGAAGTTTATAAGAAGTTTTTAGAGACAGAAGCGTTACCTTTTTTTAAAGCTGAAAAGAATATTAAAGATTTAAAGAAGGTGTATTTAGAACTTGCTGAATACTTCGAAGGGTTGTTGGAATTTCAAGAAAGTAATCGATATTATAAATTAGCAATTATGCTGTTAGAAGAAGAGGGAGGAATTATAGTATGAAAAAGATAATCTTAGGAACATTTGTGATTATGACGATGTTAGCGGTAGTATTCGACGTGCAGTATGCTTGGAAACCAGATAATTATGGTCAAGAAGTTAATTCGTCTCAATCAGTAAACTTATAATAACATTGAGAAAGGCCCTTTCCAAACAGAAAGGGCCTTTCTCAATAGTTGTTCCCCAAAATTCTACAAAACTTGAGAAATAAATTATTTGAATTTTCAATATATTAATATTAGAAACTTAATGCTAATATAAAACTACTCTTTTTCAAAAAAAATTTTTATTAGGGGGAAGGTTATATGAAAAAGAAGAGTTTAGCATTGGTGTTAGCGGCAGGGATGGCAGTTACAACATTTGGAGGGGCAAGCTCTGCATTCGCAGATTCAAAGAATGTGCTCTCTACAAAAAAGTACAATGAAGCAGTACAGTCACCTGAGTTTATTTCGGGTGATTTAACTGGGGCAACTGGAAAGAAAGCAGAATCGGTTGTGTTTGATTATTTAAATACGGCGAAGCAAGAGTATAAGTTAGGGGAAAAGAGTGCTGAGGATTCCTTTAAAGTGAAACAAGTGAAAAAGGATGCTGTAACTGATTCAACAGTGGTGCGTATGCAACAAGTATACGAAGGGACACCTGTATGGGGATCTACTCAACTAGCACATGTGAGCAAAGATGGTTCATTAAAAGTATTATCTGGAACGGTTGCACCAGATTTAGACAAGAAAGAAAAACTAAAAAATAAGAATAAGATTGAAGGCAAAAAAGCGATTGAAATTGCACAACAAGATTTAGGTTTCACACCGAAGTATGAGGTAGAACCAACAGCGGACTTATATGTGTACCAAAATGGTGAGGATACAACATATGCATATGTTGTAAAATTGAACTTCCTAGATCCAAAACCAGGAAACTATTATTATTTCATTGAGGCAGATAGCGGTAAAGTATTAAATAAATACAATACAATTGATCATGTAACAGGTGAGGATAAATCACCAATTAAGCAAGATGCTGTAAGGCAAGATGCGAAGGCGGTTGTTAAACCTGTAACGGGAACAAATAAAGTTGGGACAGGTACAGGTGTATTAGGGGATGCGAAATCGATTAATACTACATTGTCTGGCTCCACTTATTACTTACAAGATAATACACGTGGAGCACAAATCTTCACATATGATGCGAAAAATAGATCCACACTACCTGGAACGTTGTGGGCTGATACAGATAATATTTTCAATGCAAAATATGATGCAGCTGCAGTAGATGCTCATTATTATGCAGGTGTAACATATGATTACTATAAAAATACATTTAATCGCAATTCTATTAATGATGCAGGGGCTCCGTTAAAATCAACGGTCCACTACGGAAGCAATTACAATAATGCTTTCTGGAACGGTTCACAAATGGTATATGGAGATGGTGATGGAGTTACATTTACTTCATTATCTGGCGGAGTTGATGTAATTGGACATGAATTAACGCATGCTGTTACAGAAAATAGTTCAAATTTAATTTATCAAAATGAGTCAGGTGCGTTAAATGAAGCGGTTTCTGATATTTTTGGTACATTAGTAGAATACTATGATAATCGTAATCCAGATTGGGAAATCGGAGAAGACATTTATACACCAGGTAAAGCAGGGGATGCACTTCGTTCCATGAGTGATCCAACAAAGTATGGTGATCCAGATCATTATTCTAAGCGTTACACTGGTTCTAGCGATAACGGTGGTGTTCATACGAACAGCGGAATTATTAATAAAGCGGCTTATTTACTAGCGAATGGTGGTACACATTCTGGTGTAACTGTGAATGGTATTGGTAAAGATAAGCTAGGAGCAATCTATTATCGTGCAAATACACAATATTTCACTGAATCTACTACATTTAGTCAAGCTCGCGCTGGTTTAGTCCAAGCGGCAGCGGATTTATATGGTGCAAATTCGGCAGAAGCTACAGCGGTGAAGCAATCCTACGATGCAGTTGGTGTGAAATAAATAAAAAAAGGAGCAAATTGCTCCTTTTTTTATTTTTTCTTCTGCTTTTTCCATATATACAATAATCCAATACAACCGGCAATTGCTATAATCCACTTTACTTCACTTGTTCCGTTCATGACATAGTATGCCGAATATACTTCGATGAGTAGTGCTGGTATTTTACCAATTGTACTTGCAATGCTGAAAGAGAATAATGACATTTTTCCTAAAGCTGCAAATAAGGTGACGATGCCTGATGGAATGAATGGAACAAGTCGAAATGATAGAACGAGCAAAAATGCTTCTTTGCCTTGTACATAAAGAAGACGCTCTGCTTTTGGATAATGGTTCATTTTGTTATGGGTAAATTTTTGAAGCCCTAGTCGATAGAAATAAAATGAAACAATTGCGCCTAATGCCTCACCTGTGATCGAGATAATTGTTCCGTCTGTTAATCCGAAAAGCTGTATGTTAATTGCAGTTAAAAATATGCTTGGGATAACCCCAAGTAAGCTAATAATGATATTGAATAGGATGCTGAGTGGAATTGCAATTGTGTAATGCTCTGTAAGTAAATCTCGAATTATTTCTTGCATGTAGTTTTATCCTTTATCTTTTTTAGCATTACACCACATTTAGAGAATATAGACAAGTATGGATTTTTATAAAAATTTAATCGTAAAAACTTGTAATTAAATACCCCTTACGGGTATAATGTATACATGAGAGGGGGTATATTGGTGGGGCATTGTTCAAATCACGAAAAGATGGTTCCAAGAACGGATGAAGAAATTGAGAAAGTTGTAAAACGTTTAAGAAGAATTGAAGGTCAAGTTCGGGGTATTCAAAAGATGGTTGAAGACAATCGCTATTGTGTAGATGTACTTATTCAAGTTTCTGCGGTGCAAGCAGCGTTAAATAAAGTTGGTTTTTCATTGTTAGAGCGTCACACAAATCATTGTGTAGCTAAAGCGATTCAAGAAGGTGATGGAGATGCATCTATCCAAGAGTTAATGAAAGTCATCAAACAGTTCTCGAAATAGGGAGGAGATGGACTGTATGAGTAAAACAAAACAAATAACAGTTGGTATTGATGGAATGACGTGTTCCGCTTGTTCTGCGCGGATTGAGAAGGTGTTAAATAAACTAGATGGTGTAAAAGCAAATGTGAATTTAGCGATGGAACAAGCAACTGTTCAATATGATGAAGATGAGCAAACTGTAGAGGCGATTACAAATCGTATTGAGAAATTAGGATATGAAGTTCGAACGAAAAAAATAAATTTAGATATTGAAGGAATGACATGTGCTGCGTGTTCAAATCGTATTGAAAAAGTGATTCGTAAAATGGAAGGGATCGAAAATATTACTGTTAATCTAGCGATGAACACTGCAACAGTCGTATATAAAGATGGCCTTATTACAATAGAAACTATTTTAGAAAAAATAACGAAATTGGGATATAAAGGTAAGCTTCAAGAAAAATCGGGGTCTAATAAAAAAGAAGAGCAATTAAAAGGGAAACGAAAGCAGCTGTTTCTTTCTATTCTGTTATCATTACCACTTCTTTATACAATGATGTCACATATGCCCTTTGAAATTGGGCTACCGATGCCACACTTTTTAATGAACCCGTGGGTACAATTATTATTTGCAACACCAGTACAATTTTATATAGGTTCTCAATTTTATGTTGGGGCATATCGCTCGTTACGAAATAAGAGTGCGAATATGGATGTACTTGTTGTACTTGGTACATCAGCGGCATATTTTTATAGCCTATATGAAGGATTGAAAACATTACAGAATCCATCGTACTCACCGCAGCTTTATTTTGAAACAAGTGCAGTACTTATTACGCTCATTCTGGTCGGAAAATATTTTGAATCAGTTGCGAAAGGAAGAACAACAGAAGCGATTTCAAAATTATTAAATTTGCAAGCAAAAGAAGCATTGGTTATCCGTGATGGAAATGAAATGTTAATTCCAATTGAAAGTGTTGTCATTGGCGATACAATTGTTGTAAAACCGGGCGGAAAAATACCTGTAGACGGTATAGTGTTATCAGGTACATCCTCGGTTGATGAAGCGATGATTACAGGTGAATCTATTCCTGTGGAAAAGCAATCTGGAGATGCTGTAATAGGCGCAACCATTAATAAGAACGGTACGTTAACAATGCGTGCTGAAAAAATTGGGAAAGATACAGCACTTGCAAATATTATTAAAATTGTCGAAGAAGCCCAAGGATCCAAAGCGCCAATTCAGCGTATGGCAGATACAATTTCTGGTATATTTGTTCCGATAGTGGTAGGTGTTGCGGCAATTGCTTTTTTCATTTGGTATTTCGCGATTACACAACAAAATTTACCGCAATCACTTGAAGTTGCGATAGCAGTATTAGTAATTGCTTGTCCTTGTGCACTTGGTTTAGCAACACCAACATCTATTATGGTTGGCACTGGAAAAGGAGCAGAAAAAGGTATTCTCTTTAAAGGTGGAGAGTATTTAGAAGCAACACATAAAGTTAATGCGGTTTTACTAGATAAAACAGGAACTGTTACAAAAGGAAAACCGGAAGTGACGAATGTTATGAGTTTGCAGGATGATATGTTAACATTTGTTACGTCAGCAGAAAATGTTTCAGAACATCCATTGGCATCTGCGATTGTAGAATATGGAAAGCAAAAAGGAATTACTTTATTATCTGTAGAAGATTTTCGGGCAGTACCTGGACATGGGATAGAAGCTCGTATAGAAGGTAAGTCAGTTATTATTGGAACACGAAAATTAATGAGCAAACACAGTATTCATATAGCGGAGTATGAAGAAGTGATGAGCAAGCAGGAAGCTGATGGAGAAACAGTTATGCTTGTAGCGATTGCAGATCAATTTGCAGGAATGATTTCTGTGGCGGATACGATAAAAGAAAGTTCAAAAGAAGCCATTCATGCGATGAAATCTGCTGGAATTGATGTCTATATGGTAACAGGTGATAATAACCGAACTGCGGAAGCAATTGCAAAGCAGGTGGGTATTGAGCATGTTTATGCAGAAGTATTACCGGAGCAAAAGGCGAATATTGTGGAACAATTACAGCAGCAAGGTAAGTGCGTAGCGATGGTTGGAGATGGAATCAATGATGCGCCAGCATTAGCAAAAGCGGATATTGGAATGGCAATTGGAACAGGAGCGGATGTAGCAATTGAAGCAGCTGATGTTACATTAGTTGGAGGCGACTTAGGACACATTCCACAAGCGATTGATTTAAGTAAAAAAACAATGAAAAATATTCGTCAAAATTTATTCTGGGCTTTATTCTATAACGCAATTGGTATACCGATTGCAGCAAGTGGCTTATTAGAGCCTTGGGTAGCCGGAGCAGCGATGGCATTTAGTTCTGTTTCCGTTGTAACAAATGCTCTTCGGCTGAAGCGTGTGAAAATATAAATTGAGGATAGGTTTTTAAGGTAATGCAACTTATTATAAGTTGTACTACTAATAATAAATAAAAGATTTATAATTGAGGAGGAATTCAAAATGACTGTAACATTAAATGTACAAGGTATGACATGTAATCATTGTAAAATGGCTGTGACAAATGCATTGCAAGAACTAGCTGGTGTAAACAGCGTAGCAGTTGAATTGCAGGCAGGTATAGTAGAAGTTGAATACGATGAAGCAAAAGTAAATGTAGAACAGTTAAAGGATGCAATTGAAGAGCAAGGGTATGATATTGTATAAGTGAAATTTTTATATAAAGAACGTGTGGGATTTTGTAATTCTACACGTTTTTTTATGGGAAATTGACTTTTGCTGAAGTTATGATGATAATCATGAAAGAGGTGATATGATGAAACGATTAGGTAGTATTTTCCTTAGTGCGTTACTTGTAATGATCCTTATTTTAAGTGGTTGTGCGGGAAAAGAACAGAAAAAAGCGGATTTAAAAGAGAGCAACTCAGCATCAGTAGAAAAAATTAGTGACAATATTTTAGATGAAATGGAAGGTCCACCGAAAAACGGTCATACGATAGAAAAACATGTTGGAAAGACAGAAGAACAGTTAAAGGAAAGATTACGTACAGATAACGTATCAGCTGCAAGTACATATTACGATAAAGAAACAGCAACAAAAGCTGTAAAAGATAGTTTAAAGCAACACGAGCAGGAAATTGAGAAGTGGTTAAAGAATTCCAAAGAAAATCGTCTTGTGCTAAATACAAAACATTCATTTCCTGTTGGGAAAGCAGTATTAAAGAAAAATATGAGTGTACAAGACAAGCTTGTGAATACAGTTACTGTTTTAGCAAAGGATAAATCAGGATCATTAGGATTTAAGATTATTACTTCCTATCCGTCAGATAAGTAGAACTTGAATCAGTGGGGTATTATTACCCGTGAATAGCGGGATAAATAAGAAAGGAGGAGTAGCATGTATCCAACACTACAATATTTCTTTAAAGCATATTGTACGTTAAGTGTGCATGAAGAAGAAATAGTAGATGTAATGACAGAGTTTTTAGAACAAGAGGAACGAGAAGCCATTGGGAAGTTAGAGCATGAATTATCACATATGCAGGAGAAGGAAGCATGGGAAAAAGGGTGTGTATTAGCTGCTAAGCATGGAAAGCGCATATGGTCTTTAGAAGAAACGAAAGATCATATAGAGAAATTTATACAATTATTGCAAAATAAAAAGGCGTGAATCATCCCGCCTTTTTATATACACTTTTTGAAATTTGACCATTTGAAATGACTTCACCGTCTTTTGTTACTTTCTTATATGTGACAGCAGTGATGTTATTCCCAGTATCACTAATTACTTTGGATGAAACTTCCACATCTTTTCCAGTTGGTGTGCCGAAAATACGGGTAGTGATGCTACTACCATTAGAAACTGCTTGAATGTAAATATATTTGCCAGTATTATTTTTGAATTTTAAATCAGGCCCATAATCTGCTACAGCAGCATCTTGCCCAAGTGGTAAATAATGAACGGGCATAGAGTGATTACTCCGAGCGACAACTCCTAAATCAGCACGTAATGCAGCCCCATATAGCGTACTACTCACTTGACAAACACCGCCACCAGCGCTTTGTACAACTTTTCCCTGTAAGTATACAGCGGCGGATTTATAACCATGTGCTGCATCTGTAATACCAACTCGTTCATTGAAACTAAATGTTTCATCAGGTGCTACAATTACTCCGCTTAAAGTATTAGCAGCTTTATTTACATTAAAGGATTGACTTCCGTTTCGCCCAGCCATAGGAGTGGAATACTCAGCAATCACTTGTGTAATACCCATATTTTGCACGTCCTCTGTAGAGCGCTCGGGCTTTATTGAGGCAATCGGGAGCGTAATATCTTGTGTACCAGCAGTAATTGCTTGCTTAGTTAAGTCCGCTAATTTTTCTTTATCAATTTTTTCACCATTTTGACTTTGACTAATGTTTACAGTTGTTCCTGAGACACTTAATTCAGCATTAACAGGCTTTTTTAAGGTTTCATTATATTTGTCTTTTATAAAAGCTTCATAAGCAGCTGTATTTAACTGCGGTTTCAATTTATAGTCGCGTTTTAGTTCGCCACTTTCAGCTTGCTTTCGTATTTTATAGCGATCCATAATATTGCCTTTTTGTTCTTTAAAAATGTTTTCAACAATATCTTTTTCTTTATATTCTACACCTAGGTCTTTCCATGTATAGGCTTGTGTATCGTCTTGGAATATGTAGTTGAGAGATTTTTTGTTTAGCTCATCTACTTTTTGTTGAATAATTTCTTGAACTTCTTTTTTGCTCTTTCCATCAAGAGAAATACCTTCAAATGTAGTATGTGGTAGTACAGTCGTATCTAGTTGTGTATTTAATTTCGATACGTATTGATAACCACTAATTCCACCTGCACAAAGCAATAGCCCACCAGCAACGGCAGAACCGATAAGTAACGTGCGTAGTTTCATTTAATGCCCCCCCGAAATTAATGTATAAATTTATATGTATTCTGTTTTTCATATAATAATGATGCAAATAGTATTAGGTATGTACTAGTATACTATTATTTTCACTTGAAGTGTAATAAATATATAAAGATTGTTACATTTTTGTAACAATTGTCACTTTTTGTCGTTATTTGCGAAGGGAAATAAGGGGAGATGGGATGAAAATTATAATAAAAAGGCTGCTAGAATTCTCCAGCAGCCTTTTTGTTATAATTTTTTGTGCTCACTTTTATTCGTAACATCGAGATGTTGCTGTAATGTGGTAGATATATCGTGAACACTCTTTTCATCAGGAATGTAGTAATAGATACCATCTATATATTTATCGGAACCTTTTACTTGAAGCTTGTCCAACTTTAAATTTGAGCCCATTAAATTTGTTGTAATAGTCATCATGTCATCAAAATCCAGGTTTGTTTTTAGATCATGATCAACAGCATCTAATAAGTCACCAATTTTATTAATGGAATTGATGGATAGCGCTTTTTGAGCAATGGCTTCTAAAACAAGCTCCTGGCGCTGACCACGCATATAGTCGCTATCAATGTGACGAGTTCTTGCTAAAGCAAGTGCTTCCTCACCATTTAAATGTTGGCGTCCTTTTTTTAGATGGATAGCATCTGGCTCGTCTTTACTGTTTTGTTCTGTAAATTCAACTGGAACGTCTACATCGATGCCACCAAGAGAATCAACGATTTTTATAAATGATTTAAAGTTAAATTTAACATAATAATCAACAGGAACATTTAAAAAGTTCTCCACTGTATCAATTGTACTATCAACACCGCCAAATACATGAGCGTGTGTAATTTTATCTTGTTTATTACGGGATTTAATATAGACACGAGAGTCGCGTGGAATACTAACAAGTTTTACTGATTTGTCGTTTTTATTAATCGTGGCAAGTAATAGCGCATCTGTACGGGTTGCTTTGCCATAGTCTTTTTCGCGAATATCACTCTCATCAACACCCATAATGAGAACAGAGACATTATCTGTCATAGGTTTCACAGCTTTTTCACGTTTACTGGATTTATCTCCTCGGTCTAACTCGGAGTATGCATTGTTTACAACGGATTTTGCTTTGCTGTATATATGGAAGAAATAGCTCCCGCCCCCGATTGTTACGATAAGTAATGGAACGAGAATGAACCATAGCAGGCGTCTGTTTTTAATTCGCCTCTTTGAGGTTCTGTTATTTTTTTCTACATCGGATTTCATCATATGTTCTCCTTTAAATCTTTCAGTTTGTATATTTTCTTATGATGTGTAGATGAGACACATAAAAGATATTGTACGCTAAATAAAAGGAATTGTACATGTATAAAAAATAGATGTCTCGATTATTTATGAGACATCTATTCGTTATTGTATACAAAAGGGATGAATAAAAAAGGATTAAAATTTTCCTATTTAGAGCATAACACTTACAATAATTGCGGATAAAATACTAACAAGTGTTGCACCATACAACAACTTCAAGCTGAAACGAGCAACGACGTTTCTTTGTTCTTCATTCAATCCTTTTATAGCGCCTGAAATAATATCAATAGAGGAGAAGTTTGCAAAGGATACAGATACCTACTGTACGTGCAGATAAGCTGTTTGCAAGTTTGCTAAGATATCATGGCCACAAACTCATTTGTTACAAGCACAAGTCCAATTCTGGTATTTAATAATAAATAGGTCAAAATTAACTGTATAATAAGCATGATGAAAATGGGTCTGAATTTAATATGCTTTTTATTATTACTAGCAATGAAAGCAAGGAAAAAACAACAACAAGACCGAGAAAGAAAGTAACAAATTTCATAATAGGCCTCCTAAAAGAGGATTCTGTTACATAGGTTTTTTATTTCTAGAGAGAATATACCTGTTTAGTAAAGAGAGGAATGAGTGAAAGAATGAACATATCTAAAGTTCATCACATTGCAATTATTTGTTCTGACTATAAAACATCTAAAGAATTCTATACCAGGATTTTAGGATTTAAAGTAGTAAATGAAGTATACAGAAAAGAAAGGGATTCCTATAAATTAGATTTATGTGTAGGAGAACAATATCAAATTGAATTGTTTTCATTTCCAAACCCGCCAGAGCGTCCAAGTTTTCCAGAGGCAACAGGTCTTAGACACTTAGCATTTGCAGTGACGGATATAGATGAGGCAGTAAAACATCTAAATCGGTACGGAGTAGACACGGAACCAATACGTGTTGATGAAATAACAGGAAGACGGTTTGTATTTTTCCAAGACCCTGATTGTTTACCATTAGAATTATATGAGGAGTAAAAATTGGGGAATTTTATATAGGTTTGCTTTTTTACAAATGAAGAAACTAAAATAAAACTTCTTTTAAAAAGGAGGTGTAGCTTTAGCTAAGAAAAGCTAAAGGGTATTTTGGAGATTGTGAAATTAATGATGGTCGTTGTTCTGATTGCGTTAACTGGCTTTTTTGTAGCGATTGAATTTGCAATTATAAAGGTGCGTAGCAGTCGTATTAATCAGCTCGTAGATGAAAAAAAACGAGGGGCATTCGCAGCAAAGAAAGTCATTTCAAATTTAGATGAATATTTATCAGCCTGCCAGCTTGGAATTACCATTACAGCTTTAGGATTAGGGTGGTTAGGTGAACCAACGATAAAACATTTATTGGAACCGTTATTTCTGAAAATGGAACTTTTACCCGTAGTTTCTAGTACTGTGTCATTTATTATTGCATTTGCTGTTATTACATTTTTGCATGTTGTAATTGGTGAACTTGCACCTAAAACATTGGCTATTCAAAAAGCAGAACAAGTTAGCTTGTTATTATCTCAGCCACTTATTTATTTTTATCGGATTATGTATCCGTTTATTTGGGCTTTAAACGGATCGGCACGCCTTGTGACGGGGATATTTGGATTGCCCCCCGCTTCTGAACATGAAGTTGCACATTCAGAAGAAGAGTTAAGGCTTATTTTATCGGAGAGTTATGAGAGCGGAGAGATTAACCAGGCTGAGTTTAAATATGTAAATAATATTTTTGAATTTGATAATCGGCTCGCGAAAGAGATTATGGTCCCGCGTACTGAAATTGTTGGTTTATATGAAGATGAACCATTTGAGACGCATATTAAAATTATTGGACAAGAAAAATATACGAGATATCCTGTATTTGGAGAGGATAAAGATGAGATTATTGGAATGGTTAATGTAAAGGATTTATTTATTCGCTATATGGATGGCGGTCGAAATGAAGAATGTTCTATTACACCGTATACAAGACCTGTTATTGAAGTGTTAGAAAATATTCCAATTCATGATTTATTATTACAAATGCAGAAAAGACGCATTCCACTGGCAATTTTATATGATGAATACGGTGGTACTGCAGGAATCGTGACACTTGAAGATATTTTAGAGGAAATTGTCGGGGAAATTCGGGATGAATATGATGAGGATGAGTATCCACCGATAGAACATATAAGCGAAACATGTAAGATTGTAGAGGGAAAAGTACTGATTAGTGAAGTGAATGATTTATTTGGCCTACATTTAGTTGCTGATGATGTAGATACCATTGGTGGTTGGATTATGATGCAAAAACAAACAATTGTTGTAGGAGACATCATTGAGACGGGTGGTTGGAGTTTCAAAATTATTGAAAAAGACACGCATCAAATTAAACGTGTGGAAATAACGAAAGCTAATTAAATGTTAAAGAAGAATAGATAAGTACACATTGAAAAATCGACATAAAACCTTTCTTTTTAGGTGGGAGAGAGCATCCGGCCATGTATAGAAGCGGTCAGATCCTTTTTCTGCCCCATGCCAAGTGAAAACAAAGAGAGCAAACAAGTAGCGGTCACTTTTTGTTCTTCATAGCCGCGACTTATATGCTGGAAAATCAAAATGGATGTATATAGATGAAAAATGCGCAGAGAAGTTCAAATGTTTGCGCTTTCAGAAAGGGTGCTGTATAGTGAAGGAATATATGGAAATATTTCTCTTATTAAAATTATATTTTCATAGAAAAACCTTTGGAAATTATTGAGGTAGAATGAAAAGTATAGGTGATGAAAATGATAGCAACGAAAGACATACGGATAGAAAAAGATTTTTTAGGTGAGAAAGAAGTACCAAATGAAGCTTATTATGGTGTTCAAACATTGCGTGCGGTAGAAAACTTTCCTATTACGGGATATCGTATTCATAAATCACTCATTACTGCTATGGCGATTGTGAAAAAAGCGGCAGCACTTGCAAATATGGAGACGGGCTATTTACCAGAAAATATTGGGAAAGAAATTGCAGAAGCTGCGCAGGAAATTGTTGATGGAAAATTTCATGATCAGTTTATTGTAGATCCAATTCAGGGCGGGGCAGGAACTTCAATTAATATGAATACAAATGAAGTAATTGCAAACCGTGCATTAGAACGAATGAAGTGTGAAAAGGGAAATTATGCAACAATTAGTCCCAATACACATGTAAATATGGCACAATCAACAAATGATGCATTTCCAACAGGAATCCATATTGCAGCGTTAATGGTGCTGGAAGAGTTACTTGCTACAATGGAGGAACTTCACCTTGCTTTTACTAATAAAGCAAAAGAATTTGACCATGTGATTAAAATGGGACGTACTCATTTGCAAGATGCAGTTCCAATTCGTCTTGGTCAAGAATTCGAAGCGTATGGTCGTGTACTTGAGCGTGATATAAAGCGAATTAAACAGTCTCGTCAACACTTATATGAAGTAAATATGGGAGCAACGGCTGTTGGAACAGGGTTAAATGCAAATCCTATTTATATTGAGCGAGTTGTAAATCATTTGCGAAATCTTAGTGGTTTTCCACTTGTAGGTGCAGAGCATTTAGTCGATGCAACGCAAAATACAGATGCGTATACAGAAGTATCAGCAGCGCTGAAAGTGTGTATGATGAACATGTCTAAGATTGCAAATGACTTACGCATTATGGCATCTGGTCCAAGGGTTGGACTAGCTGAAATTCAATTGCCAGCTCGCCAACCAGGATCATCTATTATGCCAGGAAAAGTAAATCCAGTTATGGCAGAAGTTATTAACCAGGTGGCATTCCAAGTTATTGGTAATGACCATACAATTTGTTTAGCATCGGAAGCAGGGCAGCTAGAATTAAATGTAATGGAACCAGTGTTAGTTTTTAATTTGATTCAATCCATTAGCATTATGAATAATGCATTCCGTGTATTCCGTGAATATTGCATTGAGGGAATTACTGCGAATGAAGAATTGCTGAAACAATATGTTGAAAAAAGCGTTGGGATTATTACAGCAGTGAACCCTCATATTGGATATGAAGCGGCTTCTCGTATTGCTCGTGAAGCTATTGCGACAGGAAAATCAGTTCGAGAACTTTGTTTAGAACATGGTGTCTTAACAGAAGAAGAGCTCGATATTATTTTAGATCCACATGAAATGACGCATCCTGAAATAGCAGGTGCATCGTTATTAAAGAATAAAAAATCCTGATACACACGTATCAGGATTTTTTATTCAAATATCTCGAATGATTTCGTCTAGAAAAGAAAATGAAGAAACGATCCCTTTGTCAGGGATCGTTTTCAGATTTTAAAAAATATTAAAATATAGATTTAAGTTGCAGTAAGCTAATAATTACTAAGAAGATTAAGCTATATTTCATTGTTATTTTAAATAGCTCTGATTCTTTACCAACTATTCCAACTGCCGCGCAAGCTACAGCAACTGATTGTGGTGATACCATTTTTGCCATTGTACCGCCGACTACGTTTAAGGCAACAAGAGTAGAAGGCTCGATATTTATTTGAGCGGCTGTAACAGCTTGAAGAGGTGCAAATAGAGAGCCGCTGGATACTACAGAACCAGTTATGAATACGCCAATCCAACCTAAGATCGGAGATAAGATTGGGAATATATTCCCAGTAGATGATAAGGCTAATCCAAGAGTTGAAGACATACCAGAATAGTTTGTTACATATGCTAATGCGATTACGCTACAAATTGTATAAATTGGTGCTTTTAACTCTTTTAATGTTTCAATAGCTAATTCTTTTACTAATTTACCGTTTACGCGGTATACAAGTAAAGATACAATAATTGCAAGAACAATAGCAGTAGTTGTTGATGAGAATACATCTAATTTAAAGATTGCTGCAAATGGTGTATCTGCTTTAACAATTGGCGCTGTTTTAATCACGTGATTGTGCAGGCCAGGTACTTGAATATTCCATATTAAGTTACTTAATGCACCGTTTGGAGCGAATAAAGCTTTTACTACTTTTAAGTTAAAAATTGTTACAAATGCAGTTAAGAATACAAATGGTGACCAAGCGTATAAAATTTGTTTCATAGTATAATGAGGTTTTTCTTTTTTCTTTGCTTTCTCTTGTGTTGAAGATTTTGGCTGCCATACACGTAAGAATAATGATAATGCAATCATGCTGACTACAGCTGCGAAAATATCAGTAAGTTCTGCACCAAGGAAATATGTTACAACAAATTGTGTAATAGCAAATGCACCACCACTTACAATGATACCTTGCCAAGTTTCTTTAATTCCTTTTATACCATCTACCATTGCAACAAGTAAGAATGGTAGTACAAAGCTAATGAAAGGTAATAATGTTACAGTTTGACGACCAACAATTAATGGATCTATTTGTGTTAATTGAGCAGGTACTGTAACTGGAATACCCATTGCTCCCATCGCACCGCCGGCAATATTAGCAACTAAACAAATACCAGCTGCTTTTAATGGGTTAAAGCCCATACCTACAAGTAATGCTGCTGTAATTGCAACTGGTACACCGAAACCTGCTGCACCTTCTAAGAAAGCACCGAAAGAATAAGCGATTAACAAGACTTGAAGACGACGGTCGTTTGTAATACTAGAAATGCTATCACGAATGACGTTAAATTGCTCAGTTTTTACAGTTAGTTTGTAAAGGAAAATTGCTGCGATAACGATTGTACAAATTGGATAAAATCCAGCTACTACTCCAAATGCAGCTGATGATACCGCCATAGTTGCCGGCATTTTGTAAACAAGTATGGAAATAATGATTGCTAAAATTACACTATAAAGTCCTGATAAGTATCCTTTGATCTTAAATACTGTTAAACAAAGAACAAAAAATAAGATTGGAAGAGCAGCGACAAGTGCTGATAACCAAATATTGTTCAAAGGATCGTAAATCTGTGTCCAAGTACTCATAATAATGACAACTCCTATCTATAATATGTGAATGAATTCACATTATTTGTGAAACAATTCACAATCAACTTACATTGCTAAGTATATTCTCCTTCAACACTATTGTCAACGTAAAAAAGTATTATTATTCCATAATAGTGTTATCTGTAAAAAATCCGCTACATTTTGTTCATAAACTGGACAAAAAGAGTGCCCATCTGTTTTTGAGCACTCTTTTACTCTTCTATGTATAAGTAACCCCATCCTAAGATTTAAAAATGAGTAAGGAAGATTAAAGTTTCACTTTATAAATTCTTCGTGTATTCCTTCATATTTTCGTATGTCATCGGTCCTACATGTTTAAAACGAATAACTCCTTCTGTATCAAGAATAAAGGATGTTGGAATACTCATAATTTGATATGTTGCATTTGCTTGTCCTTTTGTGTCTAATAGAACAGGGAAAGTATATTTATTTTCTTGAAGGAATTGTTTCACATGAGCGGGATCTTGTTCACTAGCAGTTGCATTTACAGCAACAATCTCAATTTTGTCTTCTTTTGTATCATTATAGAACTTTTCAATATCAGGCATTTCTATCTTACATGGGCCACACCAACTTGCCCAAAAATTCAATATCACCTTTTTTCCTTTATAATCGGAAAGATGAACTTCTTTCCCATCAATTGTTTGTAGAAGAAAATTAGGTGCAATGTTGCCGATTTCTGTTCCGATTCGAAGATCAGATGCTGTAGTATGTTGTTCTTCTTTATCTTTAAGTACAAAGTTATGGATAATTGTCCAACCAAGTGCAATACTAATTAAGCCAATTAGGAACCACTTTTTAATTGTGAATCAGCCTCCTTACCAAAATTTCACTCTTTTTATCGTAACAAAGCTATTGCTAAGGGTCAAACAATTTTACAATGATATATCATTTAAGAACAATATCTTACAATATCATTACAGGAAGAAGTATGAAGGAAAAAATATGACAAGAAGGTTGATAAAACAGCATTTGTGAAGCAAAGTATTCCTATCCGTATGTTTTGCTTTTCACTATATCGTATAGTATAATATTCAAAATCAGCATGGATTTTTTCTGAAGTGTATGTTGATAAAAGGAGGAAGATAATTTTATTGTTTGAAGTTGATAAAGTTGTGTCGTAACAGGAAATATAAAGACAAATATATAAATAAATAAAGAGAAATATAAAAATGAAAAAATGAGGGGAACTTTATGAATCAAAACCAATTTGATTGTCGTATTTCAGAAGAGGATGTACAAATGTTGAGAGCACTAGCTCATCCACTACGTCTTCGTTTAGTAATGGAGCTTATGCAACGTGGAACATGTAATGTAACGCAATTACAGGAAGTGTTAGAAATTCCGCAATCGACTGTTTCACAGCATTTAACGAAATTAAAGCAGAATAAAGTTGTTCGTTTTGAGAGACGTGGCTTAGAAGTATATTATCAAGTGCATAATGACAAAGTAAGTGAAGTTGTAAAAACATTATTTTCATAAAATTTGAATATTTTGGAAAGAGGCGTATAGAAATATACGTCTTTTCTTATGGAATATATTTAAACGGGATATGACAAGCTAGAAAAGGGGGAATAAGTAAAAGGAGGAAAACTAATGGATATAAAGCGTGTGAAACAAATTTTGTCGTCTTCAAGCCGAATCAATGTTACATATCAAGGTGTACCAGTTTGGATTGAAAGTTGTGATGAAGAGCGCGGAATTGCAGATGTACATGATGTGGATACTCCACATGAAACAGTACAAGTGGATATTACGGCGTTAGAGGAGCGATAAAAAACGGAAGTTAGCTTTCAGGAGCTAACTTCCGTTTTTTATTTATCCCGTTATTTGCGGGATAAACGACCCGTAAAAGTCCGATTGGTGATGGAAGTTTCACTTTATCCCATAGTTATAGACTATTGAACTACCCCCACCTTCACTTCGTTTAGAGGAGGGGGCCTTCTCGGTTAAAATGATAAAAGTATGCAGCAATTCATAGGTTATGCAAATTAGTATACTTTTTGTGAAATAAACCATTGTTTTTTTCAGTTTACAGCATGGGAAAGCAGTGTTTTTGCTATGTAGTGACAAATTGGAACATAATTTGCATAGACCAATTACAAAGAGGAAGGGGGTTGAAAAGTGAAGAATGATATTAAGTTAAAGCGCTCGTTGAATTTTTTTCAGCTTGTATTATTAGGTTTAGCTTATATGGCTCCATTAACAGTGTTTACTACATTTGGCGTTGTAGAATCTTTATCAAAAGGGGTAATCCCAACAGCTTATATACTTGCGCTATGTGCAATGTTGTTTACAGCATATAGTTATGGACAAATGACGAAAGCTTATCCAGTTTCTGGATCTGCTTATACGTATACGCAAAAATCATTGAGTCCAGGACTAGGTTTCATGGTTGGTTGGGTGATTTTGATGGATTACTTGTTTATTCCAATGATCAATTTCCTCATTATTGCACTGTATCTCTCTGAATATCTTCCTTCTATTCCTTCTAGTATATGGATTATAACGATGATTGTAATTGTGACTGTAATCAATATTGTAGGAACAAAAGTAACGATTACAATGAATATGCTTTTTTTAGGTTTCCAATATATTGTATTAATTTCGTTTTGCGTTTTATGTGTTATATCTCTTCTCAAGGGGACTGGGGAGGGAACCGTATTTTCATTAAAACCGTTTGTAAATCCCGACTCTTCCATTTTCGCTGCGTTTTCAGGTGCTTCAGTTCTTTGTTTATCTTTTTTAGGATTTGATGCATTAACAACTTTTGCAGAAGAAACAGTTCAACCAACAAAAACGATTCCGAAAGCGATATTTTTTGTAATTGGTTGCTCAGGCATTTGCTATATTATTGTTTCTTATCTTGCACACTTAGTACACCCAGATTATTTATCTTTCAAAAGTTTAGATACAGCAGCTGCTGAAATCGCTAGAATGATAGGCGGGAATTTATTTAACGCTTTATTTCTTGCAGGAATGATTGTAACCGCATTCACTTCAGCTTTAGCCTCTCACGCCAGCGTTTCGCGTATTTTATATGCAATGGGAAGGGATTCAGTACTGCCGAAAACATTCTTTTCCTACATACATCCACGTTTTCAAACACCTATCAAAAATATTGTTTTAGTAAGTATCTTTGCTTTGGCAGCACTATTTACTGACCTTGTTACAATTACGTCTTTTATTAATTTTGGTGCATTGATCGCGTTTACATTTGTGAACATTTCCGTTATTGCACATTATTTTATCAAGGGACGTCAAAGGTCTTTAAAATGTACAATTTTATATTTTGTAATCCCGCTAATTGGTGCAGGTATAACGATTAAATTATGGAGTGATTTAGATAAGATGTCTATGATGCTAGGAGGAATATGGGCACTTGTTGGAATTGTTTATCTACTATATATAACAAAATTATTCCGTGTTCAACCACCACAAATGAATTTTGATGAATCACAGAAAGAAGATGGACAAGAATTATCTGTTTAGGAGGAGAATGATGAAGAAAAAAGCAGATGTTATTTTAAGTAGTAATGCAGTATTTACGGGAATAGAAGAAACTCCTATCTCAGCTTCAATTATTATTAAGGATAATAAAATTATTGCTCTTGCTCCAAAAGGAAACATTCAAGACTATGTAGATGCTGACACCATTATACATGATTTTGAAAATCAGCTTATTATACCCGGGTTTCATGATTTTCATATTCATTTGATGCTCGGAAGCTTAGTCAATGAAGGAGTACAATTGATCCATGCACGTTCAGCTAGAGATGTTGCAAAGCTTGTAAAGGAACATGCTGATGGAAATGAAAATGCACCTTGTGTGATCGGAAGCAGCTGGGAGCAAAATTTGTGGGAATGCCAGGAAGAACCGCATCGAAATATATTAGATGAATACATTGCAGACCGGCCGGTATTTTTATATCATGCTGAGTTCCATAGTGCTTGGCTAAACAGTAAAGCACTAGAAATGGCAGGGATTCATAGAGGAACAAAAAATCCACCGTATGGAGAAATTGTGAAAGATAAGAATGGTGAGCCAACAGGAATTTTAAAGGAGAATGCAGTAGGATTAGCAACAAATGTATTACAGTTTAATCCAGAACGTAATAGAGTACTGCTTCAGCGTTTTTTAAGCGAAGCTGCAAAATGTGGCGTAACCTCTGTGCATGATTTATTGAGAATACCTGAAATGAGTGTGGAAGAAGCTGAACTATATGATGAATTTGAAAAAGAAGGCAAGTTAACAACAAGGGTTCATTTTGTTGCTCCTCTGAATGGTGATGTAAACTTAGCGAAAGGTTTAAATGAAACGTACCGCTCTAATATGGTTCAATTTTGTGGATTTAAACAATTTATCGATGGCGTAACCACAAGCTATACTGCTTATTTGCTTGAACCATATTGCAATGAGACGACAAAGGGACATACTACTTATCCTCCAGAAATAATAAAGAAATGGACAGTGGATGCTGATAAAGAAGGATTTCGTGTAAGGTTCCATGCGATTGGGGATGGGGCTGTACGTTTAGCGTTAGATGCTTTTGAAGAGGCTCAAAGACAAAATGGTAAAAGAGATGCAAGACACGCAATTGAGCATGTTGAAATGATTCATCCAAGTGATATTGAGAGATTTCAAAAGTTAGGTGTACTGGCGTCTATTCAGCCGGAGCATATTAATCTGACAAGTAAAGAAGTATATACAAATTTAATTGGGTCAGAAAGAATGCAACACAACTATTTGATGAAAACATTAATGGATTCAGGTACTATGCTCGTATTTGGAAGTGATTATCCTGTTGTTACATTAAATCCACTGCCAGAGATTTATCGAGCTGTAACAAGATTAGATGATCAAGGTGTAGTGTGGAATTCACAGGAGAGAATTTCTTTAGCTGAAGCTTTACGAGCATACACATACGCTCCTGCATATGCTTCATTTCGTGAAGATGAACTTGGGACGATAGAAGAGGGGAAATTAGCTGACATAGTCGTATTGGATCGGAATTTATTCGCTGTACCTGTGACAGAAATTAAAGAGGCTACAGTTGTTTTCACAATGGTAGATGGGAACATTGTCTTCCAAGCTGAAAAACAAAGTATCAAACACTAATAGCAAGAGGAAAGAAAAGGATAGGACATTTTCAGTAGTTCAATGGGAGAGATCACTTGTTCCTTAGAAGAAGAGAGGAGGGACTCATTCAAAAAATTGATACGAAGGAAATGAAAGAGGCGTGTAATCTTTTACAGTTGTTAAGAGACCGTCGCATGGTTACACATTTACTTTTGTTATTAGAAGTAGTAAAAATACAATAAGGAAGATATAAAAAGGACCCTCGTATTTGAGGGTCCTTTCTTAATGGTATTGTTATTCCATCATACGTGCAATTTTTTTAGAGAACATAAGAAGTACCAATCCTAGTACGATTACGATAATACCAATACTTGAGAACACCTCTAAATAACCTAAAGATTGTGTGTAAGCTGCTAACATCCCTGATAGCTTATTAGCAAACCCACTACCAGCTAACCATACACCCATTAATAAAGAAGCTAATTTTACAGGTGCAATTTTACTTACCATTGATAGGCCGATAGGTGATAGGAATAATTCACCTATTGTATGGAACATATATGTGATAACAATAAACAGTAAGTTAGCCTTAGCTGTAATATGAGCTTCGTCACTTCCTGTTTTTAGAACTGCTAATGTTAATGCAAGATAACCGACGCCTAAAAGAATCATACCAAGTGCCATTTTTGTTGGAACTTTTAAGTCACCATGTTTTGTTTTAGATAGTTTCGTCCATAACATAGATACAACTGGTGCTAATAAAACGATAAATGCTGGGTTAACAGATTGGAACCAAGATGTTGGAATCTCCCATCCGAAAATAGTGCGATCAACAAACTTATCTGTATAAAGAGTAAAAGAACTACCTGCTTGTTCAAAACCTGCCCAGAAGAAGACAACGAAGCAAGTTAAAATGATGATTGCCCAAGTACGGTTTTTTTCTTGTTTTGTTAAAGGTTTTTTCTCAATTGCTTTTGCATTTTTGTCTTTTGATTTTTTACCTACAACTGTTGTTCCTGCTTTACCAAGGTAACGAGGAGCTAATAGGTTAAAGAAAATCTGCCCGATAATCATACCGATACAAGCAGCTAAGAATCCATATTTATAACCCATAACCATAACGCCATCAACGCTTGTTTTAAAGAAATCTTCTGCTAGGAAACCACAAATAAGTGGTGCAAAGAAAGCCCCTACGTTGATACCCATATAGAAAATTGTAAAAGCACTGTCACGACGTGAATCATTTTCACCGTATAATTCACCTAATAGAGTAGAAATATTTGGTTTGAAGAATCCATTACCAATAACTAATAATCCTAATCCTAAAAAGAGTCCAGTTTTTGTATTCATTGAAAATAGAACAAAGTTACCAACTGCCATAATAATACCGCCAATAGTAATTGCAAGACGTCTTGGGATAAAGTGGTCAGTTAACCATCCACCAATAATTGGTGTGAAATATACAAGCATTGTAAATGTACCATAAAGTTGTACAGCGTCTGCTTTATCAAATCCTAAACCGCCACTAACAGCAGCTGTTGTTAAATAGAGTACTAAAAGTCCACGCATTCCGTAGTAACTAAATCTTTCCCACATTTCTGTTAAGAACAACAAGTATAATCCAGGTGGATGTTTTTTTGGTGATTGTTGTTCTCCAGCTTTGTCTAATTTTAAAGCTGCATCCATTTTGCTTCCCCCTAATCCTGTATAACGGATATTTATGTAATCATTTTAATTTACAAAATATTTAGAAGTCAATAGTATTATATGGAAATAGAAAGAAAATTTCTTAAATAACCTATTAAGACTTCAGCCGTTACCCTATTTTTCCCTGAAAACGAGATAATAAGCGTTTTCAGATGTAGTATTTGAATTCCAAAAGAAAATAAAATAATGATAAATCAGAAAATTCTAATTAAAACAATTCTTCTGATATAGAGAAAACACATTTTATTTACTTTTACAATATAACATATTGAGAATAAAAATACAAAAAGAAATAATGTGAAACTTCCGTGAAAGCAAAAAAAACCAGCTCTCGAAAAGGAGAGCTGGTTTAGAAAAGTATTATTTTACAAAGCGTTTTTCAATTATTGCTTAAAAAAAGAGTTACCGTTATATACTTCAGATTCTATAAATGCCCTTTTCTCAGCTCTTAAAAACATTTTTTTCATTCTATCAAACGTTTAAAGCAAATCATAGATTTCTTGTATTTAATCCTATATAATATGAAATATGTAAGCGTTTTCTTTAAACTATTTTTCTATAATAAATTTTGAAAACGTGTTAAGCTAGTAGAGGGATTATTGGCATTATTATGATAATAATCTGCTTACATGAACGATGGGGAGGCTTCACAATGTCTAGTAAAACACTCGAAAACTTTTTAGAAGAAAATTTAGAGGATTTAAAAGCAAAGGGTCTTTATAACGTAATTGATCCGCTAGAAAGTCCAAATGGACCGATCATTACAATTGGCGGGAAAGAATATATTAACTTATCTTCAAATAATTATCTTGGTTTAGCGACTGATAATCGCTTACAAGAAGCGGCAATTGGTGCAATTCATAAGTACGGTGTAGGGGCAGGGGCTGTTCGTACAATTAACGGTACTTTAGATTTGCATATTAAATTAGAAGAAACAATTGCAAAGTTTAAACATACAGAAGCAGCAATTGCATATCAATCAGGATTTAACTGTAATATGGCAGCGATTTCAGCTGTTATGGATAAAAATGATGCGATTCTTTCTGATGAATTGAATCATGCGTCTATCATTGATGGTAGCCGTTTATCAAGAGCGAAAATTATCGTTTATAAACATTCTGATATGGAAGACCTGCGTAAAAAAGCAATCGAAGCGAAAGAGTCAGGTCTTTACAATAAATTAATGGTTATTACAGATGGTGTTTTCTCAATGGATGGAGATGTTGCAAAACTGCCAGAAATTGTTGAGATTGCAGAAGAACTAGATTTAATGACATATGTAGATGATGCACACGGTTCAGGTGTACTTGGAAAAGGCGCAGGTACTGTAAAACATTTTGGTCTTTCTGATAAAGTTGATTTCCAAATTGGTACATTATCAAAAGCGATTGGTGTAATTGGTGGATATGTAGCAGGAAAGCAAAACTTAATTGATTGGCTAAAAGTTCGTTCACGTCCATTCTTATTCTCAACAGCTTTAACGCCAGCAGATGCAGCAGCTTGTATGAGATCCATTGAGATTTTAATGGAAAGCACGGAATTACATGACCGCTTATGGGAAAATGGCCGTTATTTAAAACAAGGCTTAAAAGAGCTTGGCTTTAACATTGGAGAAAGTGAAACGCCAATTACACCTTGTATTATTGGTGATGAAGTATTAACACAAGAATTCAGTAAACGTTTAAATGAAGAAGGCGTATACGCAAAATCAATTGTGTTCCCAACTGTAGCAAAAGGAACAGGTCGTGTTCGTAATATGCCGACAGCGGCACATACGAAGGAAATGCTTGATGAAGCAATTCGTACGTATGAAAAAGTGGGAAAAGAAATGGGAATCATCTAATACAATTACATCTTTTGAAAGCTTGCAAATGAGGAGTGGGGAAAAATGAAAAAAATTCTAGTAACCGGTTCTTTAGGGCAAATTGGTTCTGAACTTGTAATGAAACTTCGCGATGTATACGGTGCATCAAACGTTATTGCAACAGATATTCGTGAAACAGATAGCGATGTTGTAAAATCTGGTCCGTTTGAAACGTTAGATGTAACAGATGGTCAAAAACTGCATGATATTGCGAAACGTAATGAAGTAGATACAATTATTCATTTAGCAGCTTTACTTTCAGCAACTGCAGAAAAAAATCCGCTATTTGCTTGGAATTTAAATATGGGTGGACTTGTAAATGCATTAGAAGCAGCACGTGAACTTAACTGTAAATTTTTTACGCCAAGTTCTATAGGGGCATTCGGTCCAACAACGCCAAAAGATAATACACCACAAGATACGATTCAGCGTCCGACTACAATGTATGGAGTAAACAAAGTAGCAGGAGAATTGTTATGTGATTACTATTATCAAAAATTTGGTGTTGATACGCGCGGGGTACGTTTCCCAGGTTTGATTTCTTATGTAGCTCCTCCAGGAGGCGGTACAACTGATTATGCAGTTGAAATTTATTATGAAGCAATTAAAAAAGGTACGTACACCTCTTACATTGCAGAAGGTACATACATGGATATGATGTATATGCCAGATGCATTGCAAGCAATTGTTTCATTAATGGAAGCAGATCCAAGTAAATTAATACATCGCAACGCTTTTAATATTACCGCAATGAGCTTCGAACCAGAGCAAATTGCAGCATCTATTCGTAAGCACATCCCGACGTTTACAATGGATTACGCTGTAGATTCAGCTCGTCAAACAATTGCTAATAGCTGGCCAAACTCAATTGATGCAACAGCAGCAAAAGAAGAGTGGGGCTTTAAAGCAGAGTATGATTTAGATAAAATGACAGCTGATATGCTGGCGAAGTTAAAAAAAAAATTAGCAGCTGAGTTAGTGTTGAATTAATAGGAAGAGCCGATTCGAGAAAGTGAATCGGTTCTTTTTATTATCAGCGATTTTTAAAATATATATCGATGATTCGACAAAGTACAAATAAAAACCCAGGAGTTAGTTTAGCTCCTGGGTTCTATTCAATCGTCTTCAATAATAATCTCTTCAATAGTGGTTTAATTTTCAGTCGTAAATCTTCAGCATGATTCGCAACTAAGAAGTGGTGATTATAAATATTTTTCATTAATTGGTAAGTGGCTTCTTTTGCTTCACCTTCTTCGATGAAAATCCCGATTACTTCCATACCGCTTTTACGAGCGAGTTTAACAGCTTCATGCGTATCTAAAATACCGTCTTGCTGATAGTCTAAAGCGGATGGTTCACCATCTGTAAAGACAAGCAAGAATTTGTGCTTCTCTGGTCTTTTTGCAAGCTTTTCAGAAGCGATACGAATGATATAACCGTCACGATTATCTTCTTCTTCACGAAGTTGCATAATTTCTGGTCCAATGTTTGGAAGTGTTGAATTTTTATACGTTACAACTTCATGAATTACGTTTGGTTTATCTTCTGGTGTAGCACTAGAAGCATCTTCCCAAAAACCACTAATCGCATGTGGGATTTTTAATGATTTTAATGCTTCGTGGAACAGAACAACACTCTTTTTTGTTTCTTCCATTTTGTTATACATGGAGCCAGAGCAGTCAACTAATAGTTGAAAGGCAACGTCAAGCTCTTGTGATTCCTGCCCTTTTTTGTAAAACATACGCGGTTGCTTTTCTGTATAAATACGCAGAAACTTTTTGCGGAGTCTGCCGTAATATTTATCACTATTTGCGTTTGTTTTGTTTTCAATCGTTTTTTCAATAATTTTTTTTAGTTCTTTTACGTCCTTATTAATGACTGACTTGATGGTTTGATAGTCTTTCTTATCGTCAGCGGTTGGCTTACGAGCTTCTTTAAATGTATGAGAGGCACCAACGTTATATTTACCGTATATACCCTCATTTTGACTAGAAGCATGGGAAGATCTCGCATCTTGCGCATCTGCTTGATCAAAGTTCGACTGTGTACTTTTTTGAGAAGTACCTTGTACCGATCCGAGTGCTTGATCGCCATCTTCAGACTCACGAGCTGTATCGCCCATCATATTTGTTTTTGTACCACTTTCTAATTCAAAGCGTAAGAAGTTTTCATTTTCGCTATTTTTATTTTCACGATGCCATGTAGAGAAACTCTCATCCATTTTATTTTTATTATCATCGTCATCTACGATTTGGGTATCGTCATTTGCTAAATCCTCAGGACGCCCATTCTTTTCATCAGCAATAACAGATAAATAGAGTGGTGCATGTCCAAAGTAGTTGTTAATCATATCAGTTTCAAGAAATCCTTCTAAGCGATAACGAATTTTTTCAACAATATACATTGTATCTTCTGTATTACGTGCTTGGAATGCTTCGTGTAAAATGGCTTCAATCTGCTCAAAATATTCGTTATTAAACATTTCGTATTTATCGCTCGTTAATGAAAGATAGCATAGGCAAAATAGACGGTCACCATGATAGTTACGAACGCGGTTTATTTCATTTTGTGAGCTGAAATAATTTCGATACATTTCTTTACGTCTTCTAAAAATATGTTTTGTGCCAGGACGTAAGCCTTTCACAATTTCCTCAACCCGTAAGTCCTCTAATAGAACAAATAATTGTGTTAAAAACTTTTTAAGAGGAGATTCTTGTAATTCGATTGCATAAGAACGAATTAATGTCATGTCCGAGTAATGTTTGTTGCCAAGTGCTTTTAAAAATACTTCGCTTTTTAATCCAATTACTGTATCTTCTTCTTTTCGATCATCCCAAAAGTGACTGATGACAACCTTCTTCTCCATTTCGTCGTAATATGCTTTATAACCGTATTCCAAGTAAGCATCGTCTTCTTTTAGAAGAGCGTACATTAAATTTTCCATTTGAAGAAACAGCGACGCATCAATTTTTTTGTCACTAAAAATTTGTCTCATGAATTATCCCTCAAAGAAATAGCTTTCTGCTAATTCACGGACAGTCATTTGTTCTGTTTCATCATTTAATTTTGCGATAATGCTTCGCTCAATGGCACGCATAACAGGAATATATACACCTAAGTCACATGCGTCGATAATACCACGAATACTTGCTGCTTCTTCACTTACACGTCCATCACGAGCAAGAGGCATAAGATCACTTGCAAATGCCACAAACTTTTCAATTGTTGCAATGTCTTTTAATTTTGATTCGGATAATAATAGTTGTTTTAAAGTATCCCCTTGAATATAAGGGACTTCAATAATAACAAAACGGTTTTTTAATGCTTCATTTAGTTCACTTGTTCCAACATAACCTTCATTAATTGCGGCAATTACACGATATTCCTCATCACCGTATACGACTTGCTGTGTAAATGGGTTAGTAATCATTTTACGGTAATCTAATGCACCATGAAGAAGAGGAAGCGTCTCTGGTTTTGCCATGTTGATTTCATCGATATATAAGAAATGTCCATTTTGCATTGCTTTCATAAGAGGGCCGTCAACGAAGGAAACTTCAGATGCGCCATTGTTTGTTTTTAAAGTATTGTAGCCTAAAATACCTTCTACATCTAAATCAACAGAACAGTTAATGCTATGCATTGGTTTTTGGAATAAGGAAGAGAGCGTTTCTGCAAGGACTGTCTTACCGCTTCCAGTTGGCCCTTTTAATAGAATGTTTTTGCCAAGAAGAAGTGCTGTAATCGCATCTTCAATAATGCTGTTATCCGATGCTTTGTACATTTTTGTTCCAATTAAATGTGCATTTTCACCAGCTGCTTGCTTATTTTTCTCGTGAATTGTTGCTAATTGCTGCTTTAAATCAGCATGTATATGAAATTGTTCTAACATGTATTTCCCACCTAACATTATTTTCATAAAGTAAAACAAACACATCTTATGATAACTTGTTTTAATATGGTATGCAAAGGAAAGGGGTGGGAGGAATGCAGCATGATAAAAGAAAAAAGTAATCAAATTTGAATTGATTACTTTTTAGAAATTTACAGTAGAGGTGAAATGAGTCGCATAAAAGATTCGAGTACTCGTTTTTGAATACTTCGCTTTTGAAATGACTCCCATTTAATCTCTACAGAGTCTTTAAAATCTTGTTTAAAATCACTTTTTATATCTAAAACCGTTTTAGATTCATATAAGATTGCAATGAGCTCATAATTAAGCGCAAAGCTACGAATATCCATATTTGCTGTACCAATTGTTGCAACATCATCATCAACAAGTACAATCTTAGCATGCATAAAGCCATCTTTATAGCGGTAAATGGATGCCCCTGCTTTTAGAAGTGGTGTAAAGTATGATTGAGATGCTTGATCGCTAATGACGCTGTCACTTTTTCCAGGGTATAAAATACGGACATCCACTCCAGAGAGTGCACTTAAACGTAGTAATGTTAATGTTTCTTGATCAGGAATGAAGTATGGAGTGGCGATCCAAATTGATTTTTTTGCAGATCCCATAACTTTCAATAAGGCATTACGAATACTTGTATCATCTGAGCTCGGTCCACTTGCGACGATTTGAACGGCACCTTCTGCTTGAAGAACTCCTTGATCTGGAAAGTATTCTTTATTTATAAATTGATCCCAAGAATAAGTATTTAAATCACTAGAAGCATAGAGCCAATCTTCTAGGAAGATGGCTTGTAGTTTATATAATGCTTTTCCCTCTATTTCTAAATGGCTATCGCGCCAAATAGGAAACTTCTTTGAACGACCAAGATATTCATCGCCAACGTTGAGTCCACCTGTAAAACCAATTGTTCCATCCACAATCACAATTTTACGGTGATTACGATAATTTACTGTTTCCAGTAGCCAAGGGGAAAGGATAGGATCAAATTCAATCACTTCAATTCCTGCTTCTTTCATAGGTTGTAAGAAGTGATTTCGTAACGTATTACTTCCAAGCCCATCATAAAGAAAGCGTACGATAACACCGGATTTTGCTTTCTTTATTAATGCATCTCGAATTTTTGTACCGATTTCATCTGATCGATAAATGTAGTATTGAATATGGATATGATGTGTGGCATTTTCAATAGCTTGTATAATCTCAGTAAATGTTTCCTCACCGTTTGTTAAGAGTTTTGTTGTCGTTTCATTGGCGACAGGGCCGCCACCAAACTTTTGTATGATTTTTGTTAAATGGGCAGATCGTTCACTTAGTGGGGAAGGTATTTCTAGATCAAAACTCCGTCCATCTAAAATCTTCCGGAATAACTTTCTTTGTTCTTCTGCACGATGTAAATGCTTTGTTCTTCTCCAGCGGCTTCGCCCAAAAAGTAAGTACAATAGTACACCTATAGCTGGAAGGAGTGCTAATACTAAAAACCATGCTAATGTACTTTGTGGTGAACGATTTTCAATAAAAATAATGAAGGAAATCCCTATAACAGTGATGGGCCATAGTACACCAACAAAAGTATATAGCGAGATAACTGATTTATTTACCAAGATGAGGATAGTTACTACAATAGCTAATCCAAATAGTAATTGAACAACGCGATTTTTCATATGTATGCATTTCACCTATTCTTTCTTAAATATAAGAAGTTGTACTTTAATAGTTTTATTATAAAACATTTTATTTTTTTTACACAATATAGACATTTTGCCCATGCCTTCCGCATTTGTCCTACATAACGTATATTGTTACGTTTTTCTATGAAACGGAGCGTGAATGAATTGTATAGAGCCTATCGCCCAGTTGGAGGATTTGGGCATGGTGGCTTTGGACACCCACCATTTTTGGGCGGCGTTTTTTTTCCGGTTGTTGTAGCGGGCGTTTTACTTAGTCCTGCTTTTGATTATGGTGGGTATGGTTATCCATACTATACAGATGATCAAGAGTATCCTTATGATTCATACAGCATATATTGATGAAAAATTGAAAACAAAGGAATTGCACTGTCCTGCATGTAATAGCAAATAATTAGTAAAAAGGGAGATGTGGATAAAATGAATTATATACGAAATCATGGCGGGCATCATGGGCACAATCATGGTGGACATCATCACGGCGGACACCATCATGATCATCACCACCATCATGGAGGCGGATGGGGTGGTGCATGGGGCGGAAGTGCGTTTTTCCCAGGTAGCTTTGCAGGTGGATTGCTAGGAGGTCTTACAGCTGGAGCGCTAACAAGTGGTGGCGGGTATTATCCAGCGCCATATCCGGTATCCTATCCTTCAACGTATCCAGCGCCGTATCCAGCGCCATATCCGGCAACTTATCCATCAACACCATATCCGTATTATTAGTATGTTTTTTATTTGGGAATATGGCAAAAGTATTACGTAATAAAAACTGCTCTTATAATCTAATAAAGAGCAGTTTTTATTATGTTTATGGGATAAAAGGCACACTTTAAAATCATAAACCTTTAGGGAGTATATTCTTGGAAATGTTCTATAATAAATTCCTTAAACGTTTTTGCTGCAGGAGATAAATAATGATTGCGCGCTGTAGCTAAGGCAATGGTTCGTTCACAAGGATAGTCAGTAATTTCTAGAAAATGTAGTTGGGATTGATTAAACTCTTTGACTTTCGGTAAGATGGCTATACCAAGTCCAGCGGATACTAATCCAAAGATTGTTGCAATTTCTTCCCCCATAAACGTAATTTTAGGGTGAACTTGAAGAGATTCACACATTTGATCAAATACATAACGAAGTCCATAACCATCTTTAAAACAGATAAATTCTTCATTTCCTAGTTCTTGAAATGACACACTACTTTGTTTTGCAAGTGGATGTGCTTTTGAAACTGTCAAATATAAAGGTTCTATTCTTAATGTTTCCCATTCAATTTGTTCATGCGGGATTGGTGGAGAAGACAAGCATATGTCTGCTACTCCATCTTTTACTTTTTGTAAAAGGTTAATATTAGCTCCCTGATACATTTGAAATGTCACTTTTGGATAAATCTTTTTGTAATCAGCAACAATCTTTGGAATTGGGCGAGTGCCTAAAGTGTGTAAAAATGCAATTGAAATTTCCCCTCGATCAGGAGAAACTTTTTCCTGTATTTCCGCAATACCAGTATGTAATGCACTTTGTGCTTGTTTCGCTCTTTTTAAAAACATTTCTCCGTATTTAGTTAAGGAGATTGTTTTTCCTTCTCGTATAAATAATGGTACACCAAGCTCTTCTTCTAATTTTAAGATTGAACGGCTAAGAGCAGGCTGAGACACTAATTGTTCTTTCGCTGCTTTTGTAAAATGGTTATATTTCGCGACGGCAATAAAATTTTCAATTTGATGCCATTCCATATCGTCTTCTCCTTGTCATGCGTTTTTGTTATTGATATGATGCAAATTATAAATTAGACACATAGATAAAGGAAGCGTAGCATAAAGAAGGTAGTTTTGATAGGAAAAGAGGAGATTGCAATGACTTATATCCAAAAAGGAACAAAGACATATACAAATGCTAGCATAGCATTGTTTCTTGGCGGATTTGTTACATTTGCTACGCTGTATGCAACGCAACCATTATTGCCTATATTAGCAAAAGAGTTTCATGTTTCCGCAGCAGCAGCAAGTATAACATTATCTATTACAACAGGTACAATGGCAATTATGATGCTGATTGCAGCATCAATTTCAGACGTAATTGGTCGAAAACGTATCATGATATTATCCATATTCTTGACCTCTATAATTGGGACACTGACAGCATTTAGTCCTAATTTTATCACGCTTGTTTTATTAAGAGGATTACTCGGGGTATGTATAGCAGGTTTGCCTTCTATTGCAATGACTTATATTGGAGAAGAATTTGAGCCAAGTGGATTAGGAAAGGTTATGGGGCTCTATATTTGTGGAAATGGGATAGGAGGGATGACTGGTCGTATTTTTATTGGCATTGCAACGGATCTTTCGTCATGGAGAGTTGCATTAGGGTTACTTGGGATTATTACGGTCATCTGTAGCATTCTATTTTGGCGTACATTACCTACTCCAATGAACTCTAAGAAAAAAGCAGTTCATGTTCGCTCCATGTGGAATGCGTATACAATACATTTTAAAAACAAACAATTAGTGGCAACCATCTTACTTGGGTTTACACTTATGGGTAGCTTTGTCACACTGTACAATTATATTGGATTTCTATTACAGGAACCGCCGTATTCATTAAGTCAAACGCTCATTGGATTTTTATTTATTGTATATGTGATAGGAACGTTTAGCTCTGTATTTATGGGAAAAAAGGCAGATCAATATGGTAGAACATTTACACTTATGGTTTCGATTACGATTATGATGATAGGAGCATTAGTGACACTCGTTCCAAGCCTTATTATAAAAATTATTGGTTTATCCATTTTTACATTTGGTTTCTTTGGAAGTCATTCCATTGCTAGTGCATCGATTGAAAAATATGCAGATATAAATAAAGCACAGGCTGCAGCATTGTATTTATTATTTTATTATCTAGGTTCAAGTTTTGTTGGTTCATTTAGTGGTTACTTTTGGGAGCATTTCCATTGGATTGGGGTCATTTCATTAATTGTGATGTTGTTAATGGGAGGACTTTCTCTCGTTTTATTAACCCGAAAAGAGTATCAGATGGAACATCATAAAGTGAAACTTTAATCAGTGGGGGATTCTTCATCCACAACTGATTATTAGCCCTCACCAAGCGAGGTAAAAGTCATTAATTGAAAAAAGAAGCTGTGAGCGAACCATCTATTGTATTTGGATGGTGCTGACAGCTTCTTTTGTATTCGTATTAGCTTACTTTGTTATTCGGTTGTTCTGAAACGGGAGTAGAGGAATTTTTCATCAAAATTGGATAAAGAATAAGTCCTAGTACAAATAATCCAATTCCTAAGAAAAATGTTTTTAAATCAGCAGTTCCAGTTTTGATAACCCAAATAGAATATAGAAGTGCAAGTAAGGTAATGATTCCATCTTTTACTCGAGATCCTGGTGTTATATCGTATGTTTCCCCTGTAATAACTAGTTTTAATTGATATAAGGTAGAAACAAGGTATGGAATTAAATAAGCTAAAGTTGCAACAACAATGGCAAAACTATATGCTTCTGAAACAGTGCCAGAGATTGTTGAAAATAAGAAAATTTGCGTCATAATATTTGTAACTAGCAGTGATTTTGAAGGACTGCCTTTTTTATTTGTTCTTCCAAAAAATTTCGGGAAAATTCCATTCTTTGCCGCTTGATAAGGTACTTCTGAACTAACAACAATCCAGCCGACAGTAGATCCGAATAATGATACAAGTGCAAGGAATGCCATAATGTAAGCACCTTTATTACCGATTGCTAAGTTTAAAGCATCTACCAATGGTTTTTGAGACTCTTTTAAAGCATCTTGCGGAAGAGCACCCATTGTTAGTAATGTAATTGCCATGTAAATAAGAAGTGCAATAATTAATCCGAAAATCGTTGCTTTTTTCACATCACGCTGTGACTTTGCACGGTTAGACAACATAACAGCTGATTCAATTCCGATAAATGCCCAAAGTGTTGTGATAGCGGCAGAATTTATTTGTCCACTTAACGGGATTGATTTCCCTGCTTCATTCATAAAAGTTTGACCATCACCGAAATTAGAAGCGTTAAAAATAAATAATGTAATAACGATGAACATTGTAAATCCGATAATCTTTGCGATTGTTGCAAGGAGATTCATGTTTCCGGCTCTATCGATGTTTTGAGAAAGAATATATTGAATGCCCCATAATATAATACTACATACAGCAAAGGTTAATCCCTTTCCAAGTTCCAATGAAAAACCGCTTATTGAAAAAAGAACTTGCTTACTTTGTAAAACTGGGAAGAATGTAGATAAATATCCTGCAAAGGAAATGATAACAGAAGCAGTTGCAGCCCAGTTCGCAGCCCAATATCCCCATGCCATGCTATATCCAGCAACTTTCCCTGCTTTTTGAGAGGGAAACATTGCCTGTGCGTAACTTTGCGGTCCGGCCTTTAGCTCCGGTTTACGTACTGCAAGATTTCCGAATACAAGTGCAATCATAAATACACCAAGACCTGTAATACTCCAGGCAAGTGTAGATCCCATTGGGCCTGATACTTGTGCTAAATTTGCTGGAAGCATAAATACGCCGCCTCCAACCATATTACCAACAACGAATGCTGTTAAAATCCATAAACCCCATTTTTTTGTTTCCATAATTGTCGATCTCCTTTGTAGTAGTTTTGCTTATTCAGCACTTTTTTACTAGCGTTTTTACAAACAAAAAAGAGCCATGTAGATAAAAAATACCTACATGGCTCTTTGCCTAACGTAGGTACAACGGGAATAACCCTTGTACCTACGCGTAATTTTTTCCGCTAGGTTTCAAGGGTTTACGTATGATGATGATGTTTTTGTGCAAATGTAACTATAGTTGTATAAGTAAGCATAGTTCTTTGCTCCCTTTCTCCTCTGATTTTGAAGTTAGTATACTACATGTTTTTTAGAATGAAAAGAAAAATATAAAATTTTTTATAAAAATGCGGATTGTCGACTAAATATTTATATTCATTTTACTTTTATTGGAAAAAATGAATAATCAGCAGTTGATCGTAATGCAAGGAGAATTCTAAATGATAAGTAAGTATGAACAAATTGATACTGAGATCAGCAATTCGGTTGATAATCTTCAATGAAAAGAAGGCTGTAAAATTCCATCTGAAACAGAATTGATGAAGCAGTATTTCTCACATTTATGTCGAATTAAGTAGAGGAATACATAAAGGAGGGACTACATATGGAAATAGCTGTAGAACGAGTTTTCACCAATGAAATTTTAGAAGAAGCAGCAAATGTATTTCATGTTAAGGTGGAAGAAACTCCGCTTGGAGATTTTGAAAACTATATTTTTCGTGCAGAGGATGAAAAGGGAGGATCTTATGTACTAAGATTGACGCACTCTTCTCATCGTTCTAACAAGCAAGTAGAAGCGGAACTACATTTTTTACGCTATCTTGGAGAGAACGGAGCTAAGGTTGCGGGACCACATGATTCAAAATCTAAAAAACTGGTAGAAGAGATACAAGTAGCAGACGGAACTTTCTTTTATGCTTCTCTTTTTTCATATGCAAAAGGAGAAAGCGTAAAAGACGTAACATCTATTTATTGGGGAGAGAATTTATTTGAAGCGTGGGGAAAAGCAATTGGTCAACTCCATCGTCTTACAATGGATTATCCTAAAACAGAATACCGTGATACATGGGACATAGACGAAAAAGCAATTATTGGGGAATTAGAGGATAAACAAGTAAAAAAGATTGCATATGCATTAATTGATAAGATAAAGACGCTGCCGATAGAAAAGGAAACTTTTGGACTTATGCACGGTGATATTCACCAAGGAAACTTCCATTATGATGGGAAAGAATTGACGATTTTTGATTTTGATGATGCAACTTATAATTATTTTATTCATGATCTGGCAATGGTTATTTATTATTCTGCTCTTACAACAAATGGGACAGAAGGAGAGAAAACATTGTTTGCTCGTAATCAATTAAAGGTAGTAAGAAAAGGATATGAATCTGAACACCAATTAGCAGAAGTTTGGTATGATTCGTTACCTTTATTTTTTAGACTTCGTGATATCGGTTTGTATGGCACGATTCAAAAAAAATTTAAGGGGAAAGAAATGCCGAAGAATCTTCTTGAACTATCAGAAGCGCTGTATGAACGAATTATAAATCAACAGTCGATTGTGAATATATAATACAGATATAAGAGGATAAAGTATGTAGGATAACTAATGACATAAACCCCCTCTTTTTGGGTGGGAGAGAGCATCTNNGAGCAAACGAGTGTAGGTTACTTTTATTCTGGATAGCAGGGATATAGATGTCGAAAAATTAGATTGGGAAATTTAAAGTGTAAAAGTTTTTTCTATATATACATCAATTAAAAAACGACATAAACCCCCTCTTTTTGGGTGGGAGAGAGCATCT
>NZ_NVPR01000043.1 GCF_002551815.1 Bacillus sp. AFS098217
ATTTTCAAGAATCTTGCCAAAACGCTAAAAGCATGTATAACACGTCAAACTTTTATATACGACAAGTGTATACAGGTTTGACACAAGATAAGGAATTGCAACCTTTACAAAAAGAAGTTTTGGATACAATTGATAAAAATATTGGGAAGATGAATGATACACAACTTCTTACCTATCAAAAGAAATTAGAAAAAGAGAAAACAAAACCAAAAGAAAAACAAAAAGAAGTGAAATGTAATTTGTTTTCAGCACCAACTACAAAAAAACCTTATGTAGATTATAATTTTCTGGATGCATTATTTAAAGTGATGATTCAGAATGATTATCGTACTTTGCCTACGCAATCTAGTCAATCAATCATGAAAAATGTATTCCAAAATTGGAAGTCTTTTTTTGCTAGTTTAAAAGATCATAAAAAGAATCCAAATAAATATACTGGAAGACCTAGAATTCCAAAATATATTTGTTCTTCTGAAAAAGAGATTCTGTATACAAATCAAGATTGTGTCATTAAAAATGATAAGTTTTTAAAGTTTCCAAAGACAAAATTGCAATTAAACATTGGAAAATTAGGGTTTACTGAAGGTAAATTGAAGCAAGTTCGTGTCATTCCAAAATACAATGAGTATGTAGTGGAATTGGTGGTAGATGTTCCTTCAGAACAACAATCGGTTGAAGAGAATGGGCGTTATATGAGTATTGATTTAGGTATTGATAATCTTGCAACCATCGTAACAAACACAGGTATGAAGCCTGTACTTGTTAAGGGCAAACATATCAAAAGTATAAATCAATATTACAATAAAATGAAGAGCCATTTTACAAGTGTTCTCAGGAAAGGTAAACAAACAAAGGAAGGATCTTTTACTTCTAAAAGAATAGAAAAACTTCACCAAAAGCGTTACCTAAAAATAAAGGACATCTTCCATAAAGCTAGTCATCATATTGTAAAACTAGCTCAAGAAGAGGAAGTTTGCAAAATCGTTATTGGTCAAAATAAAAGTTGGAAACAAGAAACGAATATGGGAAAGAGAAATAACCAAATATTTTGTCATATCCCGCACAGTTTATAGATTCAAATGATTACATACAAAGCGAGTGCGGTAGGTATTCAAGTTGTTGTAACCGAGGAATCTTACACATCAAAAGCAAGTTTTCTAGATTATGACTTCATTCCAACGTATGGAACAAATGACCAAAATGCAACTTTTTCAGGGAAACGAATGAAGCGTGGTATGTACCGTTCTGCAAAAGGAATCGGAATCAATGCAGATGTAAACGCTGCGGCTAATATTTTACGAAAAGTAGTCCCGAATGCATGGACAAACGGGATAGAGGGGTTAGGCGTGAAACAACTCGCTAATGTGTTAACTCCACTGACGTTAATCGTCCGTTAGGTCGAAACGTTAGAAACCCCCACTTCAAGCTTTGCTAAGTGGGGGAGTATTCATTTGTCCGAAAATACAAGTCATATATCTTGTTTCTTTTCATAAATTTAAACATAGGAATTTGTCTACAAAGGTGGCGAAGCCTCATCATGAAGATTCGAATCTGTGCCACATTCATTTTGTTTCTATTATTGTGTTTAAATCCTTTTTTTACTTTTGCAAAAGGAGAGGAGGCAAAAGAAAGGGTCGTTTCACTTGTATATGATGATTCAGGCAGCATGAGAAATAACGATCGCTGGAAGTATGCCAATTATGCTTTGCAAAGTTTAGTTTCCTTATTAGATGAAAAAGATAAATTTTCATATGTTCCAATGAGTCGTCCAACAGAGGCGCTAAATATTGCGCTAACAAATGAAAAAAGGCAAACAGAAATCAATCAAATCGGGGCATGGAAAAACTATTTAAATACGCCGTTTAGCGCTGTGGAAACAGCGATGCAATCTATTAAAAAGGAAGCGGACATAAATGGAAAACGTGAATTTTGGCTTATTGTATTAACTGACGGGGCATTTAACGAATTAGAAAAAGAAAAGAATGGTGGAAAAGAACAAATTACGCAGAAACTAGAACAATTTAAAAAAGAAATGGAAGCGAAAAAAATATCATTGCATCCAGTTTTAATAACAATGGAGGAAAATTTAGGACAGCAAGAGCAGCTACAGATGAATACATTTAAAGAAATTTGGAAGCAAGAAATAAATGGGATCGTCATGCCATCGAGTGGAGAGGATGGAGTCATTCAAAGTGTAAATCAAGCTGCAGCCTTAGTTGCGAATCGAGATCCATTTTCTTCTGTTGAATCTATTGTGAAAACGAATATAGCAGGCAACAAAGTAGAGATTACCACACCATTTCCGTTAAAACGAATGACGCTCGTCCAACAATCTTCTACTGCATCGCAATATCGAATAGAACAACTTTCTAAACCATTAACGTTACAATCTTCTTTTTCTATTCATGCACCAGGAGAGTCTAATTTATATGGTGGTATTACACATATCAGCGCTACAAACCAGGAGATAATTAAGCCTGGAACGTATACGGTAGAGCTGGATAGAGATATTGGAAAAGAAGGATTAAAAGTACTTGTTGAACCAGTACTTGATTATAGTGTTTCTATTTATAATAAGGAAGACAAAGGTAAAAAAAATATTGAGAAAATGTACGAGGGAACGACTGCGATTATTGAAGCGAAACCTACTGAATTACCAATTCAATCTTCCTATTTCCAAGCAGAAATAGAATTGGGTGGAAAGTTGTATCCAATGAAATGGGATGATAAAAGAAACGTATTCTACTACGAAACACAAGTTGGAAAACAACCAGTACGTGGAAAAGTTCATATGAATATAAAAGGATTTTATAGGCAAACAAAAGAATTCCGAATTGAATCGTTACCCAAACTAAAGTTATCTTTACAAACCATCACAAAAGACTATGAAGAAAAGGTGACGAATTTAGACAATAGTAAACCGTTTGTCCTGCAGCCACTATTGAATGGTGAACCGATGAAAGAAGCAGAGGTAAAAAGACTGCTGCAATCTACTGGTGTCACATCTCATCAATCGATCAACTATGAATTACAGCAACATGGTAACCAAATTTATGTTTATCCTCGTCCTTACTACTCCGACACATTTAATTTTACAGATACCGGCACCATAGAAGCTACCATCAGTATAAACGATTCAAAGTTACAAGAAGTAAAGGAAACGATTTCGCTTCATATTCAAAACACACCATTTTGGGAACGTTATGCGCTAATTTTTAAATTTGTAATTCCAGTAACTTTACTACTTCTATTAGTGGGAATTCTTATTTTAGGGTGGATTGTCCGGCCAAGATTTCATCGAAAAGCAATGCTGTATTACGAATGGGATCAAGAGGTGGCGAAAGATTGGCTTTACCAATCTGAACCAGAACTCTTAAGAAACAAATGGTGGAAACATTATTTTGGTATTCCATTTCGTGCAGAACGAAAGACGGTGCAATCCGTAACATTTATAGCGAAAAAAGGATCAAAATCTATATTTGTAGCAAAGGAATCACAAGTGATCGGTATGATTATTGACGGTATGTTTCTAACAGAGGAAGAGGTTGGAAGTGAGCATAAGACGTTATATCCGAACGAAATTTTATTGATTGATCGAGGGTATGGCAAAGAAATCTACCGATATGAATGTGAATGATAAGGAAGTTCAAAAAGTCCGGTAAAGATAGCTGTCGCATTTCTTCGTTACGTCGCCAGTCCGGTACTCATGTAGTGTCAGCTACACTCCGTATCCTCCTGGCTTCCGTGCCTCGAACTGCTTGGCTCTCTTTATCCTCCTTTTTGAACACAAATTGTTAGAGGAAGTTCAAAAAGTCCGATAAAGATAGTTGTCGCACTTCTTCGCCTGCGTCGCCAAGTATGGTACGCATGTAGTATTGGCTACACTCCGTATCCTCCTGGCTTCCGTGCCTCGAACTGTTCGGCTCTCTTTAGCTTCTTTTTGAACACGCACGAATAGGAAGGTGGTTCACATGACATTACAAGTTCCAACAATTTTAATTGGTTTAGGTGGAATCGGAAGTACTGTTACCCATCAAATATATGAAAAGTTGCCAAAGGAACGACGCAAAAAGGTAGCGATGCATGTATTTGATACAGATGTGAATACGCTAAGTAAGTTTGAACATATTCGTAAGTTCAAGACACAAACCAGTTCTAGTAAAACGCCTCGAGAATATATTGCGGAAGATCCAACGATTCCAGAATGGTTTCCGATGGATCCTACTATTTTAGATAAGCCGTTAACAGAAGGAGCTGGCCAACTTCGTGTGATTTCACGCCTTGCTTTACGAGCAGCGATGAAAGAGGATAAATTAACTGCTTTTTGGCAAGAAATCGAAAAGATTTTTCCTGTCACGAGTGATCAAACAGAGTATGGTGTTCGTGTTATTATCGTTACATCATTAGCTGGTGGCACTGGTTCGGGTATGTTCTTACAAATTGCGTTGTACCTACGTGAAATGCTTCGCAAGAAATTGCAACATCATAACATTTTAATTCGCGGTGCTTTTTTAATGCCAGATGCACTTGTTAAGACGCGTACCATTAGTGCGAAAGAATTTGAAACTGTTCAGGCAAATGGTTATGCGTCATTAAAGGAGCTACATGCGATTACACTTGGCTCTACAGGCGAATTATCAAAGCGTGGCGGTGTCACAATTGAATTAGAGTATCGCCCGGATCAAGTGGATGAAGACGGAAGAACGAATCATACAATTAAACCACACCATTTACCCTATAATTACTGTTTTTTATATGATTATGAAAATTTACATGGTCATCATTTACACAATCTAACGGATTACATGGAACAAATGACAAATACGATTTATTTACAGTTATTTAGTCCGATGTCTATAAGTCATTTTGCACAAGAGGATAATCAAATTCAGCAGTTGGCGGAATCGAACGGAAAAGCACGCTACTGCGGTGCTGGAACTGCAAAGCTTATTTATCCATATGAGCATGTTTTAAAATATTGTGCCTTAAAGTGGGCCGTGCAAGGATTAGATGAATCATGGCTTCATTTAGATCAATTGTTTCAAGAGAAAAAGCAGCGCTATGAACAAGACGTTCGCCGCGGTATGCAACGTGAGAAGCCAGAGCGTGGGAAGAGTTATTTAGAAGATTTAGAGCATCTTGCTACTCGTCCGGAGCAAGCGCATATTTTCTATAGACAAATGTATAATGAAACACGTGAAGGTGCAGAGGACGGGAAGGTTGGCATTGCGAAATCAAAGTTGTTTTTAGAAGCGGTCGAAAGTTACGTACAGCGTACAGTACAAAAAGATGAAGAGTTAAACAGGTTACAGCATGAATGCAAAATATCTGCTGTGAAGCTTAAAATGATGGAGCAAATGAAGGGGGAAGTAGCAAGAGTTGATCACGCTGTCAGGTTGTATGCATATGCGATACCGAGCCGTGTGCATGAGCATGTGACGACACTTTTATATGACATGATAGAATCAGATCGCTATACACCTAGTGGATCAGAGGGGCAGTCATATCAACTAAATACATGGTTTTTAAAGAAAACAGAAGCTGTTCATCCAGTGGCTGCTCGTTTTATGCTGTATGAGATTCGAAAGCAATTAGTAGAGAAAATGAATCGATTACATGAGAACAATGAACAGAAGCGGAATCTCATTCAAAACTATGATAAGAAATTTAATGTAAGTAATATTGATGGTACAGTAACAGCTGTGCGACGTGTTGAACTTGCACAGCAACAAGGTTGGTTTGGTAAAATGTTTTATAATCAGCAGCGTATGTTCCGAAAAGAATTTGAAGATATCGTGACGCAATACGTGCATAAGTTAAATGAATATCGCAAAGAGATGTTACTGGAACTCGTTTATCAATCACTATATCAGGCAGTAAATAAAATGATTCAACATTGGGAAAGATTCTTTGACAATTTACAAGAAACACGTGAAAATTTGCTGTTTGAAATTCAAAAACGCAGCAAAGAATTTGAAGGGAAAACAAATCCGACGAATGTATATGTGTTAGCAGATGAAAAACTACAAGAAAAAATATGGCAAGATATGCAGCAACATTTAAATTTAGGTGTGCTTCCAAAGGATATATCAGCAGAGATTTATATGAGCTTGTATGCGGAATATTGCCGCGATGCACAAGCAGAAGAAAGTCAATCGAAGAAGGTAGAGGATTTTTATCGGGAGCATATTTTAACGTATTGTTATAACGAGCTCCAAGTCCGATATCGTGACAAATTAGAACTCAATATTATTGAAGCATTGCGAAAAGAAGCTGATTTTAAAAAGCGTGATCGTAATGAATATGTGAGAGAAAAAATTGAAGATCTCTTCCATTTAGCAAGTCCATTTATTCCGAAAGTAGCTCATCATAGAGAGTTACAGTATTGGGGAGTACACCCATCACTAAAACAAGAATTACAAGAAGAACTTCTGCAAGAAATGTTTCAAGAAAAGGATACAGTGAATGAAGCATTTTCACCATTTGAAGTCATTTGTTACCGTGCTCATTATGGATTGTCACTGCAAGATTTTCCGAAGCTTTCATCTGGGCATATCGCAAATGGATGTATGAATGACAAAGGGGATTATTTTCAGTCTTATTATCGCCGTGTAAATAAATTAAATATCAAAAAATCGAATTTGACACCGCATTTAGATAAATATTGGCACTTACCAGCTTTTATGCCGGACTTAAATGCAACTCAGACGAAGTTAGATTATGATAAATGTAATCGTGCTCTTCTTTATGCATATATGTACCGATGGATTAGTCTTGTCGCTGTTGATGGTCAGTTTGTCTATCAATATAACGGTGTAGGACGCAGCTTTTTAATTCAGTCCATGGGGAAAAATATTTCAAGTGAAAGTTATAAGTTACATCGGGCATTGCTTCATAATCCGTTTATTTATGAAAATATTTTGTCACGTTTTGAAGAAGAACAGGAAAAAGCAATGCTTCAAGGTGGACATTTGTATACACAGGCCTTTGTATTAGGGGCTCAGGACGTAAGATGGCTTAGAAAAGAGCACGTTCATAATATTTTAGACATTATTTTAATGTACGATCGGGAGGCAAAATACGATCCAACGTTAGAAGAAACATCAGACGAATTGTTGCGATTACTTCTTGATGAAATCGAGTTGTATTTCCAAAATTATTATGGAACAGGTGCAGATATGGTTGCAAAGAAAGAGAAAGAGATGTTTGTAAAACAACTATGGGACCGTTCGCATGCGAAAGGATATGTTGATCCAAATAGTGCGCCTTATAAAAAATGGCAGCACTTATTACATGTTCAAGATGAAGAACAAGATACAAAAACGAATGTGTAGGGGAAAGATAGGGAACCCTTAAGTATGGAAATACTATTTTTGAAAAGAGGGGTTCCAGGTGCCATTTTTAGGAAGTGTGTATCAAATATTTGGATTATATCCGGAGATTTACCATGCAATGATTGCAATGGAAATGCAGGAAGAAGAAGTACGTAATGAGCAGGTAGAAAAGAGCAATACGGAAATGGAAGATTAAAAAACCATGCAGATGAAAATCTGCATGGTTTTTCTTAATGATTCGTTTTTAATAATAAAAAGTAAATTTGTGATTTGAAATTTATATTATGAAAATAATAGAGGTAAGGTAAGATGAAATGGTTATTGTTTTTATTCCACAAAAATAATTCCGGCTATTGAATAGTTGAGTGCACATATATTCTATAGGAGAAAATGAATGAAATATTAATATTAGAAAAATAAATCAACTGATACAACTGGGAATAATTGAAATTTGATGACTTGATTTTACGAAATAATACTTTATGTTACATAATTATCCACTTGAAAACAAGTGATCTTATTATTGACAATTGAATTAATTATATGATAAATTCAAATCTCTTTCTTAATGATGCATCATGTGAAAGAATACCCAATATGTAAGTTTTATTTATAATTATAATTTTCTGTATTTTTAAAAATATGTAGTTTAGAGATAAATGAAATTTATCGCTATTGAAAAATAATAATTGTAAATGTATTTTATTATGTGAAATTATGGGGATTTTTAGCATGATAAGCCCTTTAAAAAGGAATAGAGGGTGTGCATAATAAGGGATTATATTGAAAACGGGGTTTCTACTAATGAGTCTACTAATGAAAAAAGAAATGAATGAAGAAAAGAAAAAAGTATTGAACCAAACGTTAGGAGCATTCGATTTAACTCTTTTAGGGATTGGAGCAATTATTGGGACTGGTATTTTTGTATTAACAGGTATTGTGGCAGCTAAACATGCTGGACCTGCAATTGTACTATCTTTTGTATTGGCTGCAATTGTTTGTGCGTGTGTAGCATTTTGCTATGCTGAATTTTCCTCTACTGTTCCAGTATCCGGTAGTGTATATTCTTATACGTATATCACATTAGGAGAAATTTTTGCTTTTATAGTCGGTTGGTGTGTAATGTTAGAGTATTTATTAGCAACATCTGCAGTAGCGGCTGGGTGGTCTGCTTACTTCCAATCACTACTTCTAGGATTTCATATTAAAATCCCTGCTCTTTTTGCCTCCGCACCGGGTATGGGGAAAGGTGGAATCATTGATCTACCAGCAGTTTTTATTATTTTAATTGTTACATTTTTATTGAGTCGTGGTACGAAAGAGAGTGCTCGTATTAACAACATAATGGTCATTATTAAACTTGCTGTTATTTTAGGGTTTATTATTGTAGGTGGACAGTATGTAAAACCAGATAATTGGCAGCCATTTCTTCCATTTGGATTTCACGGCGTTATTGGAGGAGCGGCTACTGTATTTTTTGCCTTTTTAGGTTTTGATGCAGTTGCTACAGCTGCTGAAGAAGTTAAGCGCCCGCAACGTAATGTTCCAATTGGTCTTCTTGTATCGTTATGTATTTGTACAATTCTGTATATTGGTGTTTCATTTGTTTTAACTGGAATGATACCATTTACTGAACTGAATGTAGCTGACCCAGTTGCATATGCACTACGTGTTGTTGGAGAGGATAAAATTGCTGGTTTGCTATCAGTAGGAGCGATTGCCGGTTTAACTACAGTTCTGTTAGTAGCGATGTTTGCTTTTGTACGAGTATCTTATTCTATGAGTCGTGATGGATTACTTCCAAAGAAGCTTTCAAGTGTGCATAAACGTTTTCAAACGCCGTTCTTTAATACGTGGATTGCAGGGGGGATTGCTGCAATTTTAGCAGGGTTTGTAGATCTAAACCTATTAGCGAATTTAGTGAACATGGGAACGATAACAGCTTTTATATTTGTATCTATTTCGGTAATTGTACTGCGAAAAACAAAGCCGAATATTGCAAGGCCATTCCGTGCACCATTGGTTCCCTTTTTACCTATAGTGTCAATAATAAGTTGTATGTATTTAGCTTTTAATCTTTCCCAAGTAACTTTAATTAGCTTTGGTGTTTGGATAATGGTAGGTATTTTGATTTATTTTGTATATGCTAGAAAACATAGTAATGTAAGAAAACAACTCATGAAATGAAATCGTAGGCAAGATAAGGATTTGAAATAATAGCTGTAGGATGGAAGGATAACTTGTTTACAAGCAATTCTTTATCGTCTACAGCTATTTTTATGTGTAAATATATAAATACAGGTTGAAAATTCAACCTAAAACCCTTTCTTTTTAAGTGGACGAGAGCATCTGGCCATGCATAGAAGCGGTCAGGAACATGCAAGGGGAGAAAGCGAGTGCAGGTCATGTTTTATTCTGCTCATCATACTTATAAAGTGACTAGGAAAATTACATACACGTTGCCAATGAGGGGATTCCATATTAATTTATGGTAAATTCTCGAAACTAACAATTGTTTATTGACATTCAAAATGTAAAGCCCTATACTTTTGTTAGTGATTTAAATGATAATGATTTTCAATATTGATTGCGTTGCATTTAATGGAAAATTGTTGATGTATAGAAATGAGGGGTTAGCATGAGGTGGAAAGTACATACCTTTTTACTAATTATGTTATTAGGTTTCATAAGTTTTCCATTCCGTGGGTTTGCTGCAACAGCGGCAGATGATTTAGGAAAAGCAAATAAATCAGTTATACAAGCGCTTCAGCTTGTACAAGAAGGGGATATAAATGGAGCTTCCAAACAATATGAAGCTTTTAGGTCCACATGGCTTTCCATTGAGGAGGGAATCAAAAAACAATCTTCACAAGCGTATCGCGATATTGAAGATGCAATGGGGCAGGTGCAATTTGCGTTTGCTCAACAGCCAGCAAATAAAGAAAAAGTAGAGACAGCACTTCAAAAATTAAAGAACGTAGATGATAAATTTATTACCGGTAAATTCTCTGCTACATCTACTCAAAAAGACGAGGGAAATACAAAAAAAGCGGATATAGCCAGCTTGATTGCTCTTTTAGATGATTCGCTTTCCAAAATCGACAATCATGATATTGAAGGAGCGAAAAAGGATATTGAGACATTCCGCTCCTCATGGTTGGATGTAGAAGGCGTAGTGTTGACGCAGTCCTCAAAAATATATGGAGATGCTGAACGTGACATGGTTACTTCGTATGCGATGCTTTCTTCAGATTCTCCTGATATAACAGGGGCTAAAAAAACAATCAAAGAAATGCGGAATTACTTAGCGCCGCTTGTTGAGAAAACGAGCTATAACATGTTAGATGCGACTACTATTCTGTTACGAGAAGGATTAGAAGGGTTATTGGTCGTTGTAGCGTTGCTCGGTTTCTTGAAAAAGGCTGGTCATGAAGAAAAGAGCAAATGGATTTGGATTGGTGTTGGAGCAGGGCTTGGCGTAAGTATCATTCTTGGTGTGATTGTGAATATGCTCTTCTCCGCAGGGGCATTTGGGAATAATAACTTTCTCATTGCTGGATGGACGGGGATATTTGCTGCGGTGATGCTCATGTACATGAGTTATTGGCTTCATAGTAAATCCAGTATTGCAGAGTGGCAACGGTATATTCGTACCCAAAGTACAAAAGCATTGGATACGGGAAGTTTGTGGTCATTAGCGATCTTGTCATTCCTTGCGGTATTTCGTGAGGGAACAGAAACCGTATTATTTTTCATTGGTATGGCATCTTCTATTAAGATATCGAGCCTGCTAATAGGCATTGCGATTGGAATCTTTGTACTTATCATCCTATCGTATTTAATTTTAAAGGTAGGCTTGAAAATTCCGATGCGTCCATTTTTCTTAGTTTCAAGTATTCTTATGTTTTACTTGTGTTTTAAATTCACAGGAATGGGTATTCATGGCTTGCAACTTGCTGGATTATTGCCAGCTACGCACCTTTCAATCCCAACTATAGACTTTTTTGCGATTTATCCATCATGGGAAAGTACAATCCCACAAGTAATTCTTCTTGTTGTCGCAGTAATACTTACAATATGGAATAAGAAAAAAGATACAAAATTAGAACAACAACAAAAACAGGCATAATAGGAGGAAACAATATGAAATCTCGTAAACTAATTTTTCCAGTTATAGTAGCAACTTCCCTAGCGTTGGGTGCTTGCGGAACGGCAGGAGAAAAGAAAGCTGAAAATACGAAAACTACGGAGCAGGCGTCTGAGAAAAAAACAGTCTCCATTGCTGATGGGGCAACTAGCATGAAACAAACAGTGAGCGATTTGAAAGCTCGATTACAGGCAAATAATGCTGCTAAAGTTAAAGTAAAAGACGATGCAGAACAATTAGAGAAAACATGGCAAACGTTTGAAGATACAGTAAAAGAAAAGAATGCTGAGTTATATGAAAAATTAGAAACACCGCTTCATACAATCGAAGCAGGTGCAAAGGCTGAACCGCTTGACGTACAAACCTTAAATAAAGCAGCAGAAGATTTAGATACTGTGTTAACCGAAGTAGGGAAATTAAAATAAGAGTAAAAAAGAAAGCATCTTATCGAATAAGGTGCTTTCTTTTTTGGCTTAATAATATACAAAAATAAATTCTATAAACTAATTTGTTTCTGCTGCCAAGATGATTCCTATCGTTATTTATTTAATCTAATAAGTCATTTTCTAATGCTTTGTTTTTATAATTCAAAACTCTTATGAACTTATTTTTCTTCATACCATGGATTTAAATGAATGAGTACCTCATATACTCCTGAATCCTGTTTCATAATCGTTGTTTTTATTTCTCTACAAATATCGTGTCCTTGCTGGATACTTAAATGTGCAGGGACACTAATCCTAACATCAACTAAAATATAGTGACCGTGGTCGCGAGCTCGTATTCTATCAATTCTTTTCACAAATGGATGTGCTACTTTTGCAAAGAAATTATGTGATGCATCATATATTGGGTTAAAATTAAATAAAAGTGCATATGAGAAATTGAAGGTGAGGAGCTTTGGATTTAGTTCAAAAATTAACCCGTATTTATGGCTTAGGGCTTTGCTGTGGGTTGTGGAGTAAAGCTGAAGTAATTCAATGGTGTGATAAATTGATTGAAGCAAGTGATAGTCCGCCATATGAAATAATTGAGATATCCTTAATGTCTAAAGCAAAGATAGATGATATTGAAGGGAAGTTATTTGAGTTTAGTAGCACAGTTGATGAAGAATACACTGTTAAATTAACTCTTTCCGTCATTTATGAAAAACTAAAAGAAAATGAACTGACGATTGAAGAATCAATTAAATGCACCACCAGACTTTTAGTTAACAGGGGGTTGCATTGGGAAGCTGAATATTTTGATTTATATAGTCTGGATGATAGCTATGACTTAGCTAAAGATGGTGTTCATTTTGATTTAAGCGAAGTTATTAATACATATATTGAAACGTTAGGCATTTACACTAAGTATTTTAGGGGATTTGAAAAGTTGTATTTTAAAGTAATGAAAAATGAGTGGGTTAGATAAAAAGAATTGAAGAAAAATTATTTAGTAATAAGAAGGCTTGTCCGTAATCATATTAACAAAGTGAGGTGAAAATTAATAATGCTCATAAAATGTATATATATTGTGTATGAGTATCATTGCTTTTTCGATGATAGGAATTGATAAACGTAAAGCAGTGAAAAAGCAATGGTGTACTCCAGAGAGTACATTGTTTTTAGTGTCGGTGGCTGGAGGAGCGATAGGGGCGTGGATTGGAATGTATGTTTTTCACCATAAAATTCATAAAAATAAGTTTAAAATTGGTGTACCGATTCTTGTTGTTATGACCTCATATGCTTTATGGGTGATTTAGGTCTATTTGCTTAATTAGGCGCTATATTCTTTAGCTAGAGTTAATGTTACGAATTAGGTTTCTATGTATACATCAATTAAAAAAACGACATAAAACCCCTCTTTTTAGATGGGAGAGAGCATCTGGCCATGTACATAGAAGCGGTCAGGGCTTTTTTCTGCCACATACGAAGTAAAGACAGAAAGAACAAACGAGTGTAGGTTACTTTTTATTCTGCACTGCAGGGAGTTAGATGTCGAAAAATGAAAATGGATTTATATATGTCTAAAAGGAATTTAGCTGTTCTCTATTAGATTTTGAAGTACATATTATTATGAATAAGTAAGGCTTTTGAAAATATGATTACATTGTCGAAAAGGATAGGTAGAGAATATTTGTAAAGATTTACAGATGCATCTTATAATGAAGAGAAAAAGAGAAGAGGAGAAAAGAGAAGATGGAGAGTCAAAAAGCACTGCAAAGAAAAGGAATTTTATATGCGGCCGGTGCTTATATGATGTGGGGGATTCTTCCAATTTATTGGAAATTAGTGGAAGGAGTTCCGGCTGAAGAAATATTAGCACATCGCATTGTCTGGGCTTTTGTTTTTATGTTACTGATTTTGGGGGTATCGAAGCGATTTAGTCAATTTTTTGGTGAGCTTGTGAGTCTTTTTAAACGTCCTAAATTATTCATTTCGTTAACAATTGCTTCGATTTTGATTAGTGGGAACTGGTTTGTGTACATATGGGCTGTAAATCATAATCATATCATTGAAGCGAGCCTTGGTTATTATATTAATCCTCTTGTGAGTATTTTACTTGGTACCATTGTATTGAAAGAAAAACTAAACTTTTGGCAATATATTGCAGTTGGTTTAGCTGGAGTAGGGGTTATTATTTTAACGTTACGATATGGATCGATTCCATGGATCGCCCTCTCACTTGCTTTTACATTTGGATTATATGGATTAACGAAAAAATTACTGAATTATGATGCGATGATTGGTCTTACGATGGAAACAATGATTGTTACACCATTTGCAGTTCTTTATTTGTTTATGGTAGGGGAGCATGGCTTTGGTTCGTTTGGTTCGTTTGGTTCTATTTCGACTACCTCAACATTACTGTTACTGGGAGCTGGGGTTGTGACAGCATTACCGCTTCTTTATTTTGCTAAGGGAACACAACTTATTCCGCTGTATATGATAGGATTCTTGCAATATATTGCACCAACTATTAGTCTTATTTTAGGTGTTTTTGTGTTCCATGAGCATTTTACATCTGCTCATATTATGGCATTTTTCTTTATTTGGATTGCGTTATTTGTATTTTCGATAGCAAAAACAAAATTTCTATTAAAAAAGCAACCGAAGTTTCTTAAAAATAAATCAGCAAAAGTATCATAAATGCGTAGTATTTTCTACGCATTTTTCTTTATACTTATAATATAGAATTTCCATTACAGTTAAGTAGGGAGATGGAAATATGGAAATCATTTTACATAATGATCCACTTATGGCAGCGGTACTATCCTGGTTTTTAGCGCAGTTAACGAAAGTCATTTTTAAATTAGTAAAGACGGGAGAATTTGATTTTGCACAGTTTTTCGCTTCTGGCGGCATGCCAAGTTCTCATTCTTCAACTGTTACCGCACTGGCAACAGGTGTTGGAATGGTAGAAGGGGTAACGAGTACAGTGTTTGCTGTGGCCGTTATTTTTGCCATTATTGTCATGTATGATGCGTCAGGAGTAAGGCTTGCGGTAAGCAAACAGGCAAAGATTTTAAATGATTTTTTTCACGGTAGACAAACAGAATATAGGAAGTTAAATGAGCTAGTCGGACATACCCCTTATCAAGTTGTTGTTGGAGCTATTTTAGGAATTGTTGTTGGAATTGGATATTGTTTATAAGCAGAACGTGGATTTTTACATGTTCTGCTTTTATTTGTTTCATACATAATTGTTTACGAATCGGAATATCGTATACGGATTTAGAAAAGGTGGGTGAAGAGCGTGTTACTATATGAAAAAGTACGTGAGGAAGTTGAGCGAAAAGTTACTGCACTTCGGACGATGCAGCAACAAGACGGAACATGGCGATTTTGTTTTGAAGGCTCACCATTAACGGATTGTCATATAATTTTTTTACTCAAATTATTAGGCCAAGATAAAGAAATAGAGCCGTTTGTTGCAAGACTAGTATCTCTTCAAACAAATGAAGGGACTTGGAAATTATACGAAGATGAACCGGTTGGTAACTTGTCCAATACAATTTTGGCATATGCGGCTTTACTTGCCTCTAGAAAGTATACAAAAGAAGATATAAATATGAAACGAGCTGAAGCGTTTATTCGTGAACGGGGCGGTATTGCACGCTCCCACTTTATGACGAAGTTTTTACTAGCACTTCATGGGGGATATGAATATCCTTCGTTATTTCACTTTCCAACGCCAATTTTATTTTTACCCGAAAATTCTCCGCTCAGTATATTTGAGCTAAGTAGTTCTGCACGTATTCACCTCATTCCGATGATGATTTGTATGAACAAACGATTTACCGTATCAAAAGCAATACTTCCTAATTTAGATTATATTTCAGGAGGGAGTAAGAAGCAGTGGTTTCGTGAAGAACGCTCGCCGTTGTTCCAAACCTTGCTTGGAGATGTGAAAAAGTTTTTATCGTATCCCTTATCATTGCATTACAAAGGATACAAGGAAGCTGAACGTTTTATGATCGAACGGATTGATACAAATGGCACATTATACAGTTATGCTAGCGCCACATTTTATATGATTTATGCATTGCTTGCGCTAGGGCATAGAGTTCAGTCTCCATTTATCACTAAAGCAGTAGCGGGATTGAAGTCTTATGTATGGAACATGGAAACCGGAAGTCATTTGCAAAATTCACCGTCTACAGTATGGGATACAGCGTTGCTAAGCTATTCCTTACAAGAAGCGAATGTATCCCAGAATACTCATATGATTCAAACAGCAACAGAATATTTACTACAAAGGCAACAACATACAAAGAAAGATTGGAGTGCACATGCTCCGTCACTTGATGCTGGAGGCTGGGGGTTTTCAGATATTAATACGACAATCCCAGATATTGATGATACAACGGCTGCCCTAAGAGCATTGGCGCGGAGTCGAGAAGGAAATCAAAGAGTACAAGAAGCTTGGGGGAAAGGTATTGATTGGGTGAAGGGATTACAAAATATTGATGGGGGCTGGGCGGCTTTTGAAAGAGGTGTAACAAATCGTTTATTTTCTCAGTTACCTCTTGAAAACGCAGATGATATGATCACAGATCCATCTACGGCAGATCTTACAGGTAGAGTATTAGAGTTTTTTGGAACGTATGCTCCACATGAATTAAAAGGTGACCAAAAGAATCGAGCAATCAAATGGTTAATGAATGCACAGGAGAACAATGGGTCGTGGTATGGGAAATGGGGGATAAGTTATATATATGGTACTTGGGCCGCTCTTACAGGTTTACGGGCAATAGGAGTTTCTGCTACTCATCCTGCTTTACAAAAGGCAGCTGCATGGTTAGAGAGTACGCAGCATAGCGACGGGGGCTGGGGCGAGTCTTGCCGAAGTAGCATAGAAAAAAGGTTTGTTTCGTTACCGTTTAGTACCCCGTCACAAACAGCATGGGCGCTCGATGCACTTATTTCTTATTATGACGCAGAAACGCCAGTCATTCGAAAAGGAATTTCTTATTTACTCGAGCATTCTGCTGAGCATGAAGAATATCCCACAGGAACAGGCTTACCAGATGGATTTCATATTCGCTATCATAGTTATCCTCATATATATCCATTACTTACTTTTGCACACTATATAAAAAAATATAGAAAATAAACCGAGAAATTGTCTCGGTTTATTTTTGTGGGTAGTAGGTCCCAATTGAAAAGAATAAGGAACTAGGAGGTAGTACCTTATTTTTGTGTTGATTGGCGTTTTTGACGTGCATCGGCTGCATCTGCACGGGCATTTGCTTCTAAGTCATCGTGGTCAGCGAGTTCACGAGAAAACTCTACATCAATGCCATCAGAAACTTGTTTTCGATTTAGGTTCTTTTTGTTCATTCGACACAATCTCCTTGTGTGTTATGCTGTATTGCAACTTTAGTTTGACACAAATAGACTTTTTTATACAAAAAGGATTTAGAAAGGAAAAAGCCGAAATATATAGTATAAGTGATAGAAATGGGGGGAAAGTAATGGACTTTTTAAATGGGAGAACAGCTGTTGTAACAGGAGCTGCACAAGGGATAGGGAAAGAAATTGCTAGTACTTTCGCAAAATTAGGGGCAAAGGTATTAATCAGTGATGTAAATGAAGAGAAATTAAGAGAAACAACAAATGAATTAGTAGAACAAGGATATAAAGTAAGTTTGTATGCTTGTGATGTAAGTAATCAAAGTGAGGCGAAATCATTAATTGAATATGCAGTTCAAACATTTGGGGGATTACATATTTTGGTTAATAATGCTGGGGTTACAAGGGACGCGATGTTACACAAAATGGAGAAAGCGGCATGGGAACAAGTAATGCAAGTGAATTTAACAGGAGTATTTTATTGTATGCAACCAGCGTTACTTTATATGAGACAACAACAATATGGACGTATTATCAACATTTCTTCTATTAGCTGGCAAGGAAATATCGGTCAGGCGAATTATGCAGCAACGAAAGCTGGGGTCATCGGTTTAACAAAAACAGCAGCGAAGGAGGGAGGAGGATTTGGAATTACTTGCAATGCAATTTGCCCAGGAGTTATAGATACAAATATGACAAAAACAATACCAGATAAAGTGAAAGAGAAGATGGTTGGAGGAATTCCAGTGGGACGAATTGGAACACCGCAAGATATTGCAAATGCAGCTTCATTTTTAGCCTCAGATTACGCGTCTTATATTACAGGAGAAATTTTGCATGTTAGCGGTGGATTGCATGTGTAAAAGGTTGCATAATAAAGAAGGGCCTGACCAATTTTGGCCAGGCCCTTTCATTTAGTTCAAGTTCACCCAAACACTCTTTACTTCTGTATAGTTGTTTAATGCGTAGGATCCCATTTCACGACCAAGACCAGATTGTTTAAAGCCTCCAAATGGAGATGCTGCATCAAATACGTTATAACAGTTTACCCACACTGTGCCCGCGCGAACTTTACTTGCAATATAGTGCGCATTTTTTATATTTTCTGTCCATACACCAGCAGCTAAACCAAAGGATGATTTATTTGCACGTTCAATGACTTCATCAATATCATTAAATGGCAATGCGGAGATAACAGGACCGAAAATTTCTTCTTTCGCAATTGTCATTTCATCATTTACATCTGCGAATACTGTTGGGGCAACAAAATATCCCTTATCAAACGGTTTATTTCCCCCACAAAGTACTTCCGCACCTTCTTCAATTCCTTTTTCAATATATCCCATTACACGTTTTTGTTGTTCTTCAGAAACAAGAGGTCCAATTGTTGTTTGAGGATCTAGACCTGTACCTTGTGTTAATTTCTTAGAATAAAGAACAAGATCAGCCATGACATTATCATACATTTTCTTAGGGATAAATAAACGTGACCCAGCGCAGCATACTTGGCCTTGGTTAAACATAACACCAGAAAGCGCTGCTGGAATCGCTCGGGATAAATCAGCATCTGGCAAAATAATATTTGGTGATTTACCACCAAGTTCTAATGTGACTCGCTTCAATGTTTCGGATGCTTGTCTCATAATTTGTTTACCAACAGGAGTGGAACCTGTAAATGCGATTTTATCAACGAGAGGATGATTGACCAGAGCTTGTCCAGCTGTCTCACCGAATCCCGGTACGATGTTGACAACCCCTTTTGGGAATCCAGCCTCTTCAAATAATTCAGCTAAGTATAGAGCGGACAGAGGTGTTTGCTCCGCTGGCTTTAGTACAATGGTACATCCAGTTGCAAGAGCGGCACCCATCTTCCACATTGCCATAAGGAGCGGGAAGTTCCATGGAATAATTTGACCAACAACACCAACTGCTTCGTGGCGTGTGTAGTTAAAATATTCACCAGATACTGGGATTGTTTGCCCAACGATTTTTGTGGCCCAGCCAGCATAATAACGCATATGTTCAATTGCAAGCGGAATGTCTGCTGCTAATGTTTCACGAATTGGTTTTCCGTTGTCTAATGTTTCCAGTTGTGCTAGCTCTTCTTTATGCTCTTCCATTAAATCCGCAAGTTTGTACATAAGTCGGCTTCGTTCAGCGCCGCTCATACGTGACCAAGGCCCCTCGTCGAAAGCTTGCCTTGCAGCCATTACGGCTTTATGAATATCTTCGCGACCAGCTTCGGAAACAATCGCAAGTGTTTCGCCAGTGGCTGGATTAGGAGTTTTAAATGCCTTACCGGAAGCGCTTTCAATGAAAGTTCCATTCACATATAACTTTTTTGTTCCTTGAAGAAATTTCTCTACTTTTTCATGAAGATTTACAGCTAGTTGACTCATTGTATAACCCCCTTGAAAATATAATGTAAACGCAGTACGAGACGGCGTTTATTCCTATAGCAGGGTTGTAAGGAACTAGGTGAAAGACCTCTAATTTAAATCATAAATAACAAAGACTGAAAATTCAAATTTCATTTATGTTACAATTGTAAAAAATATGTAATAAATCATTAGCTTCTACATAATGATAAAAATTCCTGCACGTTTTTATTTTCTAGTAGGAAAAACTAGAAAAACAATGGTACAATTATACGTCGTGAGAGGAGGGAGAAAATGAAGAAGCATCATGATGACCCACGTTTTCGAATTGCCAATAGAGAAGCGTTAATCGGTCTTGGACTCGCTTTTATTAATTTCATAATATGGTATGGATTTGCTTATGGACTTGGTAGTAAGGATCCAAGTGAATATACATATGTATTAGGTTTTCCGGCGTGGTTTTTTTATAGTTGTATAGTTGGATTTATTGTAATGGTTATCCTTCTTATTTTAGTTGTACGTTTTGTATTTCAAGATATTTCACTCGAAGAGGAAGAAAAAAGTGAGGAATGATAGATGAATTGGTATGTAATAATTCCAATGATAATTTCTTTTATTGTTGTATTTTTAATTGGTGTATATGCGTCAAGACGTGTGAAAGCAACGGCTCATAATAAATTTTTACAAGAGTATTTTCTAGGTGGGCGTGAACTTGGCGGTCTTTTATTAGCTATGACAATGATTGCTACGTATGGTAGTGCAAGTAGCTTTATCGGGGGGCCTGGTATTGCATACAATATGGGGCTTGGTTGGGTGCTGTTATCAGCAATCCAGGTTGTAACTGGTTACATCGTTTTGACAGTCCTTGGTAAAAAATTCGCAATTATAGCAAGGAAAATGGAAGCAATCACGCTTATTGATTATTTGAAAGGAAGATATAATCATAAAGGAGTCGTTATTCTTTCGGCATTATGTATTATCATTTTCTTATTTTCTGCAACAGTTGCGCAGTGGGTTGGTGGCGGACGATTAATTGAATCGTTAACAGGTCTTTCGTATACAACGTCCTTATTTCTTTTTACATTTTCTGTACTTGTGTACGTTTTAATCGGTGGATTCCGTGCTGTCGCTTTATCAGATACATTACTAGGAATGATTATGTTAGTGGGGACAACAATCATTTTAATTGCAACGGTAATTGCTGGTGGCGGAATTGAAAAGATCATGCATGAACTCGTTCAAATCAATCCGAATTTAATTACGCCATTTGGAGCAGATGGTAGTTTAACGAAAACATATGTGACATCATTCTGGATTTTAATTGGTGTTGGAGTTGTTGGATTACCGCAAATTAGTGTGCGTGCTATGTCCTATAAAAACTCAAAGGCGATGCATCAAGCCTTAATCATTGGCACGATTGTTGTTGGTACAATTATGATTGGTATGCATTTAACAGGCGTATTTGCTCGTGTAGTACTTCCAGGTATAACTGTACCAGACAAAGTGATGCCGCTTCTTGCGATGAAAGTATTACCACCTTGGCTTGCTGGAATCTTTTTGGCTGCACCAATGGCAGCAATTATGTCCACTGTAAACTCATTATTACTACTTGTGAGTTCTTCGGTTATTAAGGACATATATGTAAACTACATAAATGAAAATGCTACAGACAAAGCTGTGAAGAAAGGAAGCCTATGGATTACTGGTATTGTTGGTTTACTTGTATATGCAGCGGCTATTAAACCGCCAGATTTCTTAATTTGGTTAAATTTATTCTCTTTTGGTGGCTTAGAGGCGGCTTTTATTTGGCCGATTGTTTTAGGGCTATATTGGAAGAGAGGAAATGCAATTGGTGCACTTGCATCCATTATTGTTGGAGTAGGCTCCTATATGATAGTTCATCTTTGGTTCCCAAATCCATTTCATATACATACCGTAGTCTTTCCAATTTGTTTTGCATGTATTGCTTATATAATGGGTAGTGTATTGACGGTGAAAAAAGAAGTGTAATAAAAAGGATAGAAAAAGGAAAAACAAAACCGTAGTTCTTCTAAAGAGGAGAACTACGGTTTTTTTATGATAAAATTGAGTTTTTCATTCTGCGTTCTTTTGTTTATTCATAAAGTAATAACAATTGATAAGATGGAGTTGAGGTCTATGAAAAAAGTACTGTTTTTAGGAGACCCAGGGATTGATGATTCGTTAGCGATTATGTATGGCTTGCTGCACCCTGAAATTGATATTGTAGGTGTGGTAACGGGATACGGGAATGTCACACAAGAAAAGGCAACAAGTAATGCAGCATATTTATTACAATTAGCTGGAAGAGAAGATATTCCGGTTATTAAAGGAGCGAAAATTCCTTTTTCGGGAGAAATTACAGCATATTATCCAGAAATTCATGGTACAGATGGATTGGGGCCAATTCGTCCCCCTAAAACCATTTCACCAAATATAAAATCTTTTTGTGAATTTTTTTCTATTCTTGAGAAATACAAAGGGGAACTGATTATTGTAGATGCTGGTAGATCAACAACATTAGCAACAGCTTTTATTTTAGAAAAACCACTTATGAAATATGTGAAAGAGTATTATATAATGGGAGGAGCTTTTTTAATACCAGGAAATGTTACACCTGTTGCAGAGGCAAATTTTCATGGTGACCCATTAGCCTCTGAATTAGTTATGCAAAATGCAAAAAATATTACATTAGTCCCTCTTAACGTAACATCTGGAGCAATCATAACACCTGAAACAGTGAAATATATCACAAAGAATTCAAAAACCAGTTTTAAAAAATTAATTGAACCGATTTTTACTTATTATTATAAAGCATATAAAAAATTAAATCCCAAAATAACTGGAAGTCCAGTGCACGATGTGGTGACGATGATGGCAGCAGCGAACCCATCGCTTTTAGAATATGTTTATCGCCGTGTTGACGTGGCTACAGGTGGAATTGCTAAAGGAGAAAGTGTTGCTGATTTCCGGCCGCAACCTGATGCAAAAGCTTTAAAAAATTGGGTGCGAATCGGATGGTCATTACATTACGAGAAGTTTCTTGACGATTTCGTGAAAATTATGACATAGACATAATAGGAGAATACAAGTTAAAATAATAGAGACGATTATTTAGACAATCGTCTCTATTATTTTGCTTGTAATGATATAAAATAGAGAAAAGATACACAATAGGAGAGGGAATTCACTTGAGAAAAGTTATAGTATGTGCAGGAATTGTGGGTATTTTCGTGTTGTTAATATCGGGTAACTTTTTAGTGAAAAAAGTGTGGGGTTCTAATAATGATGATGCGCAGTATGTAGCTTCATATGTTGAAGAGCATAAAGATGAAAAGAATAGTTCCATACTTATAAAAAGAAACGATAAAATTGTTTATTCTGTGAATCCAAATGTTGTATTACCAGTAGCGAGTACAATGAAATTAATTGTTGCGCTTGAATTTACGAAACAAGTTACAGAAGGGAAAATCGATCCTTCTAGTTTTGTCTCCATTGATGATGTGAATCGCTATTATGTCCCAAATACAGACGGTGGTGCGCAAGAGCGATGGCAAAAATATTTACAACGAAAAGGGAAAATAGATGAAAATGCAGTTTCTTTAGAAGAAGTTGCAAAGGGAATGATAAAATTTAGTTCAAATGCAAATACAGAGTATTTAATGGATCGACTTGGAATAGACAATATTAATCAAAATTTAAAAAGCTTATCACTTCCTTCTCATGAGCCGCTATTCCCAATTGTTTCATCATTATATATTCCTGGATATTTGCATAAGGAGTTACATGTTCCAAAATCTAAATTAGAGAAAGAACTAAGAGAAATGTCTCCGGAACAATATCGTCATTATGCCGTGGTTATCCATGAACGATTAAAAGAAAAAGGTCCATTATTACAAAAGGAAATTCCTCTTTATTTAGATGAAAAATATGACAAGATCTGGTCAGATAGGCTGCCAGCTGCTTCAGCAAATGATTATATGATCTTGCTTCAAAAGGCGAATCATAAAAAAAATTTTACAAAGGCTGAAGAGAAAGAATGGGCAAGTCTTGTTGAAACAGATATGAGTGCCCAGAAATATCACAAGGCATTTCGACATGCTGGACAGAAAAATGGTTATACACCATGGACGTTAGCGAAAGCAGTTTATGCTACCGATAAACATGGAAATTGTACAGAAATAGTCTTCTTAGCAAATCATGTAAATGAAGATGATAGTGCTGAACTACGTAAGCGCTTGTTGAATTTACATTTTCAGGTGTTACAAAGTGACAAATATGATGCAACTGTTATTAAATAAACCCGATGCGACATGCATCGGGTTTATTTTGTTGTACAAGCACCTTTTCGAAATTGCCGGGTATGATGATTAGTAATAACTAGGCGAGAGGGGGAAAAAGTGGTGAAAGGAAGTAAGGAAGAATTTATACAGAATGAGGGCGCTGATTTCCCTGGGAAAACCTATGCGGATTGTGTGCTGAAACATGTGTTTGAATTTCAACGAGATTATTTGTTACAAGATATGTTCATGGTTCACAGAGCTCATATTATTATGCTGATTGAACAAAGTGTATTGAAACCACAAGAAGCAAAGGAGATTTTAATGGCTGTTGAGGAAGTAGCACAAATTCCAAAGAGTCAACTGCTTTATACATCAAAGCATGAAGATCTCTTTTTTTTAATCGAACATTTAATTGTAAAAGAAGCGGATGATGATTTGGTAAGTAATATGCACATTGGCAGGAGCCGTAATGATATGGGAGTAACGATGTATCGGATGAGTTTACGCCGCTATTTATTACGTTTAATGGAGCACTTTATGTTATTAGAAGAAAGTATATTACAACTTGTTGATGATCATATGGAAACAATTATGCCTGCTTATACACATACGCAGCCTGCTCAGCCAACAACATTTGGTCATTATATGTTAGCCGTTTATGATGTGATGCAAAGAGATTTAGAGCGGATTTGGAAGACATATCATCTTGTGAATTGTTCACCAATGGGAGCGGCAGCTCTTTCTACGACAAGTTTTCCTATTAACAGACAGAGGGTCGCTACGTTACTTGGCTTCTCAAATGTTATTGAGAATTCATATGATGCGGTTGCAGGTGCAGATTATTTGTTGGAAGTTAGTTCGTTACTTATGGTGACAATGACAAATACGAGTAGATGGATTCATGATTTCTTACTATTCGCAACGAAAGAATACAACGGGATTACTGTTGCAAACCCGTACGTACAAATTAGTAGCATTATGCCGCAAAAGCGGAATCCTGTTTCGATTGAGCATGTTCGGGCGCTTACTAGTGGTGTACTTGGAGAAGCTTTCACTGTATTTCAAATGATTCATAATACACCATTTGGAGATATTGTGGATACAGAAGATGACTTGCAACCTTATTTGTATGAAGGCATCGAAAAAGCGATTCGTATATTTTGCATTATGAATGCAGTGATTCGAACGATGAAGGTAGAAGAGAAAGTTTTAAGAAATCGCTCGTTTAAACATGCAATTACGATAACGGATTTTGCAGATATATTAACAAAGAATTACCATGTTCCTTTCCGGCGTGCTCATCAGGCTGCAAGCGATATCGCAATGATGTCTTTAAAGCAGAAAAAAGAATTACACGAACTTAATTTCACAGAAATAAATATGTACTTACAAGAAAACTTTAAGGTGATGCTTTCAGAAAAAGAATGGAAGGACATAATATCACCAGAAGCGTTTGTTGAAAAACGAATTGTATATGGTGGGCCGAGTAAAACAGAAATGATGCGCATGATTCAAAAAAGGAGAGAGCTTTTTAAGAAAGAAGAAGTTAAATTCGAGAAGGAAAAAGAGCGGATCTCACAAGTTGAAAAAGAAGTAATGATGATAGTCTTAAATATTATTGAATCGTAAAAGAAGGATTTGATGAATCAATCGCCAATGTTCTATTTAAATATAAATAGAAGGAAGAGATTGTCGATGATTCAGCTACAGGTATATGAAGATATTTCTCATTTTAAGAAGGATGTTGCTCCAATTTTAGAAATGAATGAGCAAAAAAATAATTTATTATTAGGAGTGTTACAGTTCGCGGAAAGTCCGTTGTTTATGGCAGTAGCAAAGCAAAATGAAAAAATTGCTCTCATATTTCTTCAAACTGAGCAAAAACAAATGATTGTTGCTACATGCGAGGGGTCACAAGAGGTGATAAAGGAAATCGCGAAGCAATTAACAAAGGTGTATCCAGATATACCTGGATTAATTGGTGAAAAACGAATCGTGAAACAGTTAGCTGATGAAATTGCACAACTAGAACAAAAGAAACTCTCTATTGGTATGAATCAAGGGGTATATGAATTAAAACAAGTGAAGAAAAGATGGGATGAACATGGCGTTTTCCGTCAAGTAAATAGCGGCGAATTACCATTAATCGGAAAATGGATATACCAATTTTGTGAAGATGTTCATTTGCCAACTACGGAAGAAAAGGCAAACCAAACTGCAAGCACATTAGTAAGTACAAATCGATTGTTTGGATGGGAAGTAGACGGGAGATTAGTTTCGGTAGCCGCAATAACAAGACCTACTAAGAGTAATATTACAGTCAATTTTGTGTATACACCGAAAGAAGAACGTAAAAAAGGATATGCTTCTAATTGTGTAGCTGCCCTCAGTCAGCGTATGTTAAACCAAGGCTATAAAACAACTACGTTATATACGGACTTAGCAAATCCAACGTCGAATAAGATTTATCAAGAGATAGGCTATGAACCAATAATGGAATCTGTATTAATATTTTTAGAACCGATAAAGTGAAACTTTAATCAGTGGGGATTTTCTTCATCCCCCACTGATTATCAGCCCTCACCAATCGGGCTTTTACGGGCAGTTTATCCCCCGCCTAACTTCTTTGCTTTCGCTGAATTTTGAGGTGGGAGTATTACTGCCCGTTAATGCGGGGTAAAATAAAAAAGCTCGCTTATATGCGAGCTTTTTTCTATGAAACTATTTTTCATCGATACGAATCACGCCGCCTTGCTCAAAATCATTCGTTTCTAATAGATGAACAACGGCTTTAGCGACGTATTCAGGAGAAAGTAATTTTCCTTCTTCTTTTAAAGCAATAAAGCGATCTAAGTTTATAAAATCTTCTTTTTCTGTCTGACGAATTTGTTGTTGCATACTTGTGTCCACAACACCTGGGGCAAAGGAAATAGTTTTGACTGGATAATCTTTCCCTGCTTCTTCTGTAGAGACGCACTGTGTAAACATATTTACACCAGCTTTCGCTGTACAATAAGCACCCCATCCAAAGTATGGTTTTTGACCAGCACCTGAGGAAATATTTATAATACGTTTGTCTACTTTCAAATCTTTTGTATGTTTCATAAAAGAAGAGGTAAGAATCATTGGGGCAATTAAATTAATTTGCACATTTGCAATCAAAAGTTCACTCTCTGATTTTTCAATCGGTTTCATTGGAGCAAGTGTACCTGCATTATTAACCAAATGGATAGATGAGACTTTTTCTTTTTCGATGGACAAAAAGATTGTTTCAAAATGAGCTTCTAAATGGTGTACATCTTGGAGATCAATTGAGTGAAATGTGAAAGGAATACCTTTTTGTTTTGCTTTTTCAATGAGTGTTTCATTTTGCCTTCTAGAAATACAAATGAGCCTTGTGTTTTCCTCTAACAATTCTGTAGCGATTGCTTCGCCTAATCCTTGTGAAGTACCTGTTACAATAACATAGCGCATACTTTACGGAACTCCTCTCGTACATATATACATCAATTAAAAAACCGACATAAAACCCCTCTTTTTAAGTGGGAGAGAGCATCTGGCCATGCATAGAAGCGGTTAGGGCCTTTTTCTGCCACATGCGAAGTAAAAACAGAAAGAGCCAACGAGTGTAGGTTACTTTGTATTCTGCATAGCAGGAAGTTAGATGCCGAAAAATTAAAATGGATGTATATAGCATTTTTTAATAAATTGGTTTGGATGATTTGTCCATGTGTATAGTATAGAATATTTGTTTATGAAAATGGAATTATTACTGTCCATAACAGCCTGTTTTTTTACTTATTACGAACATTGGTGAGAATTTTTATTATGTTGGTGCCTCAAACCCTTTAAAATAAACAAAAAACTCCTCTTGTGAGGAGCGTTTTTGTTTATTTTAAAGAAAGTAATCGTTTGAATAAAATATTATTTTCAAGGTGCACGTGCTGAAATAAATCAGATTCAAAATCTTCTAGACGATTATAGACCATACGATATGTGCGGCATGCATGTCCTGGAGGAGTAAAATCATTTGTAATGATTCGTAATTCTTTTATAAGATCGCCAGCTTTATCATGCTCTTGTTCTAATTCTTCAAGTCTTTCAATTGCCAAAACTAAATTTTCTTCAGTCGGATTTTGCTCGTATGTTTTGATGAGTGGGAATACAAGAGTTTCTTCTTTCATTATATGTTGTTCAAGTTCTAATTTTAGTTCATGAAAAAGTCGATGAACGATACTTAAATGTGACTCTGTTTGACCATGTACGCGAAAAACCTTTGTTACATATGGACTAAGTTGTGGTAATTCTTCTTGAATAAAGCGATGATGTTTTTCAATAATATGATCAATTAGTGTAGAAAGATTAACTTCACTCCAGTTTGTAGATTCATTATTTTTCGATTTATATAAAGTGTACTGTTGGTTTAATATTTTTAAAAGTTCGTCAGATGAAATTTCTTTTGTTTGTGTTGCTACTTCAATTGTTTTGTCTCCTCCACAACAAAAATCAATGCGGTACTTTTTAAACAAGTCACTGGATTGTGGAAAAACAGTAACAATTTCACCTACAATAGATGTCTTAGTAAAAGGTATAGTCATATAAATCACTCCTCTGTTATTCGTATGTTTTAAGCATAATGGCTTAGGAAAGAGGGGGAAGTGATTATAATCACAAATATAATGGAGAATTCATGAATGTTTTGTCCATGATGGGAGAAATTTTTCAGCTTGGAAAGTAGTAGTGATCATCTTTCTTTTGAAAAACATATTGAATAAATTTGTTTGAATTTTCAGTAATTAATGAAAAAGGGTTGTAGGTACTCATGGTATAATAAATTAAGGCGGTGAGGAAATGAAGCATAAAATGGGGCTATATAACGAGCCTTTTCAATCTATTCAATCTGGAAAAAAAGTATTTGAAGTACGCTTATATGATAAGAAACGTCAGAATATACAAAAATACGATGAGATTGAATTTACAGATCTAACAACAAAAGAAACAATTTGCGTAAAGGTAACGGAGTTGAAATGCTATACAACATTTCAGTAGATGTATGAAGAGATTGATAAAGAGTTGCTGGGCTGCGAAAACTGGAGTTTAGAAGAGATGCTAGCAAGTACATATGAAATATACACAAAAGAACAAGAGCAAAAGTGGGGAACAATTGCTATTGGGATTGAAGTAATAGCATGATTCGAAATCGTGGTGCAGCTCTTATTATACAGGAGGAAAAGATTGCTCTTATAAAACGTATTCGAAACCATGAAGTGTACTTTGTATTTCCAGGTGGAGGAATTGAAGAAGATGAAACACCTGAAGAAGCAACGATACGTGAAGTTTACGAAGAACTAGGAGTGCATATTGAAATTGAAAGACTCGTTACAACGGATGAATATCATGGATTGCAGTTCTTCTACAAATCCCGTATTATGGACGGTGTTTTCGGTGGCGGTAAAGCAGAAGAATTTACGAAGACGGACAGGGGACAATACGTTCCGATATGGGTCCCAATGGAAGAGCTATTAAATTTGAATATAAAGCCCTATAAAGTGGTAGAATGTATCGTTCATTGTTACAAAAAAAGAGAGGTCTGACAACATACAATAAAAACCATTGACATAGCCTTCTGATTTGAGTATTGTATTCAGGTATGTGTTCAAAATCAGGAGGTTTTTATGAGTAATCAAACTACACATCATGTAAAAATGACAACAGCAGATCCATCTGGAATTGGTCTATTTGGATTAGCAATGGTAACACTTGTAGCATCAACACAAAAGTTAGGTTTAACAGATGGTGTTTCACTTGTATTGCCATGGGCAATCTTTTTAGGAGGATTTGCACAACTCTTTGCATGCATTCACGATGCAAAGCATAACAATACGTTCGGTACAACTGCTTTCGGTGCGTATGGCCTATTTTGGTTAGGTGTTGGAACGTCTTGGTTAATTCAACTTGGAGTATTTGGTGAAAAATTAGCACAATCTGCAGATCCAAAGCAACTTGGTGTAGCCTTTATTGGATACCTAATCTTTACGGTCTTCATGACAATTGGCGCAATGGAAACACATAAAGTATTATTTATGATTTTTGTCCTTATTGATTTCTTATTTATCGGTCTTTCATTAAGTACTTTAGGTGTTATGCCACATGCAATGCATAGTGTCGCAGCATACTCTGAATTGTGTATCTCACTATTATCTTTCTATGGTTCAGCAGCTGCAGTATTAAATACACATTTTGGAAAAGTTGTATTGCCAGTAGGGAAACCATTTGGTATTTTTAAAAAATAAGATAAAAAGCACGAATGATTCACCGAATCATTCGTGCTTTTTTTAATTGTGAAAGTAAGGATAACAAAAGTGTACGTAACCATCTTTATTTGTTAAGAGCTATAGCGGTTGGTCCAACTACTTTAGCGATTTTTTCTGAACTTGCTGGATTCCCATCGATGGTCACATGTACTTTTTGATTTTGGTTAGCAGTTACAACCCAAGCGTTCGGTAAATATCGAGATTGATGAGATAAGGTAGAAGGAATATTTAAAATATCTCCTAGTGCATATAATGTCGCGGATGAACCACCATCCATTGCCATCGCGTTTACTGCACCTTTTTCATAGAGAATGTCTTGGCAGTCTCTTAAAGAAGCCCCGATACTATGTGTCTGTCTTCCGTCTATGATGAAAAACATAATAGATCCATCCTTTTTCTGGGCCATAATACTTCGAGGACCATATCCCCATCCACCATCATTTGTAATCATTTTTTTTCCATTTACAATAAGTTGTGGCATGAACCCAGCTGCAGAAACAACATTTTTATTTAATAATTGTTCAGCAGAATAATCCCCTGTAACCATTTGACCGTATTTTGTCAGTCCAGTAATGAGAGTTGGAGTGTTGATATCCTTTGGTGTATTGATGACTTGACCATTTTCAATAACAATACCAATACCGGTTTTACCACCACCATGACCGGTTTCATCCCAAAAGCCACTTGCATTTACAGCAGCTAACGCATGGTTACGCTTAGCCATTACATAAATTTTCTCACCCACATCTTTTCCTTGTGAACCTTTTTGTGTTACAAGTTTTACGTTTAATGGATTGCTAATTGTCATCAATTTTCCTTCAAAATAATGATCGCTATATTTCTTTTTAATTGTTTCAATTGAGACATTAAGCGGTAAATGCTTTCTCCTTTCCAACTCTTGTTTTGAAAGTTTTAAGGAATTGGAAAACGCACTATTTTCCCATTTTGGATTTGTAATGGATTGCGAAATATCGTTTAACTCTTTATCGGACAACAATGTGATTTTTGCATACTGCGGATGTTGTGAAGTTAAAATACTTTCAGCAGCAATTACACGTAATTTATGTCCGTATGAAGTGCCAAATAAAATGACAGCACCTATTACTAACAACAACAATATTAAAATGGAGGATACTTTAAAAAATTTAATAAAATATTTCTTCATCGTAAAGACTCCTCATTATTTAAATTTGAATAAAAGTCGAAATATGCATTTTTATGAATATAAAGTGCTGATTATACAATACGTGGATATAGATGATTTGACAAGAGATGAATATGAATGTGGAAGTACCAATTATAATATAAATGGTCAGATAGATGGGGAGATTATGTTAGCTACTATATATACATCAAAACCCCTTTTTTTAGGTGGGAGAGAGCATCTGGCCATGCATAGAAGCGGTTAGGGCCTTTTTCTGCCACATACGAAGTGAAAATAGATTTTAACTGGATTCAAAAAAGACTCCAAGATTTACTAGTAATAGTAAGGGGATTTATGGGGTAGGAAACGAAGGGATTTTGATCATTTTAACCGAGAAGACCCTTTCCTCTAAACGAAGTGAAGGTGGGAGTAGTTCAATCGTAGTATGGATTGTGGTGAAAACTGGACGATTCAACGTTCTCCAACAAAGGAAACAAACTGGAATTAGCACAGTTTGTCGTGTGTTTCTATTAGAGGACATGGCTAGTGAATTGTTAATCAGGAGAATCAAAAATGATGCAGTGGAAAAAATATTGTGGAAAATAAAATTAGCTTTACTTTTATTATAGTGATGTGATATAGTAATTATAAACCATTTTACTTTTAATAATATAGAGATTTAAATGAGCTGTAACTTCAGAGGAGGATAGCAATGTTAAATCTCCTTTGTGGTTACAGTTTTTTACTGTCCTCATTATTGTTGTAAAGTGGTTGAAAATGAATATGTACATATAGGTACATTGTAGGAGGATTTTTTCATGCAAAACGGTAAAGTAAAATGGTTTAACTCAGAAAAAGGTTTCGGATTCATCGAAGTTGAAGGCGGAGAAGACGTATTCGTTCATTTCTCAGCTATCCAAGGCGAAGGATTCAAAACTTTAGAAGAAGGTCAAGAAGTTACTTTCGAAGTAGAACAAGGTAACCGCGGACCACAAGCTACTAACGTAGTTAAGAAGTAATTGAACTAAAAAGAGAAGGGTTGCCCTTCTCTTTTTTTTGCATTTTTTATTAGATATGATTTATCTAGCTCGTTGCGTGTTGATGTGTATAGATATCTGAATATTCATTCTTGTTAACTCGCAAAACAAAATATAGAAAAAACATTTTCTATATTTTGTTTTGTGAGTTTGCCTAGTGGGAACTATATAATTACAAATATCATCAGTTAAGGAAGAGGTATGCGACTTGAACGAACCTAAGTATTATATTGTATTGGATGTGGAAAGAAACTTTCGGCCATATAAATCGCATGATCCATCAGAAGTAGTTGATATTGGGGCTATTAAAATGGAAGCGGGCACAATGCGTATGAAGGGACAATTTTCTGCCCTTGTGAAACCAAGCGCACCCCTAACGCGTCATACAACAAAATTAACAGGAATTACAAAGCGGGATTTAATCGGAATGGAAAGTTTTCCACAAGTTATGGAGCGTTTTACTCATTTTATTGGAGAGGACTACATGTTTATTTCATGGGGAAAAGAAGATTATCGATTTCTTTCGCAAGATTGTGAACTTCATGGTATAGAATGTCCGTGCTTTGAGAAAAAAAGAAGATTTGATTTGCAAAAATTTGTATTTCAAGCATATGAAGAATTGTTTATACATACACCGAGTTTAAAGTTTGCAGTGGAACAATTTAACTTGGAGTGGAAAGGAACGCAGCATCGTGCTTTTGCAGATGCTGAAAATACCGCAAATATATTTCTCAAAGTATGTAAGGAAAAGGATATGTATAAACGCTATAAGAGACACGGAGAACTTATACTTGTAAAGAACGGTCAATTAACAGAAAAAGCGAAAAAGAAGATGAGAAAATGGGTATTTAAAGAATTGAAGAAAAATAAACAACGTCCATTTACTTGGGGTGTATTTCAAAATAGTGATACGTGGGAAAATATTTCCGAAAGATTTTATATTGATACTCGTACATTATTGTTGTTACAGAAATACTTCACTACAGCAGTGAAGAAAGGTGAGTGGCAATTAAAAGTGCTAGCTGAAATGGAGAAACAAGAGGAGAAAAGGTAGTTGAAAGTATAGTGGGACTGATTCGTAATAAAATGATTTGGGTAAAATTCAGATTTTTCTAATTTGTTTATTCTGTTGATAAATGTTACACTAATATATATAGTTACAAAACTAGTATTTGGATTCCATTTACATTTTATCTTGCATGAACGGGCAGTAAGATCCCACCTGAAAATTTAACGAGTGGGGATTAACTGCCTGTAAAAGCCGATGGGGTAGGGCCAATAATCAGTGGAGATAAAGAAAATCCTACTGATTAAAGTTTCACTTTATTATGTCTTGAAATTACGAAACTATTTCATTTTCAGGAGGTAACAAAGCATGAAAACATTAGAGAAAGTAGCGCTTATCGGAACTATTGCATTAGGAGGAATCACATCAGTAGGTCTTTTGGAAACACCAAAACAAGTATCTGCAGCAACAAAAACGGTAAAACCTATTCAATATGCACCACCTGTAGTAGATGGTTGGAGATGGGAAACTTTTTTTGAAATACATCATAATGCAGACTATCTACAGGAACTGGCAGTAGGTAATTTGAAGCATGGTGATTCATTTGACGTAAACGTTCAAACTGGGGGAAAAGATACTGGTATTGTTAAGATATATCGTATAAATGAAAACGGTGCATTGCAAAGATATAAAACAATTTATGATTCTCACACAGAACATCATTATAATGGTAGATTTATAACAAAGATAACTCCTGTATACAAACCAGGTAAATATGTAGCTATAATGAAACTTGGAGATCAGTATTACTATGGCGGGGCGTTCAACATCTCAAAATAGTTTTTATTTATAAAGGAACTTTAGTCAATCTCTGTATCAAAAGTATAGGGGTTGGCTTTTTTGTGCGCGAGAGGATAGTTTCGTATACGGGAACATATAGAGGATGTTCATACTTTCTTGAGTATCAAAATAAAAGGCGATATTCTCTTTTAGATTTATGATATATTTTTTGTTTACAGATTCTTTGATTTCTTTATTTATAGTGCTTGAATGTATACTTTTTTTGTGTGTTTTGAGGATATTAAAGGATTTTGGTTGAGGTCAATGATTATGAGAGATTGAAAGTAAACTAATAATAAAAAGTTTACTTTCATTTTTTCTTGAAAATATTTTTTTGAAGGGTACGAGATATATTTTAATGAAAAAGCTGAAAATTAAAATATTTTAAATGTATAATAAAGTACGGAAGGTATTGAAGAAATAAATAGAGAAGAGGGAATATTGAATGACTAGTTTAAAAAATGTTCTTGAGCTTGATTTTGCATATCTTGAAACCTTTACTAGCCGAATAGAGAAATCATGGGGTTCTATATTTTGTAATGAAAATAACCCATATTATTATGATGCAAATCATGCACATGTAAGTGTAGTAAGTTTAAATCCACAAGTGATAGTAGATGAAGTAGTCCATTTCTATAAGACTAAAAATATAGTACCTAGATTTTATATATA
>NZ_NVPR01000044.1 GCF_002551815.1 Bacillus sp. AFS098217
CTTTTTGTATGTTATATACAGATTTATTAAAGAAAAGCTGTGTTAAGATAAGACATTTTCAAATGTTTATATACATAGTACCAAACGATGTCTTTATTTTTATCGGACTTAAGATGTATTTTTCTTTCATAAAAAAGTCTTATAAAAACAAAATTAATATTCGATTTCCTCATAGTCTTTTGGTTGCGGAACAGTTTGCATATTGGCAGCATCTTTTGGATCACTATATATAGCATTTCGCTCAATATTTGTATCTTTAATGTTTTGTTTTTTACTTTTATTCGTTTGTTTTTTCATAAGGGTTCACTCCTTTTCTTTATAAAAGTAGTTATACCCTAATTTAAATATTTTTACTGGTATGTAAAAGATGATTTCGCGAATGTATCAGCGACTAAATTACTAAATTCTCGTAAATAATACAGATAGTTGTCTCCTCCATAGTTATATCTTTTGTTATACATTTTGGCAACGACAACATTATACTTGGGAATGACTAAAATGGTGGGTTCTGTAATGCCTATTTAATACGAGCCTTTAGGTACCCTTTCCCCAAGTTCGCTTTGTAAAGTGGGGGTGTTTTGAACAAACCAGAAGCATCCATTTTGTAGTAAGTCCATGTTTTCATATTTCGGGCTTTGTCTTCTACCCATGAAACTAATTTTTGATATGTATCCAATGTACCAGTCACCTCTATATGAAATGCTATATCAAATATTAATTTCGACGAAAATAGAAGATGCCCTTTTATTTGTTTAATTCACAAAATGAAAGAAAAGTGTCTCTACACTCTGAACATGTACATACACCTTTCTTTCATACAATAACTTCATTTATGTTACAAAGTTAAATGAACCACCAGCTCCAGCAACTAAAGCAACCAAAGCATCCCCCACAGCCGCCGCAGCCACCGCAACGTCCAAAGCCACCGCAACGTCCACCGCAACCCCCGCAACGTCCGCAGCCGCCGCAGCGACGAGCATCTTCTTGTGTGTAATAATAATATGGATACTGATTTTGATTATCCCAATACACAACATTTCCAGGCTGATAATCATTTAGGTTCAACGATTGTAGTTCTTGTTGAAATTCATTCATTTTAACGACCTCCATGTATAAATTAAAACTTCTATCCAGCATAATTCATCGGTGCTTTTCTATATTTTTTGCTCGTTTAATCTGCGTAATTAACAGCGATAAATATAGAAACTAGAAACCAATTCAATACGTACAACAACAAAATATGAGTTTTTACTGGGTAATGTACCTTGTTCAGTTGCCTATTTTTAGGTAATTTCTCATTTGTAAATATAGGAGAGACTCTTATATTCTTTGTAGGAGCACAGTTTGAGGTTTACTTCTTTTGTACAATAAAGGTGAAGCGATTATTTCATTTGATGGGGATGATGACTTCCTTTAATAGTTATTAAGAATTAGTTGGGTACTATGCAGTATTATTAACACTTAAGTACCCCATACCCTTCAGCAATACTTTATAAATTGCTATTCCAACAATTTGATAAATCTTCTTTTTTAAATTTTTCTATTAACCTTTGCACAGAGGGTTCTGGCATTATTTTATATGTAATTAGATTTTCATTGTTAGGGATGATCCAATGGAAATTTAAGTGAGACTCTTTCGAAATCGGTGTTATATCACTATGCAAGTCTTTACTATAGACTTCGAAAACATGATTTATTTCATAATGAAGAGTCTCACTATCTTGCCACTCGTTTTCAATCACTCTTAAAAAGTGCTTAACTTCACAATCTATATCTATTTCTTCTTTAAGTTCACGAATTAATGCGCATTCTGCAGGTTCTCCTAATTCCACATGACCATCTGGTAGAAAAGAATGATGCCCTTTATAATTTGCTAGTAAAAGTTTGTTATCTTTTATAATGATTCCTCTTACAATATGATGAAATTTTGTTTTCAATTAGGTTTCTCCTCTTTATCCATTTTCTTAATTAAAGTTAAACAAGTAAACGATATACTCCTTCTCCAGCATAAACATGACCAAGATTTACAAAACGATAGCTTTCATATAACCTTCCTGCCCGAGTGTTCTCTTTGTGTGCAGTTAGACGAATCTCTTATTCCGTGCCTTTATTTCTTCTACCCATGAAACTAATTTTTGATATGTATCCAATGTACCAGTCACCTCTATATGAAATGCTATATCAAATATTAATTTCGACGAAAATAGAAGATGCTCCTTTATTTGTTTAATTCACAAAATGAAAGAAAAGTGTCTCTACAGTTCATACTTGTATATACACTTTTCTTTCAAAAATATCTTTATTTATGGCACGAATTTAAATGACCCACCAAGTAACACCATTAAAACCGTCAAAACAATTAGAGCCACCGCAACCACCGCAACCGCCACAACCGCCACAACCACCACAACCAAAACAGCTAAAGCAACCGAAGCAACCAAAACAACGGAATCCACCACAACGGAATCCACCGCAACGACCACCGCCGCAACGACCACAACCGCCACAGCGACGAGCATCATCTTCAATATAGTAATATGGATATTGATTTTGCTGGTCCCAATACACAACATTTCCAGACTGATAATCATTAAGGCTTAACGCTTGTAGTTCTTGTTGAAACTCGTTCATTTTCATGACCTCCGTTTATAAATTAAAACCCCATCGATGCTTTCCTATATTTCTGTTCGTTAAATCTAAGTAGAAATAGCGCTATAAACTAGGTTCAATACGTACACCAACAAAATATGACCTATCACTAGATGATGCACCTTGTTCATATGCCTATTTTTCGATATTGTTATTACGGATTCATTTTTTATATAAAGAGGTCATCAACAAACTATATGTTCTTGTAGGTTCGTATCTTTCTATTTCCTGATATTGATACTATTTTATAAACTGCTAATCCAACAATTTGATAAATCTTCCTTCACTACCTTATCTATTAAAGTTTTGACTGAAGGATTAGGCATTATTTTATATGTAGTTAAATTTTCTTCATTCGGTATAATCCAATGAAATGCCAAATGTGATTCTTTAGAATTAGGTGTGAGGTTAACATGTAAATCATTACTATCAAGCTCAAAAACATGGTTAATTTCATAATGGAGCGTATCACTATCCTCCCATTTATTTTCGATTACTCCTAAAAAACGTTTGACTATACAATTAAGCCCAATCTCTTCTTTCAATTCACGAATTAATGCTTTTTCTGCAGATTCCCCTAATTCAACATGTCCTCCTGGTAAAAAATAGTGATGTCCGATGTAATTTGCGATTAAAAGCTTTTCATTTTTTATAATGATCCCTCTTACAATATGATGGAATTTTGTTTTCAATTAAAGTTCCCCTCCATTTTTAAAAGTTGTTTAATAGCATCTATTTTAGTTAAATCTGAAATGAAAGTTACACATGTAAACGATATACTTGCTCTCCGTCATAAACATGATCAAGTTTTTTAAACCCGTAGTTCTCATATAACCTCTTTGCAATAATATTCTCTTTATGTACAGTTAATCGAATCTCCTTACATTCCGTAAATTCATTTGTAATCCATTTAATCATTTCAGCTAAAGCCGTTTTACCATATCCTTTTCCTTGATGATGCTCATCAATCATAAATCCGTTAATCCAATACATGTCCAATGTATTTGGTTCGAATGCATGCATAATGAATCCAATCATACTATCGTCATCATATATGGCGAATGGAATGTATTCGACATTTTCACCATCCGGCTTAATATATACTTTCGCAAGTGATACTGCTACTGGTGGTACAAATGTAGTTTGTTTCTTCGATACTTGTAATTTCAGTGCTTCTTCCCAGTTATCTCTTGTTATTATTTTTAATTGGATATTCATCGCTTGAAACTCCTTTTTGAATAAAAAATTATTCTATTTTTAAAATATCTTTCTTTCATAACATAGAATTCCTGTATTATATATTCAACGAACCACAATTATTCCCTCTCTACAGGAGTAGGTACTTACAATAGTTATGTATATGTAGGAAGTTCGTTTATTTATTAGGATGGTGGTCACGAAAAAACACGTTGAATTACGTGTAATTACAACGTGTTTTCGTTTTGTTTATAACAATCCTTTTCACCTGTTACATGAGCAATTAAAACTCCGATTATTGTAATGCCTCCTCCAACTATAGAAATGAATGTAGGTACTTCTCCTAACCAAATCCACGCTACAAAGCATGCAATTACTGGTGTTAAATAAAGAGAACTTGTTGCTTCAGAAGAACCTGTATGAGATGTAATATATGCTAGGGCTATATAAGGTAGTACAGTTGGAAAAAGTCCTAAGTATACAGCGCTAAGAGTCACTCCTATAGGAGCATTTATTATTTCTTGATCGATTCCTGGCAAAAAGATGAGCATACATATAGTTCCAGCCCAGATTGTATAGGTTGTAAATGAAAGAAAGCCATATTTTTTTAAATAAGACTTTTGGAAAACAAAAAATAGACTCTCTGAAAATGCTGCTAGTAGTATAAATAGTACTCCACTATTTAAGTGGAGCAAATCTCCATCACCTAATGATAAAAAGGCTACCCCAATTAAACTAATTACACCGCCAATCCATCCATTTAGTTTTAGCTTTTCACTGAAAAATATAAAAGCAAGAGATGCTGTAAATATAGGAGTAACTGATACAATTAAGCTCGCTGGACCGGCACTGACGCTTTGTTCTCCATAGTTTAATGCGATATGATAAACAATAAAGCCGAGAGCTCCTAGTATGAAAATTATTGGTATATCTTTTAGCTCTGGTAAATGCATTTTATTTATACATGCAAAGATAAGTAGCATAAATGAAGCTATTAATAAACGTAATAATGTAAGGTGTTCAGGTGTGTACGCCTCAAGTCCAATACGGATCCCAGGAAAGGCTGTACCCCAAAGAATAATAGTCAGACCATGTGCGGATAAAATACGAAAATCCCATTTTTTGTTCTGCATTTCTTTCCTCCCCTTCGAAAAAGTCAACCACTTTTCTTTTACCAATTATTTCTTTTCATCATATTCAATAGTTGATACAATGTCTTCAACCAGTTATGTATTGAAAAAACCAGCCACTTGGCATTTTTATAGTGGATAAAGGGAGTTTTTTTATGAATATGTACAATGACAAAACAGATAAACAACTTCCAAAATACCAACAGATTATAGACTATATGAAAGAAAAGATTGCAAATGGAGAATGGCCAATCGGGAGTAAGATTCCAAGCCAACGAAAATTAGCAAAACTGTTCCATGTAAATCGAAGCACAGTAATTACAGCGTTAGAAGAACTAACAGCAGACGGTTTAATTAGAGGACAAATGGGTATGGGGACAATTGTAATGAATAATACATGGTCATTATTAGCAACAACCCCCCCACCTAATTGGAATGAGTATGTAAAAACAGGTGTGCATAAACCAAGCAAATTAATCGTTCAAGAAATTAATGAAGTGGAAGCAAATAAGAAATTCATTCAGCTTAGTAAGGGAGAACTTGCCACTGATATTTTCCCATTAGAAACAATGAAATTAGTTATGCAGAGTGTGTCTAACAAACTAGGTACTTTCGGATACGAAGAACCAAAAGGATTTTTACCTTTACGTCAGGCAATAAGTAATTACGGAAAATCATTTGGTATTGATGTATCTCCGTCTTCTATACTAATCGTTTCTGGAGCATTACAAGCACTACAGCTAATATCCGTTGGTCTTTTGCATAGAGAATCCACAGTTTTACTTGAAAAGCCTTCTTATTTATACTCACTTCATGTATTCCAATCAGCAGGTATACATCTTTCGGGAATATCGATGGATGAGCATGGTGTCATACCAAGCGATTTATCCAAACGAAGTAAATATAGTCAAAAGAAAAACATTTTATATTCTATTCCTTGTTTTCATAACCCAACAGGTGTTTTAATGTCGGAAAATCGCCGGAAAGAACTTATGAAGATTTGTGAAAAAGAACAACTTCCTGTCATTGAAGATGATATTTATCGAGAATTATGGATTGATGAACCACCTCCACTTCCGTTAAAGGCACTGGATCAACATGGACATGTATTATATATCGGTAGCTTATCAAAAACTCTGAGTCCTGGATTAAGAATTGGATGGATTATCGGTCCAGAACCTGTGATTGAAAGATTATCAGACATAAAAATGCAAACGGATTATGGATCTAGCTCATTATCACAAAGGGTTGCTACGGAATGGTTATCTAGTGGTTTATATCAGAAACATGTAGCATCCGTAAGATTGCAGCTGGCAAAACGAAGAGAAATAATGATTCAAACCCTGAACATGTATTGTAATGACATCGCAACGTGGGATGTCCCTAGCGGAGGATTTTTTATATGGCTAAAGATACAACCGAAAATTCCAATGAAAAAACTATTTTCAAAAGCATTATCTAAAGGAATCCTTCTTAACCCAGGGCGTATTTATGAAGAAGAGTCTGATCAGCATATTCGTTTATCGTATGGCTATGCACCTATCGAAGACCTTACGAAAGGAATCTATCAATTAAGTCAAATTGTTCGAGAATTAATGAAGTCATAGAAAAGTCCTCTTCATGTAAGGAAGAGGACTTTCAAAAGAATTCCTATGTTAAAATGTTGACAATTCCCTGATACATTCTTCTCTAACTTTCCATAAGCTGTCCAAATCAAACTTTTGAGTTAACTTATGCTTATTTAACCATATTAGTATGTAAGAACGGTGAAAATCAGTTTTGAAATTTCCAATCTGATCCGGTTCTATCTGTTCTTCTATTAAGAATTCCTGGATTGGTTCACCGCGTATAGTAAGTCTGGTGAAATCAAATCTGTCATTGTTGTATTTCAAATAACAATGTGCTTCTGGAATAGAGTGCAATTTATATTTCTCTAAAATTTTTCCAACTCCAGGTGTATTATTTTCATTCATTTCATAAATCCCTGTGAATAACTTTATTTCTGCCACACCTTGTTCTTTACATAAGGCAGAAAGTAAAGCATGTTTCGTACTGCAAGTTCCCTTTTCTTCACTCATTACCAGCTCGTATTCAGACCGATTAGAATTTCTCCCATATGGTAATTCTCCAATAAACTTTAATGCCCTATGAAAATCATATATTCCTAATTTAATAAAACCATCTGATACATTTCCGTGTGCTTTAATTATGAAATTCGGTAATATGTAATTAGACATTTATAATCCCTCCATTTACCTTTATGGGGTCACCATATCAAAAAAAGAAAATTGTACGTTTAGACACAATTCCGACACATTTTGAGAGGTTTGCTGTACGTTTAGGCTATTTTTCTTTAAAATAAGGGATATTTGGTGCTGGGAATTCGATATTTTTTAAATGTTAACCTGTATATTCCCTTCAACAATAGGAAAAGTAAATAGTTGTTTATAAAGGTTTTACAAGTATTTTTACAAACGTTTATTTTTAATGAACACCTTTGTAAACGAAAGTGATATAATTGTGGTAACAAATGTAAGGAGAATATCAAACATGGCGAATATTTATGGATATATACGTGTAAGTACAAAAGATCAAAATGAACAACGCCAATTACATAAAATGATGGAACGAGGAGTGGAAGCTCGACGGATTTTTGTCGATAAAGCAAGTGGACGACATTTTGATCGTCCTCAGTATCAATTATTAAGAAAAATATTAAGTACAAGTGATATTGTTTACATAGATGCTTTAGATCGTATGGGGCGTAACTATGATGAAGTAATTTCGGAGTGGAAATACATAACAAGGGAATTACAAGCTGATATTGTTGTTTTAGAAAATGAAACATTGTTTGATAGCCGGAAGTTTCGTGAGATGGGTGATATGGGAAGATTAATGGAGGATCAGTTTTTATCTTTGCTATCCTATGTTGCAGATCAAGAACGTAAAAAAATTCATCAAAGACAAATGGAAGGTATTGCTGTAGCTAAAGCTCAAGGAAAACACTTAGGCCGTCCTCAAGTGAACCTTTCAACCTTAAGCAAACAACAAATGAATATAATAGAAGAAACTCATTCAAAATGGAAGAGTGGCGAAATTACTGCTGTTATGTTTATGGAAATGTTAGAACTAAAGAAAAACACCTTTTATAAAATTATGAAGGAATATGAAGAAGCAAAGTAGCATCTCGCCTAATGGAAATGCTACTTTGCCCCCAGTTGTAGGAACGATGGTACTACCTCTAATAAATATAACAATATCAGAAACAAGAAAAATAGGTATTTGTAACTTATTTTGTGCTCTAGACAAAATAAGTTTAAGTAATAATAGTTTAAATGAATATACTGATCATAAAGCGTGTATATATTTATATGAACTTGGAAATACAAGTGGGGATGTAACTATATTATTTAGGACGGTGTACTTGAAATGGATCTACAAGCTGGAAAATTATTCTGGAACACAACTTTTTCCAATCCACCTTCTTATCCTTGTTTGGAAAAAGACATAATTTGTGATGTTTTAATAATAGGTGCTGGAAGCTCAGGTGCTCAATCAGCCTACTATTTATGTGATTCGGATTTAAATGTGGTTGTAGTTGATAAACGGAAGGTTGGACATGGCAGCAACCTAACTAATACAACGCTCATACAATATTTGGGTGATAAAATGTTTTTTGAGCTTGTTAATACATTTGGGGAAGAGTATGCAGTAAAACATATGAAATTATGTGAAGAAGCAATTAATGATATTAAATTTGCAAATCAAAAATTACCTTCTCAGTCTGATTTTATACGACGTGATAGTTTATATTATGCAAGCTATGAAGAGGATATTAAGAAATTAGAAAAAGAGCTTTATTACTTACAAAAGCATGGTTTTAAAGCAGATTGGTTATCAGAAAAACAAATTGGACAGAAATATCCTTTTAAAAAATATGCCGCCCTATATACGTATAACGATGGTGAAATAAATCCCTATAAGTTTACACATAATTTATTAAAACAAGCTTCTAATCAAGGAGTACAGATTTATGAAGATATTGAGATTGTTGGAAAAAATTAAAAAAAGACTTTGCTACTTTTTATACAAAAAGTGGTAGTTCTATTACTACCAAGAAAGTAATTGTAGCTGCGGGTTATGAAGGGTTAGAATTAAAAAAGGAAAAGAACGCTACCCTAATTAGCTCGTATGCAGTTGTCACTACCCCAGTTGAAGATTTTTCTTCTTGGCATAAACGTACTCTTATTTGGGAAACTGCTAGACCTTATATATACATGAGAACCACAGTAGATAATCGAATTATTATAGGTGGTCTAGATGAAGATACAAACATTGCTGAAGAAAGAGATTCAAAATTAATCCATAATAAAGAAAAGCTATTATATGAATTCAATAAGCTCTTTCCTAATATTACAGTTAAACCTGAATTTTATTTAAGTGCCTTTTATGGTGGTACTCATGATGGTTTACCTATAATTGGAATGTATGAAGATTTTCCTAATTGTTATTTTATCTATGCATATGGAGATAATGGATTAGTGTATAGTATGGTACTTTCTAAAATTATCCGAGATGTAATTATAAAAGGTTCTAGTCCTAATTTAAATTTATACTTGCAGTCCAGACCTAATTTAAATAAATAGACTGTATACGTTAATAAAAAAATTAGAGATTTAGGAATTAATGTACTTAATGATATAGAAACTACATATTTATAGTTATAGGTATTGTAATTAAAATCAAGCTAAGGTTTTCATATACCCCCTAAATGAAAAATTTCTTTCTCTACAGATAGTTACTCTGAGAAGTCAGTTCATTTTTTCGTTTTGGGGGCATTTATTTTTCTTAAGTTGATGGGCATGTATGGTGAGGCCTATTATGTGAAATATTCTAATTTTGCATTGGGGAAAAACTTCTTCATATAAGAATAAAGATAATTTTTTATATCCTCTTCTTCTTCTTTTTGATAAATATATTTTCCAATTCCATATTTACCCCATTTATATCTTCTTTTCTCTTCATTTAATTCCAATTTTGTCATAGGGTAGTTTTTTTCAATCACCCTCTTAGCAGGCTTTGTAAAACGATGCTGAATAAATTCAAATGTAATATCACCCCGTACATCCAGGGGTAATTCAGCATCAAGGCGTTCAAACATATGATAGTACCCATCCTGCCATCCTTCATGAAGATAAATAGGAGCCACAATGAATCCGAGTGGATAACCTGCTCTGGCTACTTTTCCTGCTGCCTCAATTCGTTTAGCTAAGGGTGAAGTACCTGGCTCAAAGTTTTTAATAACATAATCAGCATTTACACTAAAGCGAAATCTTGTTTTTCCGTTATGTTTTGCATCAAGCAAGTGATCCACATGATGAAATTTCGTCACAAATCGTAATTTCCCATATTCAGAGCCTCCAAAATGTTCAATCGCACGCTTAAGAGTATGAGTTAAATGATCAATCCCTACAATATCTGATGTACACGAGGCTTCAAACCTTGTTAATTCAGGTATACGAGCCTCCATATATTTATCAGCAGTTTCTAGGATTTCATCAACATTTACATAAGTACGGATATATGGCTTACTCCCCATCGTTGTTTGTAAATAACAGTAATGACAATGTCCCATACAACCTGTTGCAAAGGGAATAGCATACTCTGCTGAAGGCTTTGAAGTATCAAATTTCAGTGTTTTTCTAACACCAACAACAAGAGTAGACTTTGCTACTCTATACTTTTGAAAATCATTTTCGCCTGGCAGGTCTCTCACTTGATTATGAGAAGTAGTATGCCGAATTTCAACATCCATTTTTGAAAATTTTTCATAAAGCTCTTTCCCTAACGGAAAATCTAATGCTTTAGGTTCAAAGTATACAAGCTTAGGCATAAATGGTTTCATTCTAACATCCCCTCTGAAATATCCCCATAATAGTAGGTGTAAGCTTGATTTGCTTCTTCTTCAGTAGAATAAACAGCCATTTCATTTGTTAGTGGATAATAATTTTCATAAAGAAATAATGCTAGTTCATTTGGCCTCTCAGGGTTATTAACCACTGCTGCAGCTTGTATATTTGCTACATCCTGAGTGTGGGGGTTTCGGTAAAAAATATAGACAATATCTCCAGCATGATAAGTTTTACTTTCATTAGAAAATTCCATTCAATCACCTTTTCTTTTTATAAAATTCAATGTGCAAAATTATACATTATAAATTTTCTCCTATATTGCATAAAAATATGTCTTCTTTTATGAAGGAAAATCTGGGTTCTAATAATTACACTATAATTTGAGATGGACCGAATAGAAAAAATATTTATTTTGGATTACATTTATGATTCACCCTATGGCGGGGGGGGGGACCATCAAATGCTCATCGACTTAATAATAGAAACAAAATAAACTTTCATTCATTAGGACTAAAATACTCTTAAAGTAATGGTAAAATCTTAATTTTCTTTTTCCATACTGAGCCTGAGCACACACCTTTTTAAAGTATCAGTACCAATATGGCCAAGTGTGAAAGAACATTTTCAAATAGTTTGAATTTGTTACAACAGAACCAAATTAATTGAGGGTGATGGTGGTTGACATTGTTAAAATAAAAATTTTTACATAGAAAATAAGAAATTGTATAAATTAAGTATGATTCTATTACTTAATAGTGAGGTGATTAATTATGTCAGTACTAGACAATTTTGATCAATGGAAAAGCTTTTTAGGAGATCGCTTAGAACAGGCGCAAGGAAAAGGGATTGCTGGTAATGCAGTTTCAGATATGGCATTCCGTGTAGGTGATTATTTGGCAAATGAAGTAGAGGCGCGAAATGACCAAGAAAAACTATTAGCTGAGCTTTGGAAAGTTGCTAACGAGCAGGAACAACATACAATTGCTAATTTAATGGTAAAGTTTGTAAAACACAAATAAAAAATTATGACTTTTTTAGTCACACTTCTATATGAAAAAGGTGTGACTATTTATTTTTCAAATCTTCCAGCTCATTACATAGATAGATTTTTTAGTACGTGACTTGATATGTTTTATACGAAAACTTGAATTACATTGCGTATGCCATATATCTAATGATTTTGTTGTAAGCTCATTTTAACTAATAACTTTGTACTCGCCACCTAAAATTCGATATACTTCTTCCACAAACCAGTAGTGATCCAAATCTTCACTTCTTTTATTTTGCTCCTTGTATATGTTTTCATCTTGAGAGCCCGCCAAACAAATTGCATAAAATTAACAAATACAACTCAATTACATTTGAATTATGCCAATAGAATTATATACATTTTGAAATTATTATTCTTATAAGGGTTACACGTATGAAAAACAAAAAAAAATTAACTAACTAATTAGTTAATTTTTTTTTTGTTTATGCACTCTTATTAATATATAATGACATACTTAAAACTTTAAATAATACAGAAGTTTTGAAGAAATTGTGTATATTGTAGAAATTCAATAAAATCAAATCTAATTATTATATTTACTCTATCCTCTCACATATTTTCTAGAATAAATGACATACTACGTATGTGCTATGAAATAAGTAGCTCAATTTATTGTTCATTCAATTGGCAGATAATATATGTTTTTATCTGCCAAACTCTATTCATTCTTTTTTACTTTTTGAAATTTTATATCTTTGGAGGTTATATAAATGACGTTTCCGAATTCTAAAGAAGAAAAGACTAGCTATTCTAAAAATTCCACACCGAATACAATTAACTCTAAACTAAAACCAGAAGAACAAGCCATGAATGGATTGTACGGAATGCCAGAAACTGATATTGAAAATAAAGATCATCAAAAAAAGGAAATTTGAAAAATACTTAGCATTTCAATATCACCTTTATTGTCCATACATATTTCAATTTTGATAAAAACAAGGGAAATCAAAGTTCCCTTGTTTTTTATATTATCAAGCATCTAATTCTTTTGTTTCTTTCTTCTTCCAAAGCTTTCCTGGCCAAAATGCAAATCGTCCTAGAACCACTGTAATGGCAGGGACAAGAAGTGGCCTTACAATAAACGTATCTAATAGTACACCTATTGCTGTAACAAGACCAAATTGAACAAGTACTTGGATTGGTAAAGTAGCTAATACTGCAAATGTACCTGCTAAGATTAAACCCGCAGACGTAATAACACTACCTGTTTGAACAACTCCATTTTTGACTGCTTCAAGGTGCGGTTGGTTTCTTTTATTCTTCCATATTTCAGAAACCATAAATATGTTATAGTCCTCTCCTAATGCTACCAAGAACACGAATGCATATAGAGGGATTGCTCCTTGTATTGCGGGAGCATCCATACCATAGTGAAGTAATAGCCAGCCTGCTCCTAATGCAGAGAAGAAAGATAATACAACTGTTAAAATCAAATAAATCATGGCAACAATAGAACGAAGATATACAAGTAACAATAATGCGATAATACCAATCATGACAGGGATAATTACATCTTGATCACGCTCGGTAGTTTGTTTTGTATCATATAATGAAGCTGTTTCTCCTCCAATCCATATATGGTTCTCAGCATCATTTATTTCGGATTTTTTCATCAATTGTTTCAAACTTTTTCTTAACTCAGGGATTTTATTCATGCCATCAATTGAATATGGATTTTCATGTAAGGAAACCTCATACATTTGTAATTGACTATTCTGTTTCCCTTTTATAGGTTCTGTTACTTGATCTACAAATGAAAGTTTTTTTAACTCTGTTGTTACAGATATGTCTTTCCCTTCTGTATCCACAACAATTTGTACTGGTGCTAACTCTCCAGGTGAAAAATGATCTGATATTAAATCAAATCCCTCACGTGATGGCATATCTTTAGGAAATGATTCTAATAAATCGTAGGTAAAATGAATTCGTGGAACAAATGATGCCAGGCCACCCAATAGGAATAGTGTCAGCAGGATAATAGTCCAAGGTTTACGTATCACAAGGTCTCCAATTTTTTTGCTGAGAATTCCTTTAGATTCCTTTACCTTAATTGCTTTCTTTTTCTTCCTAGCACGTTCTTCATTCATCTCATTCGTTCTTGGTATGAAAGGGAAAAATGCTACTCTCCCCAAAATAGCTAGTAATGCTGGTAAAAGCGTCAATGAGGCAACTCCCATAAGGAACACAGCCACACTAAATGGCACTGCAAATCTATGGAAAGTACCAATATGAGCAAGTAAGAGGGTACCCAATCCAACTACCACTGTAAGAGCACTCATGATAATTGCACCACCCGATTCTTTAATAGCAAGTTGCAGAGCTTTAAATTTATTTTGTTCTACTAATAAAAACTCTCTATATCTTGAAATAAGAAATAAACAATAATCAGTACCAGCTCCAAATAAAAGTACAGTCATAATTGAAATCCCCTGTGCATCAGCAGTAATCCATCCTTTATCTGCTAAAAACCCTAAAGTTGGACTAATTACTCCATAAGCAAATCCGACTACAATTAAAGGTAAGATTGCTAAAAGTGGTGAGCGATACAGAAGTATAAGTAAAACTAAAACAAGTAACACTGTTGCAACTAGTAATTTCACATCAGCCTGACTGAATAAGCTTACTGCATCAGTCTGAATACCAACTGGCCCTGAAAGACGAACATGCAGACCAGAATCAGAAATGTTTCTTTTAAAAGGATCATCTGCCAAAGTATCCTTTATAACACGCTGCAATTCATTCATATTCTTTTGAAGAATATCTGTCCCTGCTGTTGTGTTAAAGAATACAGGAGTTACAAGAGACGTACCATCTTCTGAAACACTCTTTGCTAATGCTTGCTGTGGTATTGTATCAAATGGTGGTAACGTTGATTGATCTTTTAATGGTGTGTTTTTAAGGTGTTTATAAGTATCTTGAATCGCCTTAAAGTCATTTGCTTCTAAACCCTTGTCTCTATGCCAAACGATAAGGGCAGGGTTTCCAGCATCATTAGGAAACTCCTGTTTAATTAAACGACTAGCTTGTTGTGACATAGCGTTTTCAGGAAGGTTTGGAGCCGTCTCATCCTCAACGGTATTAACTGCTGGCCATGTAAATGATAAAACAAGGGTTAATAAGACCCATACCAAAAGAGTAATCCACCTTGCTTTTGGTCCCCCTACCAATTGTCCCCAAGTATATAGAGGATGCTTTTTCATAAATATCCACCTTTCTAACTAAATTTTTTTCATTAATTATATATACTAGTTAGTTAATTAATCAAGAACTATTATGTTAATATGCTATAATATTTTTAACTTTAAAAAGTCAGGAGCGAATGGAATTGGAACAAAAACAGCGTCCCTTAGGAAGACCACGTCAAAATAAAACTACAATTTCTACAAAAGATAAAATTGTAAACATTGCTACAAAATTATTTTTAAGTAAAGGATATCAAATTGTTTCTATGGATGATGTTGCCAAAGAATGTGATGTGACAAAGGCAACCGTTTACTATTATTATGCTACTAAGGCTGATCTTTTTACTGATACAATGGTTCAAATGATGGTTCGAATTAGAGAAAACATGGATAAGATTCTTTCCACAAAAAAGCCTCTTAAAGAGCGCTTACTTCATGTTGCACAAATACATTTAACTGCTACAATTGACATTGATATTAAAAGTTTTATGAGAGATGCAAAGATTTCTCTTTCTGATAAACACTTAAAACAAATGCAAGATGCAGAAGATAAAATGTATGAAATATTAGCACAAACTATAGATAAATCAATAAAACAAGGAGAAATACCTAAAAATCACTCGCTATTAAGTGCTCATGCTTTTGTTGCTTTACTGTACGTTGGTGGATACAGAGATGTTAATCAAAAGCCTCTTATCCCTAATATAGAAGATTTTGCAAAACAAATTGTTGATTTTTATTGGAATGGATTAAGTAAGAGTGCTTCTTGATTATCTTTTGTATAATACTCTCCTTTATATATTTTAAAAAGAGTGCCTTGCATTTTCAGGCACTCTTTTTTATTGATAACAATTCATTTCGGTACACTTTTAATTAATTCCTCCATATGAAATAAGTTTTAAACCGATTGTTGCTTCCAAAACCATAGCAATAAACATGAGTCGCCTCCAGTCTTTGGATTCACTATACAGAAGTATGCCTAATAGCGCTCCATCTGAAGTGAAGATCCTAAGTCCAAATCACATAATTAAAAAATTAAAGCTTTCCAACTATGATCCATATACAGTTTGTTTAGTATAGAAATAACAACCATTTCGAATAAGCCAACTAAAATTAAAAACAATTATTCCAATAGGAATCAATCGCCTTCTCAACTTTATCTTTTGATAGCCCAATAAATACTTTAATCCAGTTTGTTTTCGTGTTAGTAACCCCGAAATTTTATTATTGTCAAAAATAAAAAATCCTAAGAGAATAACTGAAATAACCAGTCCCCCCACGCTTTGATCCTTCCGTGACACAACATCGCTGGGAGTCTTCTCTCAGACCTGAAGAACATAAAATTTATATAAGTAACGTACATTATACACATATTTAAAACTCATACAATATTAATAAATATAAATTATCGACTTCTAAACCTAATCCCTTAGATTAAAGTTGAGTTAATCGGTCTAATAAAAAAGAATAAATTCTGAAACGATGCATACATAATACATAACTTTAAAGAAAATATTTTATTACTCTTTATCCCATGTATTTTGTTTGTGCTTATACGCACCCCTCGAATTCTCTGTTAGATCTACTATATCTGTTTCCTCACCAAATTCAGTACTATAATTAGGTTTTCCATATTCTTTACGATTCATCTCTTGATTCGCATCCTTCATTGGTTGAAACAACTGTGTTAAGCACATTAACCCACTTAGTCCAACAAGAGCAAAGATTACTCTTGCTAAAAAGGCATTTTGTCCACCAAATATTGTTCCTACTAAATCAAACTTAAAGAAACCAATTAGCCCCCAATTAATAGCACCAATAATAACTAAAGCTAAGGAAATCCTCTGTATAGTTCTCATTCATATAACATCTCCTTCAGTCTCAACTTTTAAAACAATGTACAGGAATACTCTGTATTCTTCCTGCTTGAATCGTTAGCTTTGATTTCCAATCAAAGTGATAGCTCATAATTCAACATAAATACATTCCAGTACCATAATATAAACTTTGACTAACATTTTAATGTTTTTATTATTTAATACTGTGATAAGACTGCATGGTATTGCGGTTATCGGTACTACAATAATTAACCCTATTTGTACTTTCTGCATCATATTAGCTATCCTGTTAGTTGCTAGGATTCAATCTTATCATTAGAAATTAACAATGGTTTCATACACAAAATATCTAATACATAGACAATTTATTATTTTGTTTCTACAAAGGCTTTTTGATGTTACATAAACCAACCTTTTCTTAAACAACTTGCTTCTTTTATTTCGCATAATATACAACAGTACGTTCATACTACACTTGAGCCTTTAAAAAGCTCCTATAAATGACTAACGTTTCATAACAAATGGGCAAAGCAGGAGGTTTATTGAACCGCCTGCTTTGTTTTATTTCTTTTCTTAACTTTTTTCTAGGTTGAAATCCTGCTTGCCTTAATGACTCATTCCAATTTCCAAAATGTCTTACATAAGTAGATAAAGCAGGCATTTTGGGATCTTTTAATATTTCTTTGGCAGTTGGTAACTTTTGATCGGAATGAGCCCATTCTTTTAATCTAGATAGCAAAATCCTTCTTGTATACATATTTAGCTTGTAACCACCTTATCGACATAATAAAGTTAATTATTTAATTCGTTCTTAATTTATGGATTACTTTCAAAAAAATAAACAAAAATAATACATACTGACGATATTAAAAAGGCAAGCATCAAAATGTGCTTGCCTTTTCTTCTAACGACGATGTTCCACAAGATCAATTACACCTAAAACAACGTGAGCTAAACCAAATCCAAATACTGTATTTGCAATCACCTTATTAGATCCACGAGTTTGCTTCAAGGCATAACCCGCAGCTGTAACTGCTGTACCTAATGTAGTCGGAATTAATCCTTCACGAATATTCATAGTAACGTCCTCCTAGTATCGCAGTTAGTAATCCTGCTTTAATACTTTGGAATTAAAGTACTAAAACAAGTATTAGTATTTTCTTGTCTTGTGAAAATATGTGGAGTTATTTTAAATATCTTCTTTTCATTATGATACAGCTTAACTAAAAATGTTAATGCGTAAGTTGTTTTAATACATTTACATGTTCCCTATCTTTATCTAAAATATCATGTATTAACATATGACTTTCTGGATCTAAATCACCTTGTACAATTTCTTCTGATATTTGAACTCCATAATAACCTTCGCCCTTTAACGCGCTACTTACAATTCCTTCTGTTGTATCTGGTACTGTAAATTGACTTATCAAACCTTGAACAGACCCAACGATTCCTTCATCATCAACCGGCACTCCTCCAAGATTTTGTATTCTTTCTGCTACTTTTAAGGCATGTTGTTTGTGATCTTGTTGTATTCTTTGAAATTCCTTTTTTATTTCTGGATCTTTTAACTTCTCTATATAATGCTCATAGGCATGAATACCCATGTACTGCCCTTTTAGAAAGGAATTTAATGTATTAACTACACTCTGTTTTTCCATATCATCACTTCCTTTTTACGTTATCCTTTTACAGAAGTCGATGAATTATCCATATCGTGTGTGCAATACTATCAGTTAATTTCCTGTTATATCATGTCTCTAAATCCTCGCTCCTCTTTCACTCACCTTAATATAAATATCATTTTTGTTTAATCACTTCCCATTAGGCTCATACTAACTTTTGTTTAAAAAATATGAGAAATGGAGCTGGATTAAATATGGAATTTGAAGGTAGAAATTCTACAGAATCTGCACTTCTTCATTATAAGTATGGTTTGGGTTTATTTACTGAGAAGATGCCTAACCTAGCCGAACAATTTAATTCCTTTACAGAGGAATGCTTTAAAGAGGGCACCTTATCAAAAAAGCAAAAACAGTTAATTGCTTTAGGTATTAGTCTTTATTCTCAGGATGAATATTGTATCATTTATCACATTAAAGGATGTCTAGATCAAGGAGCTTCAGAACAGGAGATCTTTGAGGTGGTGGGAGTGACAGCTGCATTTGGTGGTGGTGGTACTATAAGCCAGGCAGTAACTCTTGTACAAGAGTGTATCCAAGAGTTAAAGCAGTAATAGTAATATCATCATGGATTGAGGAATATATTTCTCGAGTTCATGTGTTGTTATCATTACACAATAAATAAAAAAACAAAAAACTTGAGCGTGTGTGAAGTATACTCAAGTTTTTTGTTTTTATGCTTAATTCATACTATAAATCGCCCAAGATAAGTATGTAGCAAAGGTAGTCCATAACAGATAAGGGATTAGAAGCCATCCAGCTACTTTAGATAAGCGGAATGAATAAATGATAAGAAGAAATGCAGTAACAGCCACTAACAGACAATCTATCGTTGCTAAGAATAAATCTTTTTGGTGGAACTGAAAAAAGCTAAAAGCCTGATTTAAAATATAATTTAGAACAAATAAACTCCAAAATAATTTAGGCTTAAAGTTATACTTGTTATAGATAATTGTAACAGATAAAGCAATTAATCCGTATAATACTGCCCAAACAGTTCCAATTGTCATACCAGAAGGTGTCCAAGACGGTTTGTCTAAAGAATTGTACCAACTACGATCAATTGGGAATAGTATACTTGAGACGTAAAATAATCCATATGTGATGAAAAACACTAGGATACTAAATTTCTTCATGACCTCCTCCTTTTTGCTAAATATATTTCTCGTTTTTGATTAAAATTCTTAGATTATTAAATAGATCCCTAGTATATAGACTAGCGACTCTCATTCCATTAATTAATTATATCTATTAGGGTAAGTTCCCATCATATTCCTTACTATTCATAAAAACTATACACATTAATAAAAATCAAATAAATGGAAGGGATATAGCAGTTTTCACTCATTATTACAATCATTCTACACTCGGATATAAATATATTCTCAATATAGTTATATCCGAAGTGATTTCACTGAGCTTCTGATATAACTTGGTTATAAAATAGATGAAAATCTTTTTGGATTCGTACAATGAGTTATTTTTTGTATATATCCTTTGTGATGTTTAATACATAACATATTTCAACATACCATAAGACTTCATCCCAGCTCTTACGATTTCAAATGATTTGCTCTCTATAATCATGAACGAATTCTTCCATGGTAATTGGACTTTTACCTAGTAATTCTAACAAGTCTGGCGTAACTCTTTTGGCTAATCCTAATTTAGCTGTTGTATATATATCAATCATCACCATGATAAAATCAGGTTTGATTCCTTTTTGAATCATCTTTTTTCTAAATTTCCATATACCGGGATTCGTATAGGTTATTTGTTCGTTCGTTTCCTTTGAAATAATTTCAGCAACTTCATAATACGTCAATGATTTACTCCCTGTTAAAGCGTACGATTGGAATTCGTGACCAGCCTCTGTTAATACTTTTGCAGCTACTTCTCCTATATCTCGCACATCAATAAAACTCGTTCTTCCTCTTCCTGCTGGTACCTCAATTATTTTTTCATTTCTTAACTCTTCACCATGTTGTGATAATAAGTTTTGCATAAAAAAGCTCGGTCTTAAAAATGTATAAGGGATTCCTGAATCTTTTATTATTTCTTCTATTTTTGCATGTGGTACTATGGGATTCTTTTCTACACCTAGTAAAGATAGAAACACAATATGTTGAACACCTACTTCTTTCGCAACATCAACCACAGGTTGAAAATACTTCTTTCCATCAGCAAGATGTGGGGGACGAAGAAGAAATAATTTCGTTACCCCAGTTAAAGCCGGTTTAAAAGATGCGGGATTTTCAAAATCAAAATATATCTCTTCTTTGTCTCTTTGACGAGTAGCAATATGAAATTCAGCATTTCTTTCTATTAACCCTTTTACAACTTCTTGCCCTACATTTCCTGTAGCACCTGTCACTAAAATCATGCCAATACCCCCTATTTCGTTTTTAAATTTTGAATCATATTCTGTAACACATGGATAGTCGTTTCCACTTCATTTTTTGGAATATTTGTTACTGCACTCTTTATAACATCATCACTAACGTTTTCTATTTCTTTTATTAACTTGCTTGTTTTCTCTGTTAGGAATATTAGGTGAGATCGTTTGTCGTTAGGATTATGTGTTGTGAAAATAAAATCTTTTTGCAATAAACGCTGGATAATCCCTGTCACAGTTGGTCGGTCTGCCACCAGTCTCTCTGCAATCAGGGCCGGTGTCGTTCCATTGGGATGAAGAGATATATCTTTTAAAACTGACCATTGTTGTGCTGTTATCTTATATATTTTTAGTTGATTTGATAATTCTGTTTTCGTCATTACGCTAACTTTATGCAATAGATATCCTAAATTGTCCATATATAACTCCTTTTAGTTAGTACACTAATCATATAATTAGTGCACTAACTAAAATCCCGAAAGTCAAACACTCATATAGTATATTCAAAGAAATACGATGTACCTTAAAAACATGATTTTTTTTAGTGCACTCTATATTTCTTAAACAAATTAAAAATCTAAACCGATCCCTGACCCCTATATTTGGCTAGAACGTGATTTAACCTCGCGGTAAATTCTATTTAGTTCATCTGATTCTTCTATTTGTAATATGAATAATCGCCTTATTTTGTTCTTTCCTAGGCTGTACAACTACTATTGAATCCCGATAACTATACCTTTATAAACGATTTTGTATTTTTGTAGCAATTGCTAAATTTGATTATTCTTATAGAAGTAATTTTAATTTTTAAAACATTAAATTACTTCTATAATAAATACTATAACTATACGAAGGGAAATGGGCCGTTGAAAACGAGAGAGCTTCTTACTACAGAACAAAGGGAATACTTTTATGGAGTTCCTGAGCATATGGACGAGAGAGAAATTCTGCGATATTACACAATATCTGATGAAGAATTGCAAATTATAAATAAGCAACGCGGTGCTGCCAATCGATTAGGTTTTGCCATACAAATTGCTTACTTACGCTTTCCTGGGAGACCATTATCTGCAAATGAAAAAGTTCCAGATTTTATTGTACATACGATTGCTAAACAACTAAGGATTTTACCTTCAGCTATACAGAACTATGCACGTGGGCGTGATGCAACTCGTCGAGAACATTTGAGTAAAATCAGAAGTACATTAGGATTTCGGACATTTACTTTAAAAGAATATCGAGAGTTAGCACGTTGGCTTCTCCCTATAGCAATGAAAACAGATCAAGGACATCTTTTAGTAGAAGCTCTTATTACAGACATGAGGAAAAGAAAAATCATTCTACCAGCTATATATGCAGTTGAACATTTAGCATGGGCTGTACGTGAACGAGCATATAGAAAGATTTTTAAACAATTAACAAGAAACCTTATTCCTTCTCAATGTAAGCAACTAGACAAGTTATTAAGTGTAGGAAAAGGATACAAGTTTTCGTATTTATCATGGCTTCGACAACCTTCAGGTGTTGTTTCTGTTAAAAACTTTCACAAGATTATGGATCGAATAGAGTTTATCCAAAAATTAAATTTACCTTTAGATAACGGTAGAGAAGTGCATCAGAATCGATTGCTACAGATGGCACGTGAAGGATCACGTTATTCCAATCAACATTTATCTAGGTTTCATGAGCTCAAACGACATGCAACTCTTATGGCCTTTCTCATTCATATATATGCTTTTTTAACAGATCAGGGAATAGAGATGCTTGAGAAACTAATGGGTAGAATGTTTAATCGCGGAGAAAAGAAACATAAGGAACATTTTCAAAAGGACGGAAAAGCGATTAATGAAAAGGTTCGTTTATACGCAAAAGTTGGAAAGGCTTTAATTGAAGCAAAAGAATTAGAACAAGACCCATTTGAATCTTTACAATCTATCATTTCATGGGAACAATTTGTACAATCAGTAGAACAGGCTGAAGAACTATACAGACCAGCAGAATTTGACTATTTAGATCTACTAGATAATCATTATGGACATTTTCGGAAGTTTGCACCTAGATTATTAAGAACGTATGTATTTAAAGCCTCTAAAGCGAGCCATACTTTATTTCAGGCCCTAGAGATGTTGAAAGAAATAAACCAAACAGGAAAAAGAAAAATCCCTGAAACAGCTCCGATGGATTTTCTCAAATCGAAATGGTTCAAGCATGTGATGAAAGAAAATGGTATTGATCGTCATTACTATGAGTTCGGTATCTTTTCAGAATTATGTAATCATCTTCGTTCTGGGGACATGTGGGTCGTAGGAAGTAGACAATATAAGGATTTTGAAGAATATCTTTTACCTCAAGAAAAATGGAAAGAATTAAAGGAGAAAATGGGGAGATGGTTCGACTTCATCTTCTGATGGACAATTCTTTAGGGCCGGTGGTCAATCTAGTCCTTTGGCACAAGTAAATGCAAAGCATGGTAGAGATCCAGGATTAAGTTTTTATACACATATCTCAGATCAATACGCCCCATTTTATGTACAAGTTATTAGTTCTTCAGAAGAAGCGCCACATATTATTGATGGACTACTATATCATGAAACAGATTTGGAAATTGAAGAACATTATACGGATGCAGCAGGCTTTGTAGATCATGTTTTTGCCATGTGTCATATGTTAGGATTTCGATTTGCTCCTAGAATTAAAACGTTTAGTAAAAATAAAATTTATACTTTTGAAAAGCCCGTAAATCAACCGCATCTAGAATTTATGATTGGTGGAACAATTCATACAAAGAAAATAAAAGAAAATTGGGATGACTTATTACGATTAACTAGCTCTGTTCGTAATGGAACCGTCACAGCTTCTCTTATTCTCAAAAAGCTTGCGGCCTATCCAAGGCAGAATAGCTTATCTGTAACTTTGCGTGAGATAGGAAGAATTGAAAGAACTTTATATACATTAGAATGGTTGCAAAGTCCTGAGCTTAGAAGACGTGTACAGGTTGGTTTAAATAAAGGTGAAGCAAAACATGCACTTGCTCGAGCTGTATTTTTTAATCGATTAGGGGAAATTCGTGATCGTTCTTATGAGGATCAATTACATAGAGCAAGTGGTTTGCAACTTCTTATTTCAGCAATTGTATTATGGAATACGGTATATATATCACGTGCAGTAGATGCTTTACGTGCAAAAGGCGTGGACATTCCAGAAGAATATTTACAACATATATCTCCACTTGGATGGGAACATATTACGTTGACAGGTGATTATGTTTGGAACTTAAATGAAAAAACAAATTTTAATAATCTAAGACCATTACGAGAGAAAAATTATATAAAAAAGTAGTAAAGTAAGTAGCCGGTTCCTTAACGTACAGGGAACCGGCTAAAATGCGTCCAAATTGTGTCTAAACGTACAATTTTCTTTTTTTGATATGGTGACCCCATGCCCATCAACTTAAGGATGGAAACAAACTGAACTTTCGTCCAGCTGGGTTAAAACATTCTTAAAATAGGAGTATAATTTAAAAATATGCATACCAAATAAACCCTAATGGGTTGGATTTTTTAAATTATGCAGCTTTTTTTTGTTTTCTAAGTCTACTATACTCATAGACAACACCCATAATATCAAAGACTGTTTTCTTCTCATATCGATGAGATTTCCGCCCATTTTTCTGTAGTAGGTGGAATAGACGGATTAGAATCTTTGTTATTTCTTGAGTGTCTTTCTGTATAGCTTGATACAAAAGATATAGATAATCTTGGATCATTCCTATCGCTTTATATTCGCTTAATTCTCTTTTCTTCTTTTGCAAAAGAAGTTGGCGCATTTTAAACATAGTAGAGGAGCATAGGAAAATAGCGATTAGCTTTCCATATAAGTGGCACTCTAATCGTTCTTGTTTTACATGACGATAATGATCTATTTTGAAGAGTGATTTCCATGTTTTAAAGACAATCTCTATTTGCCAACGCAAAGTATATAACTCATGTACCTGTTCCATTGGAACCCATTCCCAAGGTGTATTCGTCACGTACACGTTTAATCCCGCTACCATTTTACTTTTCTCTGAGTACGTTCTATTTTTGGATTTTTCTTTCTCCAAGATTTTCGCTCGTCTTTTTTGAAGTTGTTTTTCTGTTAATCGATTAAAAATAACACGTGAAAACAGTTGTTGTTTATCACCAATATAAGCATGTTTTAATTCAAATGTTTCTCCGGGGGGTAGTTGGTTTAAAATCTGTTTTACATCAATTTGTATGTATTCCGATTGTTTTTTTATTGCACCATTTTTAAAGTATTCCGGGTTTGGATTTTTCACATATACATTTGTATTTAATTTCAAACGAGAAATATAGTATGTACCTCGTTGATCCATTTGATCTAAGTCTTCCAATGAAAAATAACCCAAATCACGAATACATAAATCTCCTGGTCGTAAGGTATCTAAGCACTCTGTACCAAATGTTTTGTCATTATTTTTCCCTGGTCCAACTTGAAAGTTAAGAAATTCCCCATTGTGCAGATCATATTCTAATTGAATTTTGATTCCGGCTGTTTGGGCACATCCTCCAGAGCCTGGATATACATTCTCTAAAGAATTTGGCACTTGAAATAGGGTGGCATCTAGAATACGAATTCGTTTAAAATAAGAGAAGAGATGGTTAGAAATTTGCGTTTGTTCACACACTTTTTGTTGTAACAGTAAAGAAAAAATATGTTGTAATAACAAAACCGCTTTAGCATTTAAACGTTTATTTAAGCCCTCAGGGCTAAGTAAAGTACCGGTAGCTGCATGAAGCCTACTACATAATCGGACTAATGGATCACTTGCCACCCGTTGACTAATCCAAATACAAATAGCAGCTAAGTCTAATCCCGAAAACTTACGTTTTCGCTTTATAAATTCGAGTTCTCTAGCAAGTTCTTCTAAAAATACAGGAGTAACATATCGTTGTAATTCTTCCGCAAATGGTTGTAGTTCATCTTGAATCGAGAGATTCATAAAAAAACGCCATCCTTTCTGTATATTTCTACAAAAAGAATAGCGCTTTTCTCGTTATATAGATACAAAATTACCTTAGCTTGATGGTGATGTGGTAGGACCCCTAGTACAATAAATAGTTTAATCTTACTTATATAGTATAATAGCTCTAACTATATCATAAAAATATTCTTTCCATGTAGAGTATTTCTCCATTTCTAAACCTCTTCCTGGGGCGGTTTTAAAGCTAACATTGCGCCAAAATACTGTGAAGCAGTAGTAAACGTAATAAACGCACAAAGCTCACTAATTTCTACGTCAGAAAGATACTCTTTTAAAACATTAAACGTAGCGTCTGATATATCCCCTTGTTGCTTTAAAAACACCTCTGCAAAGCCAACTGCAATAGATATTTTATTATTGAATAAATGGGGTTCAGGTTTTCCTTTTGCTTTACAATACTCACAACCATTACTTTGTGCTAAAGTTCGCCTTACTTGTTCTTTTAACTGAGAGGATAAATTCCCATCTTTCTCCAAAACTTCCCCCAATTGAGTCCATCCGTTCAATATATCTTTGTTATGTCCTAAAAGTTTTTGAAAAGGGGTCTCTCCGAATTTAGATTCATTAATTCTTGTCACAGTTAATACCTCCTGGTAATATTTATAATATCAAATAAATTTATTCCATCACATTAAATTTAAAACTAGTTTCCTATTAATTTTTAAACAAATTAATGAAAATAGGAGGATTTCCCTTAAAAATGAAAATAGATGATATTGATAAAAAAATATTAGAAGAATTAAGCAAAAATAGTCGATTATCAATGAGTGAACTTGGAAGAAGAATCAATTTGTCTTCTCCATCTATAACAGAACGGGTAAGACAAATGGAGTCATTCGGAATAATAAAGAAGTACACCTTAGAAGTCGATTATGAAAAATTAGGACTTCCTATCCAATGTATAATAGAAGCAACAGTTAAAAACGGAGACTATAATTCTTTTAAGAAATATATTGAGGGTCTACCAAATGTAGAGTTTTGTTATCGAATTGCTGGAAACGCTTGTTATATGCTTAAAATGCAATTCGACACTTTTGCTAAAGCAGAAGAATTCATTGAAGCTGTAAATCCATATGCCCATACTGTAACACATTTCATTTTTTCTCAGGTCCAGACGAAATTAAGGATCAATTCAGACTGACTTCTATAATGGTTGTTCAACTAACCTGTCCAACTAATATCTAGTTAACATAAGCTATCATTATTGGTAGTATCCAAAAAAATCTCACTTCTTATCTTTTTTCAGATAAGAAGTGAGATTTTTTGTTTTGGGGGTGTTATAAAATCCTTAAGTTGATGGGCATGTATGGTGACCCCTTTATGAACAGTCTTTTCTATTACAAGCAGCAATTCTCATTTTTGTAAAGCGTGTTGTTTAAAATCTTGTTTACAAAATCTGCTTTAGCTTCACAATAACGATAAACGTCATATCGATAGTTCTCAGCCAATCGATATTTTAGTTCTTCGTATTCTTACCGCGCAGCCTCGTTAGTTGATAAATAATCCCGTAAAGCGACATGTTCTAAATACCCTTTCCCATCCTTTGGGCAAACATAAAGATGGTACTTCATGAAATTATCTTCATTATTTCTTTGAAAAGCTTCACGTCCTTCAACTCCTAGATTACCTTGATGTTGATAGCCTTCTTTTTCTAATCGCTCTATAATGTCAGGTAACAAATCGTAACTCTCTATAATTACGTCAATATCAATAATTGGTTTTGCTGCTAATCCTTCAACAGAAGTACTTCCTACATGCTCAATTCTTGAAATTAAATCCCCGATACAGCTTTCAATCATCTTTTTGATTTTCTTAAATTCTGTTTTCCACTCAGGGTTATATGGCTTAATCTCTATTATTCTTGTTTTTTCAGCCATTGCCGTCGTCCTCCCCGTCATAATTTCATTTTTTTCCTAATAGGAATCTCAGTACATCGCTATCAAACTAAAAAAGAATGCTTCCCCAAAACAATAAAATTAACAATTTCATTAGGAATAGTAAAGCAATTAATATAAATAACATACAAAAACGCTTGGACAAACTTAGAAATCCCAGCGTTTTCTTATTCCATGGTTAATTTTTATTAGGTAACAAATATCTCCCAGTTTAATATAGCTTTTTATTATAAATTAATTATTTGATAGAATAAAAAACTCCTTATCCAACCCCATCTTCTCCCAAAACTCTAAAGCTAGCTCATTTTCTAAATCGACATAAACATGGATCAAAGAAATATCCTGTTGGTTAAACCAATTCATTAAATCATCTACTAAGTTTTTAGCAACTTTTTGTCTTCGATACTCTGATGCTACATAAACTTCATCTACTTGACCATATAATATATCGCTAACTAAATCTTGTTTCACAGAAGCAATACCATAGCCAATAGTCTGATGGTTTTCATTAATTGCTACAAAAACTACACCATATTTCGATTGAATATATTGTTCTATTTGCTCTTGGATAGCCTTCCTATCACTCTCATCTAGTTCACATTCTGCAGTTTCTATAGCATTTTTATTCCACAATTCTATAATTTCTTTTATGAATTCTTGATTAACTACATTACCTTTAAGTTGTTTGATACGTATGTTCATTCCTATTTTCTCCTTCTATTAGTTTTTCTGAATATAATTTTATAAATTCTCTACAATGGATAGGTTATTTCTTCTGCTGAAACACCTTAGTAATCGGCTAAAGTGTTGTTTTATTTGAAGTTGTATTTTAAAACTGGTTTCTTTAAACCACCCATTCTTATAAGGTGTATTTTAATTTATAATCTTCGAGTACAGGTCTATCTGGCGGACTTATATTTTTTGGTAAATCATATAAAGAGAAAAATTGAAGTTCAGTTGCCTCATCTTTGTCATGCCTTAAATAACCGTTATATTCTTTACATTCAAAAGCCGTCACAACATTATAAACTTCATCGCCATGAGGATATTGATAATAAAAAGCTTCCCCTGAATATGTATGAATTAATGTAAGATTCTCAGCTGTTAGTCCTGTTTCCTCGAGTAATTCTCTACGAGCTACTTGTTCGAGTGTTTCTCCTAACTCCATAGAACCACCAATTAGTCCCCAGCACGCATTATCTTTTCGAAGTTGTAATAAAACTCGTTGCTCATTATCTATAACAAGTATACACGCCCCGACCATAATTAAAGGTCTACTTCCGACCAAATTACGCAAGTCCATCATATATCCCATACATATGTCTCCTTTGAGAATCTAGCGACACATGTTTGATTTATTTGAAATTCATGAGGTGTTTCTTGTTTTAATAAAGTTTTATAGAAATCTAGATGAGATTGTAGGTTTGAAACATATATACGTGGTACAACTGTTACTATATTCATATTACCCATCCTTTCAAACATAATATCCAATTATAACCATAATAATTTCCTTGTTATACAATTGTCAATTTTCTCAATTCTATCACTCTTTATTTCTCACCAATGACGCTGTTAAAACAAAACAATAATTTATATAGTAAGATCCAAAATATTAATAATGTAAAAAGATCTTTTAGTAAAAATAGACTAATATTTAAGTTATTATTCTTAATATTAACAAAATAAACTTATGATATGGATAAGATTGTCGGAATGGAGAAAATGGTATATAATAGGCAGTAACATTACTAGTAATTATTTTAGGTATTCCTAGAATAAAGGAGCGATACATATGAAAATTACTATTTATTTCGGAAGTCATGAAGATCAAGATGTACGTACAATGGATTGTCATTTAGATGTAGAAGATGCAGAAGAACTGGTCTCTGTTTCATAATATAAATTGCAAATAAAGTGGGTTGAACCCTCTTCTCGACTGCGTTAAGACACCTTATTATAGGTGTCTTTTTTATTGCTATTTTAGTGAAAAATCCTTTACTTTATAGTGATTAAATAGTAAAATATAGATATACGAACAAATGTTCTTTTTATTTTAATCGTACTTGAAGGGATGATTTTTACAATGGCTCAAAATAAGCGCAGAGGAAGAAAAAAGCATACACCTACTATCTCAAATACAGGCTTTATTGGCTCTGTCTTTATTGATACATTGGAATTACAGAAAAAATCCTATTATTTCGCTCGAAAAAAGCTTCAAATTGTCCATCATGTATTAGATGGTCTTGCAGGAGCAACAAGTTCTTTATTTAAAGAGCATACTATTTCTGCACATATGTCTTGTGTGTATTTACATAAACAAAAGAAGATTGGTTTTGTTCTTTCAACAAAACCGTTTGAACAAGCAGATGGCATTGCTTATTTTAAAAATTATTTAATTGAAAAGAATTTTTATGGTGACAATGACCAAGAAGCAGAATATCAAGAAGTATTTAATACTGGATTTATTGGAGTTGTATTCGCGGACTTATCTAGTATTGATCGCTTTAACTTCGATTTTGAACTGAGCATGTTATCAAAATTGATGAAGGATATGATTATTCCTGTTAAGGAACTCTTTTTACGTCATAACATTCCAGCTTATATCTCCACTTCTCATTTAGAAGAACAAAATAAACTAGGATTTGTTTTATCTGTAAAACCTTATGATGAGCGTGCGGAAGCAGATTTATATTTTGAAACATATTTGAAAGAGCGCGGTTTATTTATTGGAGATGAAGAAGACGATATTGATAAGATTGTCATTCGAAAAAAAGTCGAATTGTTATAGAAGTACAGGACACATTATAGTCCTGTGCTTCTATTTAAATGTCCATTTTATTCAAAATAAAAAGAGAGCATCCATGTCAGTCGATGCCCCATAGCAGTGGCTTAATTAAAAATAAAACTAGAAGACACGACCTCATAGTACTCTTGGTGTTGTATTTCGCACTGTTGTATTCTTTTCTTTGATTTTTATATATGTAACGTGTCTTAAATTAATGATACATTCTCCGTCTTCAAACCATTTACTTTCTTCAATTTTATGAATCAACTCTGCACGACTTTCACTTTCTATCTCACACTTTTTGTATGTTTCATTTGTGAAATGAAAATATACTGAAAATTGCCCCATCTCTCTCCCGCCTTCTCAAATAAATAATTTGCTTATTTTGTGTATTTATTTTTAGTTAAATTAGCAAAAAAAGGACAGTTTAAAAAACGGTCCTTTTTTATGTTTTAAATTAAGAGCACTAAAAAAGTGATAATGTTTATAAGCACAAGAATAAAGGTTAAATACCCTTATAGCAAAGGGAGTTTAGCCTAAAAAGTTTCATTTTCTAAAATAACAACAGAATCATTAGTCATTCTTCCAGCTTCTTTTGTATAACTAACAAGTCGTTGTACATTATCACAACAAAGCTTTGCTCCCCATACGAGTAATGGAACGCCAATAAAATCAATATGTAACCTTCTTGAAAATAAGCCTCCAAAAGTCATAGGAAGTGGCACTGTTGGTGATGTATTTGAAAAAATGATTTTTTCATTGTTGTGATATTGCTGTTGAAGAATTTCTCCTAAATTCTTCATAGCTGGAACAACTAACTTTGATGTTCCATGTCCTATTGTGTAAACTGGGTTTCCTCCTTCATCTCGTCCGTGAAAAATAATTTTTCCCATATCAGAAGTTTTAAGTTTATTGAAATAATCTACATTTAAAATTTCTTCTTTTGTTAATTTCCGATCAGTTGGAAGTTTGTTCAAATGATATGCTGCTGCAAGTGAAGTTGTATGTGTTCCACCAAAGTCGGTATAAATAAAAATCATTGTATCATCCCTTGTCGTAAACGTTCATTGTCTATTAGTATCACCGTTTTTACATTTACTAATCAAAGGAGGAACTACTTCTATCCCTTACTCGTTAATTCTTGATATTTTCTCCAAATATAATATCTTCTACTAATGATAGTACCAAGCGTCATACATAAAAAAGCATTTGTCACAATTGTTAATGCATAATGTGTGTTACCTAAAAACATGCTTTGTTTAATAAAAATTTTTGCTCCTAAAATAACAAGAAGAAAAATGGTACTTACCCAATTTCCTTTCCGTAATACATGGCCCGTTTCACTATCCAATCGGAATGTTAACAATCTCCCTCTTACCACACCGAGTCCTAAGCCAATTAAGAAGGTTGTAAGAAATATAATGCTTTCCCATAAGCTTAAAGCTCCCATATGCATAATGGATTGAATGGTTACGTATAGAAGCAAAGCTGGAACAAGCCAAAGACGATTGACTTTTACTTTACGCTCTCTTCCTTGCAATAAAACAATGACAAGAATAACAAGAATGATATCCATGCTTCTCCCCCAATTCCATACTGTAATATTAAAAATTATATTCAGCTCTAACCATTCCATACTTTCGAAAACAGGGTAATACCTTTTGATTATAAAAGATGAAAAAAAGCAATCATCAGACTGTAGGCTGATTTATAGAGCTTTGATATATAAAAAAAGACGCTCATGTTGAGCGCCTTTTTCTTGTTTCTTGAAGAAAATATTTGTTATTCCACCTATTAAAAGTTGGTTCAATTGAGTGTTTTTACAAAGCAAAAACATTCATGTACTCGCTTAAACTGTTTTTGTATATCTTCTCTATCTTTTCCAACATAGTGTGCAAATGCTTGAATCGGGAATAAGTTGGGTGTATTGCTTTTGAGTACTCCATTTACCTCTTTTTCCTCATCCATATATACGTGTAAATAGGAATCAGTGTTTAAAAATCCATTTTTTTCGTACCATTGATGTACCCACATATCATCCCTTGTCCAAGCTTCTAATCGATTTAACTGATGTTTGATTGCTAATTTTTCTGCCTCATATAAAAGTCGATTCCCTATTCCTTGTCTACGAAAATCTGGATGGACAGCAATATGCCAAATCATACCACCAAGACCTATCCCTTTTGAACAAACTGTGCCTTCTTCTAATTCGTATTCAATATCAATTAATCCAACTATTTCTCCATCATGTACCGCCACTAATTCGATAGCAGGATTCTCATATTTTTCTTTTTCTCTAAGAACATTGTCATAGTAAGCGGTATCTAAAAATGATAATGTTCGGCAACGTACCCATCCTGTTTCATCTTCTTGTTTATATTGTCGAATTTCCATAAAATCCTCCATAAAATAGCGTTTTAATATTCTTATTCCTCTAATATATTTCGATATCAATATAAGAAGACCTTTTTATATTGCAAGGATATAAAAAGAATATGCACCAAACACACTTACAACTAGACAACTTTTTCTATTCAGTAATAAAACAACACCTTAGCTAATTACTAAGGTGTTTCAGTAGAAGAAATAACCCATACTTTATACAACCAAGGTTCATTATTTACGTCTATTTCTGTATGAACTTTAAAGTGAGAGACTTGAGCTAGTTGAAAAGAGAGCGCATAGGCTATCTTATAATCAGGCGTAACATAACCATCATAGACCCATCCATATATTTCATTCCCTATCGAGTCCGCCTATACTTCAGCCTCTCTCAATGTCTCAAACATAACATTTTCTCTATTCCATCTAAGATTCATTTTAACAACTCCACTATTTTAGTGTTAAATCTTGTTGTTGAATTATCATCTCTATTGTGGTTAGAAAAGGATCAAAATATGGAAATCCTGTTAAATACCTTATATTTCCTTGTAAAGATTCATTTAATGGGGTAGCACTATTTCTTTAATTATTTAAGGAAACACTCTTACTTTGCTTTGTAGTTTTTGCTGTAGCGATATAGACACCTAATAAAACTAATATCATTCCAATAACTTGTTTCCAAGTCATTGTGGAACCATAGAATAAAACAGAAATTAATGTAGTTACAATTGGAGTAAGATTTAAATATATGCTTGCTTTACTTGCTCCAATCTGTCCCACGCCTTTGTTGAATATAATATATCCAACAAGAGTTCCACATATGACCATATAAAACATCTCTAGCCATCCTTGAACTGACATACTTGGAACACTTCCCCATCCACCTTCAAATATTGAAGCAATTGCAAGGAAGACGGCTCCTATTACAGTCATAATTGTAGTAGCGAACAAAGGTGATACGTCTTTCATTATGGATTTGCCAACTAGACCATAAATTACACCACATGTTAAGGCTGCAATAAACAATACATCACCTATATTAAAAGCTAATGAAAGTAACATATCCAGAGATCCCTTTGTAATAACTATAACAACACCAATTAATGATAAAGCTAAGCTTATTCCTACTTTGTTATTCCATCTTTCATTTAAAAAAATTATCGCACCTAACGTGACAAAGATAGGCATTGTTGCAATGATTAAAGAACCATTGATTGCAGAAGTATAATTTACACCCAAAAAGAAAAGTGCATTATATCCAAAAATTCCAGTCAATGAAACTAGTAATAAACCTTTCCATCTTTTCTTTAAAGAAGCTATGTGCCATTCTGATTTAATTGTTAAATAAATCATGAGTATGATGCCAGCTATCCCAAAACGAAGTGTCGCAGCTACGAGAGGTGGAATTTCCGTTACTACATGTTCTGCCGTTGAAAATGAACCGCCCCAAAACAAAGGCACTAATAACATTAAAAAGTATATTTTGTTTGAATTGCTGTGACTTTGCATTTTTTAACTCCCCCCTATTTTCAAAGTTCATCGTAATCGTGTTTATACGTTCAAACTTATAAACATGAATATTAGAAAATTAATATCCTGCTTCAATTGCGGATACTAACTCTTTAATATGCTTCAAAAATTCATTCGTACTTAAAGAATAATAAGTTTCTTTCCCATTTTTGTTTGGAATAATCAAGCCTGCTTGCTTTAAAATTTTCAAATGGTGAGATACAGCAGGCCTAGAAATACTCATGTTTTCAGTTATTTGATTTACATTAAGGCTATCACTTTTAAGTAAAACCATGATTATTTGTTGTCTATTAATATCACCTAACGCTTGAAAAATCGGTGTCGTTAATCTAAATTGTTCTAATATATTCTCTCTGTTTTTGCATTCATAATTTTCCATAATCTACATCCTTATCATTATAATATTTTAAACACGTTTAAATATTTAAACCTATGAGGCATGTACGTACTGCTTTAATCAAATCATTAACAGTTAGGGTACTTTCTTATGTGCTTAAACGCTCTTCTACTTCAAGTTCTTGATCAAATTCATCCTGTAATTACTATTAAAATTTCTGTAAACAACAATGAATCGATATCCAGTTTTCTCAAGTAAAATCTAAATCAATTTCATCTATACCTACTTCTTCATAACTAAACTTAGCCCCTGTTACATTAGATATAACGCACAAACTTTCCATTTATTTGTAATTAACAACTCAATAATTAGAAGTTTATTCTAAAAACCATAAATTGTAAATATTTTTTTGGAAATTGATATTGTTTTTATATTTCATTAGATACCCTGAAAAATAGAATTCTTTAAATGCTAATTTTTTGAATTGTTACATTCAAATTGGATGTACTTTTGTTCTTGGATTAATCTATCTTGAATTCGTTTTAAACCATCCATAATAAGTCGTAGCATAGAACCATTATTTTTCCCAATCAATCAACCAATATATTAAAGTTGATTTATAATGAAAAAAGAAAGTTCAAAGCTATTTATTGAATAGCTTGCTAAGAAGTTTTGTAATACAAAAATGATGTTAATCATAATGACTTAATCAAAGGAGTTGAATAGAGAATAAAATGAAAAAAATATTAATGAAGTATATAACTAGATTTACAACACTAAACGAAGAAGAACAACAGGCAATCGTTGAAGATGTACAAATTGAAGAATATAAAAAAGGAACAATACTCCTTAGACAAGGAGATGTTCCGATCAAATGTTATTTTGTATTGAAGGGATGTGTAAGGCAGTATTCTATAGATAAAATGGGAAAAGAGGTCACATCCAATTTTTACACAGAAGAACAAGCCATTTCGAATTTCAATCATCATAAACAGGATAAATCATCCGTGTACTCTTTAACTTGTTTAGAAGACTGTATATTGGTCGTTGGTGACCTCGACACCGAAAAGGACATGTATAATAAACACTCACAATTGGAAACAATGACACGCCAAATGATCGAGCACAACTTTGGTGAGGTACAAGATGAATTGGCTTTGTTTATTGCATCTACACCAGAAGAACGCTACAAAGCACTATTACGGAAACGACCTCATTTAGTCAATCGTGTACCCCAACATCAATTGGCGAGTTATCTTGGTATTACCCCAGAATCATTAAGTAGAATCAAGAAACGAATTAAAAAAGATAAATTTTAGGAAGTTGTTATACACCTTTTGGGACTTTTCCTCCTCTGAATAGCAGCCATATACCAAAGCCCAATTCTCCTACAATCATTGGTACACTAAATCCAATTTTAAGAATTGAAATTACCGTATCATATTGTGAAAGAATCGCGCTAAATAAGTTAATGACAATATAGCCTATTGCAGCAAGTAACAATAAGATACTAATGACTTTAGGTATTCTATCTGATTTGAGTGTCAAATATCCTACAATCATGAGATGCCCGCCAAAAATGATCAATCCTATAGACCAAATAAATTCAAATGCTTCAAGAAACAACATCATATGTGCCTGAAGTTGATCGATTTTAAATAATGATAAATAGTCTGTATTTTTCGAGAGAAGCAATACAAAGATTAAATTCAGTATGGCAGTGCCCAATATAGTCGCATAAGTGAGACGGAGCCATGCACCAAGCAATGAAAGGCTTTGGTTAATTGGCTTCAGAAAGATATAAAAAGCCCAGGCGACCACAATGTCAGTGATCAGGATGATGACCCACCCAAAGATTTCAGCTTTGAAAAGCATATTTGATAACTTAATGTTATTAAAAGTGGCGCTGGCATCTCCTTGCACCACAAGGCTTCCATGGACGAAACCATAGGAAAAAAATGCAGTAATTGTCATGATAATAAGTGATATGCCTGCAATGAGAGCAGATTTTCGTTGATATGATTGTTTTTTTACTGATGTATCCATAATATACCCTCCTATATTACAATGTTTGGTTTTATTTTAATAGGAAGATTATGACTGGTCATTGACTTAAATCAAGAATCTAAATCATTTTGGGATTTTACAATTATACATATTACTTTGAAACAAATTAAAACTACCACGTTCTACTTTTTAATAGAAAGTGGTAGTTTTAATTTACTCGGGATATCGGAGTGAAACTCTGTGGTATACTGTACGGAAAATGAATATCCTTCTTGAATAAACGATACCTCATTATTATAAAAATCAAATGGAACGTTGTTTTGCCGAAAATCCTCTTGAATCTCTTGTAAGAATGAAAGATTCGGTGTTCCAAAAGAAACGTGTATTTTCGGTGGCAAAGCTTTCATTGCGATTGGGAGCCAAGGTCTATTCCACGAATTCGCAACAATATATGCTGTTCCGCTAATTACAAAATTGAAAATCTCTCCGTCTTTAATTGTATTCATGCGTAAATTTGATTTTAGCCACTTTGTAAATGCAGGTACACTTTTAACTGGAAGACCTATTTCTCTTATGTATAAAACGTTGAGAGGTGAATGTGGAATTAAAACATCTTCTTCCACATAGTTATGAGCAATAATTTCAAGAAGATTTCCATCTCCATCACGAAAGTATAGATTCAAGCAACCATTTTCTTCATCAATTGTGTGACCGTCCTTCCATTTAGCAATAAGTAGGCCTGATTCTTCAACCCACTTTGCTGTTTCGAAAAATTTTGAAAATGGGACTTGAAAAGCAAAGTGAGTTGGCACGATGGGTTCATATATTTCATGAAAACTAATTGTTGTATAAGGTGTTATTTGAAATTGAACAAATGATGCAGTTTCTTTTTTTATTGGTAAAGATAGTATATCTCGGTAAACCTGCTTTACTCCTTCTATAGAAAGTGTTTGTAACTTTATATCTGAAATGTGTGTAATCATTGTAATCAACCTCCAAATTTATTATGCCTATTTAGTATTTTATTTGAATAACTAACAGAAAAAATCCATCTGAAGAGTGAAATTACAATTAAAAAACTACAACTTTTGTAGTAAAAGGACTGAGTGTAGCTTTGGAATAAAATAAGATATACATCGTCATTTCCTCACCGTTTCCTTTATTCTGTATACCTGCATACCAAACATGTTTATATCATATATTGGTACAAGGAACCATACATATCCTATCTATATGATACATAAAGCAATAATACAGACATTGCAGTACTTTGTAATAAGAAAGGAGTATGTTTTGTGGAATCACGACCTTCGAATAAAACTGTGTATGGAAATATACCGCATCCTATAAGAGATGATGGCGCTGGCGCGACCGATTTTGGTCCCCGGGATATCATGAGAGATATTGAAAACCCTGACATGTTAGTTCCACCGGTCACCGACGCCGGAACGATCCCTAATTTAAAGTTCTCTTTTTCTGACACCAATATGCAGTTAAATCACGGCGGTTGGTCACGGCAAGTAACGATTAGAGAACTACCGATCGCAACCACGCTTGCGGGGGTGAACATGCGTCTAACGCCGGGCGGTGTGCGTGAGTTACATTGGCATAAGCAAGCTGAATGGGCCTATATGATTTTAGGGCGGGCACGAATCACTTCGGTCGACCAGGACGGACGGAATTTTATAGCCGATGTCGGCGCAGGGGATTTGTGGTACTTTCCAGCCGGAATTCCACACTCGATTCAAGGGCTGGAGGAAGGTTGTGAATTTCTGCTCGTGTTCGACGATGGCAACTTCTCCGATTTCGACACCTTCTCTATTACTGATTGGTTCGCCCACACACCAAGGGACGTGCTGGCTGCGAATTTCGGTGTACTGGAAAGCGCCTTCGCTCATATACCTACAAAACAACGATACATTTTTCAAGCAAAGGTGCCCGGCACGCTGGAAAGTCAGAAGATTTCGGATCCTTATGGTAATGTGCCAAAAAGCTTCACACATCGGCTGCTTGCACAAGATCCGATTGTAACTCCGGGCGGGGCGGTACGTATAGTTGATTCCACCAACTTCCCCACTTCAACTACAATTGCGGCAGCGTTGGTGGAAATCAAGCCAGGCGGAATGAGGGAAATGCATTGGCATCCGAATAACGATGAGTGGCAATATTACCTCTCAGGAACTGGACGCATGACGGTATTTGCAGCGAATGGCACAGCTCGAACTTTTAATTACCGGGCCGGCGATGTAGGATATGTACCGTTCGCCATGGGACATTACATCCAAAACACAGGTCATCAAAGCTTATGGTTTCTGGAGATGTTCAAGAGTAATCGCTTTGTTGACGTGTCATTGAACCAATGGATGGCGCTGACTCCAAAAGAGCTAGTAGAGGAACACTTACATGTAGGTCCAGAATTGATGAACGAGTTACGCAAGGAAAAATGGCCTGTTGTCAAATACAAATAGATGATTATATCAATCTTATTTACTCTTATCTCTTTTCATTACATTCGGATTTAACGTTAAGATGGAACTCCTTATCTATCTAGTGATGCTGCTTGATAGGGTTATTGGCAAGGACAAAATGATAGAATTCTCATCTCCTCTTCTTTGATCTTTTTACAAAGCGGTCTTACACCGCTTTGTCATTTACCGAAAATAAAGAATATTCAATTACGCAAAAAGGAAATTCCTCCCCACTTACTCACTGGTGCTATTGCACCTTCACGTTCCTTGAGGGAGGGGAATCCTTGTCTAAAAGCGTTGAAGGTCTTAAGATTGTTACAAAAAGAATGGTAGCAAATAATGTACCCACAATAGAAAAGACAATACAAATTAGCTGTAATGAGAACCACTCTGCCAAAAACCCTAGAAGAAGTGTGAAGACTATTTGAATAAAACCTTGAATCATATCAGCTAGGCTTCCAAATCTACCCATAATTTTTATTGGTACATTACTTTGGAAAAAGGTTGCATACCCTGTGTTTGCAAAAGCCATAAAAAAACCTAGAAAAGCAAATGAAAAAGTTGCAGCGATAAAATTAAAGGATGAGTAAAAAAACACATACCCTATAGATGTTAGTAACATTCCAACACCTATATATAACTTTAGATGAATTTTTTTAGCCAAAACTGCTGCAACAAATGCTCCAGCTAATGCACCAATTCCCGTTATACTTACTATTATTCCGTAATCTCTATCAGTTAATTTTAAGTTTTGTTTAATATATGTAACTTCTTGTGAATCTAATGCAAATCCAATTAACATTGCACCTTGAAATAATAAATACACCACAATGAAATATTTTGCATTTTGGATGAATTTCTTCACTGTTTTCCAATCTTCAATTAGAGTTTTCAAATGAATAGGTTCTCGTATTTCCCCTATATCTTTATCTACATTAGGAAGTAGATATATAAACAACGCACAAATTAAAAAAGTAATGGCATTAATAATAATACATAAATCCGTACCAAAATACATGATAAGAATTCCAGAAATTGCTGGACCAATTAGAAAGGCACCTGAATTGGTCATACTCATAATTGAATTGAATCTTTTACGTTTTTCTGACGGAACTAATTTAGTAATATAAATAGTTGAACTTGGTCCAAAAAATGCCCCTACGATATTAACTAGCAAGAGTAATAAATATATAAACCATAATGAGCCTATAAAAGGAATTAACATAATCAAAATTCCTCTAACAATATCAATAAATATCATTAACCTTCTTTTGTTAACTCGATCAATTACACTCCCAGACCATGTATTCGTAATTAATATTGCAATTGGCCTAATGATATAAAGACCTGCAACGGCTGTGGCTGAACCTGTTAAATTTAAAATTGCTATATTAAGTGCAATTAGGTAAATCCAATTTCCTAAGTATGAGATGCCTATTCCTGATAATAAAAGAATAGGATTTTTCCAAGAATTCAATTTGTCACTCCTTTTCTTTCTGAATTTTAATTGATTACAGTATAACTAAAACAATTGCTCTTTTTAGATTATATAACAAATTTTTAAAAAATTATAAAAATAGTTACTGTAGGCTAGATTCTTGTCTACTGTGATAACACGAGGCTTTGAAACATGAAAAGACCGCAAAGCTTTCCTAAAAAAGCACTTTTCTACATAAACCATGGATTTAAAGTTGACTTTCGTTGATGAAATCAACCATAGGGAAACTCAAAATAATTTTCTTAATTTACAGTTAGAGGTATCACCACATCGCCGTCAAGTTAAGAAATATATTCTCCCTAAAACGAAAAAACGAGCTAAATTCTCATAAATAACTGTAGGGATATAAAATTTTTGTTTTGGGATTTTTCAAAATCTTAGCTTGATAGGTATATGGTGATACCTAAAATATACCTAATAAATTTGATTTTAAAATTACTCCAACATTTGATAATCCAGCGAAAATAAATTTAATTGAGCCGTTTATTTTAAGAGGTCATATGCGAAAAATGAAATGTGAATCTTTGTAAGATAGTGAAATGGTTTATAAACATCTATCAATGCACCCTTTTCCCTTTTAGTCTCGATGTTTTAAGATTGATTTAATACATAATGTTATTTTTTCTTAAAAATGTTATTATTCTCTATGTTATATGGCAATTCATATATTAGAGGATAAAAAATTTGAAGGGTGGAACTAAAGTGATTAGTGATTTAAAAAGGGCAGCCTTATCTTCGTTGAAAGGCCGTTGGGGATTAGGAGTGGGAACAACATTTCTTCATTATGTCATTCCTGCAGTAGGTATGTATTTTATTGGAATATTACTAACTCTGTTGTTTGGTTTATCTTTTGACATGATACGTGAGTCTTCGATAGACTATTCGATTACAGGAGAACCTCAAATAGGTACAATATCCGCTTTTTTTGTTGATTCTTCTCTGTATATTTTTTTAGCTATTTTATGTATCATTTATATTGCTGCACAAAGTGTTATGAGTTACGGATATTATAACTTTTACATTGTGTTTAGCAAAAAATGAATCTACCACAATTGGTAATTTATTTGAAGGATTTAAGAAAAATAATTTATTTAGATCTATGAAGCTTGGTATCTTGCAAACCATATTTATCATTTTATGGAGTTTATTATTCATTATTCCGGGTATTATAAAATTTTTCTCCTATTCTATGGCTTATTTTATTTTGTTAGAGAATCCTGAATATACGGCAAGTGAAGCAATTAAAAAGAGCAAAGAAATGATGAAAGGTCATAAGTTAGATTTATTCATACTTTGGTTAAGTTTTATTGGTTGGTTTATTTTAGGGTCTTTTATAGGACTTTTCACTTTGAGCATCCCATACTTATGGATTTCCCCATACTACAATACAACTGTATCTCATTTTTATTTAACTTTAGCTAACAGAGAAAATATTGCGGAAGAAACAACATTTACAAAGAAGGGTTAGATAATCTTATCAAATCGTTATTATAAAAAACAGAAGAATAACTAAAAGAGATCTTGCTACCATCGAATTAAGGTGAATTTGTACCTATATTAATGAAAAAACGCTATCCTTTTAATAGAATCATTGAAAAGGATGGCGTTTTTATGAGCATTTCACTAACAGAACAGTTGCAACTCTTCGCTCAGGAATTACACTACCTTTTGGACATAAAAGCTATTCTTAGGTTGATGGACATGTGGCGGGTGGACCCCCATATATATCAAACTTTTCGTTATTACATCGAAGGTCCATCACACAGTTTAAGGTTGCTTAACAATTAGATACTTAGAGTTTGTCCTTTCAGTAATAATGAATTAAACATTTTTAAATATTCAGTTAATATATCTTAGGTTTGAGGACTTTGTTTTCAAAATCAAAGATTGATTGACTTATAATATACGAAAGCTCTAGCCTAGTCGACCATGATTTTACAGGATCAATTATATTGTCTTTATTAAGTTTATTTATATACTTTAAACCTTCTACTTCAATATAATCAATATCAAAGTCTGTCAATTTATTAATAATCATTGGCCATTCTGCATCTGTCATTTTCCAACTAGAATATTTTATTATGTAGTCCATCGAGCGTTTTGACAATGCACACGAACCAGCTGTGATATCAACATCTCTTCCCAATTGTAACGACATAATTTTATTTGATATTGACTCCGTAACTTTCCATTCTTCAGGGTGTGTATGAAAAGCATTCTGTGTCCGCCCAATTATTAAGTAATCTACATCAGCTATGTTCTTTATCAAGGTATCCAATTCATCTGGAAACTCAATAATCCACGTCAATAGACGATCAAAGTCACAGTAATGATAATAATCATGACTATAATTATTAACAAATTTTAATGATTCTCGTCGAGCATTTGCTGCTCCTGATTTTTCAATAATGTTTACATTAAAATTACATTGTTTTAATTCACTAACAACTTTCTCTGGAGTTAAATCACTGATTGTTATATATTTTTGATTGTAGTTCAGCTTTATTAATTCATCCTTTAACTCTCGTATAATTGGCAGCAAGCTACCTGATGGGTCATGGGTAATACATGTTAATGCAACTTGCTTCTCTGATTTCATTATTTATCCCCCTCAATCATTTACCAATGGTGCCAATCTATACACTTTGTTAACCTTTGGAAAATCACCTTCATAATGGTACTTTGCCTTATCATAAATAACGGTGTCCAACAATGCGTCCAACTCCTTTTCATATCTCATTTATTTTACGTCTTATTGAAAATAAAATGTAAAAAATAAAATCATGGAACAAATAGGCTTTAAATCTAAACTTTCTTTAAAAAGATATTATGAATATATATCATTGAATTTTTGCATAGACACATGTATCAGTAAGTCTTTTTCTGTCAGCAGAAAAGTCTTCATTTCGTAGGATACCCTCCAGCTCATAACCTAATTTCTCAGGGATAGTGCGACTTTTAGTATTAGTTGATTCACATCGTATTTCTAGTCTTCTTGCTTTTAAATCTATCATCGCAAAATGAGTTAGCACATGTATTGCTTCAGTCATATAACCATTTCCGCTAAATCTAGTGTCAATCCAGTAACCTATCTCAAATTGTGGTTTCGTCCAATCAATATTGTGAAGACTACAAGTACCAATGAACTCTTCCGACCCTTTAAGAAAAATAAGAAATCGTAAACTATCCCTATTTAAGAATTATATATGAGCTGATCTTAAGTTAATTTCTGTGTCAGTAACCGTTGGTATGCTTTGCGCAAAAGGCAACCAAGGTTGTAACTCGTTAATGGATACTTGAATTGCAGCATTAACCTTTTCTCCATCACCAGGCTTTGGCATACGTAATAATAATCTTTCGGTATCTAAATTAGCAGGAATTTCAATTAATAGAGGATTCATAATATATAACACTCCCTTTTTTCACTAATTCTAATTACAAAAACAAAAAACTTTCACCTTCAAGATATATATCTTGAGGACGAAAGTTAATTTTCCGTGGTACCACCCCAGTTTATTGATGTGTCATCACACCAACCTCTTCAGGTACATAAATTATACCCTATTTCTATAACGGGAAATCCCGCCGTATTATCCCTTAGTTCGAAAACTCAGTTAGATACGGAGCTCCAAGTTTTTATTCATTAAGAAGATTAATGCTCCTTTACAGCATACCGGAGCTCTCTGGAAGTAATCTCACCTTAATTACTCTTCTCTTCATAGCTTATAATCTTAATTAAATTTATTGAAATAATGGTATGAATTATTATAAATGTAAATTTATTGTATTGTATCATCAATGTGAGAAATAGGCTATCCTTTTAGTAGAATCATAGGAAAGAATGACGTTTTTTTGTTTTTGGGAGATATTTTAGATTACATATAAATAGACTTTTTTTTAATTGTAATTCATTTCTTTAGCTTGATAGCGATGTGGCGGGATCCCTATAACCTTCTGTAAAAGTGTACCATATGAATAGAATTCACTTTTTAGGAATACATAAAATATATACGTACAAGCCTAGCCTACTCACCACATCCTTAGTGAAAATAGGATTCTATAAATTCTGGAGGAAGAGATATGCAAAAAAAGGTTCTCCTGTTTACAGATTTGGGAATTGATGATGCGTTTGCTATTCTGTATACCTTTTTTCGTAAAGATATTCAACTTGTAGGGATTGTCGCTGATTATGGAAATGTATCAAGAGAGAATGCTATAAGAAATATTAACTATTTGAAGTACATTGCGGGAAGAGAAGAGATACCTGTATTCCTTGGTGCTTCTGTACCGTTGACAGGTATATTGGTTCAGTATTTCCCTGAGGTACATGGAAAAGTCGGATTAGGACCTATCATTCCCCCTGAAATTTCTTATCCAGTGTATCCCTTAAATGATATTTACCAAATTATACATTCAAATTTAGAAGATCTTACAATTATCAATTTGGGAAGACTTTCTTCGTTAGCTACGACCTTTGTATTAAATTTAGAAACAATGCGGAACGTAAGGGAATGCATTTGCATGGGCGGAGCTTTTTTTTATCCAGGTAACGTGACTGCCGTAGCTGAAGCTAACTTTTACGCGGACCCTTATGCAGCAAACTTAATTCTGCAGCATGCGAAGAACTTAACAATTATTCCGTTAAATATAACTCAACATGCGATTATTACACCCGAAATGGTCCGGAAAATCGATGCATTTCATCGGAATACACAGGATCTTGCAGGACTTATCATCAAACCTATGTTAGACTATTATTATAATTTCTACTCCAAGTCTAATCCCGGTATAAGCGGAAGTCCTATGCATGATTTTGTAACAGTGTGGTATTTGCTGAATCAAGAGGCTGTTAGCTTTTCAAGAGTACCCATTAAAGTAATTCCTGATCAAGGAGAAGGATTTGGTCAAAGCGTTGCAGACTTTCGTTTTGTGACTAATCCAGGCTATAAAACGCATAATGTAGCTTTTCAGTTTGATTATGAAAGATTCAAGAAGGATATTATGGAAACGTTCTTAAAGAAGAGATCGTAACATACTTTATTAACTTCAGATAATACGGATTATGTGAATGAAAAGTCACCTCAGATTTTCTGAAGTGACTTTTCTAGGTTTCTAGATAAAGTGACTCCCCCATAAGAATGATTATGGTAATTAAAGAAGAGTTGTTTTTAATGCTTCCTCAAGCATTGTATTGAAATCATTATATGTTTCCATCACTGTACCAGATGGTTTATCAAGTTCTAGATAAGTACCGTCAGATAAGTTTTTACAAAACCATGCTATATTTGAATCACCAAGAAATAGATAGATCTTTTGCCACTCATTTTCATACCAAATCTCATTCGTGTCTATAAGTCCACAAATTTGTTCATCTCTTTCTGCCTCTAATAAAGAAAGATCAACTCCATAAATCACTAGCCCGTTAAAATCTAAACCATTTACAGTTTTAAGAAACTCTTCATATTCACTCGGTAAGTCAACATTAAAACTCTTTTTCACACGTTCTCTTAATTTGTGAACTTCAGTATTTGTTGCAGGTGTATTCAGTTTATCATTAAAGCTGTTCTCTATTTTTCCGATCTCTAAAATCAAATTTTTCCACATATAAAAACCTTCGTTCTACATTTATTTATTATGCTTGGGGATATATTTTATATTTTACTGTTTTTTATTGAATTCTTGTCTCGTAATGATCTTAAATGATTGAAATTCTTTTTTACTCCCCCCTTTATTTAATCATGTACCTGCAAACTTAAGAAATATATACCCTTCTTTGCCTTAAATATGTATTCTTCAGAACTGCAGGCATAATAGCCTTTTGCATCTACTCGTACCCAATACACTTCGCATAATTCTTGTTCAAATTCAGTCAATAATAGCTCTATTATGTATAGTTTTGGTGTTAATCCATTCAACTCATAACCTTTTGGGATATTCCTAAACCAATATTCTATACCATCAGGATATTCGCAAAAGAGAAATTTTTCTTTCCAGTCTTTCAGTTGTATTAGTTCAACGTTGTCTTCTTTAGTGAAATCTTTTGTAAGTTTATAGATGTCGTCCTGTTTATTTGATGATAATAGAACTAATTCATAATAATTGCTCACCTGTCTAAATGCATTTACTTCTGCAAAATCTTGTAAGATTTCATGTATTGTTTTCACTGCTCATCCTCCTTTATTCCAAAATTCCTCATTAGAATCTAATATTCATTATAAAGCAATTTACACTCAGTAGTAACTTGAATTACCTATGGGATGTTGACGTTTTTGTATTTTTCAAACAAATACGGTGCGTGAAATTAAGGACTTCATTCAAAAAAAAAAAAAAAAAACCTACTTTTCATAGGTTCTCCTCTCTAACTAAGCTATATGATTGTATTTTGATAAAAACGGCATTCGTTTTGCTACGGCCGCATATATTTGAAAAATAATTTTTGCTAACGGTTCTAATTTACGTGTACTTTGCATGATTAAAGCACTTGTGATAAATGTAAGGAATGCTCCTCCGATTACATCTGCTGGATAATGAACACCTACATAAATACGTGATACACCTACTAATATAGCCCATACTAAAGCGATATATTTAAGTTTTTCTCCTCTTAAAAGGAATGTAAATGCAATTGAAAATACAAGTACAGAATGATCACTTACAAATGATGAATCTGCTGCGTGTGGTATCAATTGATGCACATGATGTGTTATAAATGGGCGCGGATGATAATATACCGCATGAATCAAAACATTTATTAGTAATGCGATACCCATTGAAAGGACACTATATAAAACTGTATATTGTTTTCCTAGTGCTATCTCTTTTTTTTCATTATTGAACCATAAAATAAGCATGAAAAGAATAGCCACATAAGGTGCACTATTTGTAATTGTAATCATCAACTTATCTAAAAGTGCTGATGATCCGGCGACATCATTAATCCATTGAAATACTGTGTAATTCATATTATTCTCTCCCTATTTCCATTCATTGCACTTAAAATAAAAGTACAAGTTCTATTGCTTTACACAGTATACAACATCAATATGAAAATGGTCTTAAACTTTTCTCATTTGTTTCTCATTTTAACAAGAAAATATATGACAAAACCTTAAGCATTTTTTATAAAAAAATATGTATAGTACCTCAGATCCTTTGAGTGGCGCTATAAAATTGATATTTTCGGTCTTCATCATGCACGAATATTTCTAGCAAAAGAATACGAAAAAAATTATTAAGAAATAAGATTTTATTCCGCACAAAGGACTATATTTCCAAATTGTGCACCTTAATATTTTTATGTACTAAAAATATCGAAACAAATAAAATGATATTCAAGTACACCACAATCAAAAAAGCATGAAATACAATGTGTATCTCATGCTTTCATTTCATAAACGTGTACAAGGGAATGTTATTGTGACAACTGTACCTTCACTTTCCTTGCTCGTTAAATTGATGTTTCCCCCGTACTTTTCCACAAGACGCTTTGCAATTGAAAGACCAAGCCCATTTCCACCCTGTTTACGGCTTCTTGCTTTATCTACTCTATAAAAACGATTGAGTACATACGGTAAATCTGACTCAGGTATTCCAACGCCATGGTCTATAATACGGATGATAATGTTTTTATTCTGCATATTCGTTTGAATACAAATATGTTTATTATTTTCTTTTGTATATTTAACTGCATTATCCATAACGATAATCATAATTTGCTCTAAGTAAGATGATGGTATGGATACATATGCTTCTTCCGCTTGCATCTCTATATGAAACTGAAAATCAGTTTGAATAACTTTAAAGTTTTGGATCACTTGTTTTAATATGGTATTCACATGAACTGGTTCGATAGCCAATGGATGTATTTGTTCAGAGTCCGCTCTAGATAGCTCTAATAATTCTGAGACTAATTTGTTTAATCTATCTACTTCTTTCAAACTGGATTGAAGTGATTTATTGAGCACTTCTGGATCATTCTTCCCCCAACGATTTAGCATTGATAAATGTCCTTGAATAATCGTTAATGGCGTTCTAAGTTCATGTGATGCGTCTTCCACAAACTGTTTTTGCTGTATAAAAGATGTTTCCACATCATCCATCAATTCATTAAAAAGAATAGCGAGTTTCGCCAGTTCATCACTATTTTCTCGTACAGGAACCCTTTCATTTAGCCCATTTTTTTTAATACGATTCATCGTATCTGTTATATTCTGGACACTAGATAGAAGTTTTTTAGCTATAATCGTTCCACCTAAAAAACTAAGTATGAGCCCACCGATACCTGCGACAACAATCACAACGAAAATCCCTTTTAGCAAATGATCAAATGATTCTAAGTTTGTTGCAATCTCGATAGTTCCTGTAAATCCCTTTGTCTGAATGGGTACACGTTCAATTAATATTCTATCTTCTAAATATCTCTTTATATAAGATTCAGATTGCTTACTATACTTCGGTGACACCCACTTCTGATTAAAATCATGAGAAACTGAAAGAATTGATTTTCCATCTTTGTCTATAATTCGAATCATTTGATGCTTATCGATCATATTATTGAGAAAATCCTTACTATCTTCAAAAGTTTTCTGTGAAAGTGTTTCATTTTTATCTTGAAAATATACTGCTATTTCTTTTATTTGTCTGTTCATTTGTTTTTGTTCATAATCTACAGTCCATTTATTAATTACAACAAACTGTAAAAGACTATATAAAACAAATAAAACAAATAATAATGTAGTTGACCAAAGTGTTAACTTCCACTTTATTGGAAGATTACGGATGCGCTGCATTATATTTTTAATCATCTCATTATATATCCAGCACCTCTAATAGTTTGGATATACTCCTCCTTATCTACACTGTGTAATTTATTTCGTAAATAACGAACATATACATCAACAATGTTTGTTTCGACAATTGCATCGTAACCCCATACTTGCTCAAGTAAAATATCACGAGTAAGTACTCGATTGATATTTTTCATAAACGTAAGGAGTAGCTCAAACTCTTTATTTGTAAGTTCAATGCTCTCGTTGTCTTTTCTTAACGTTCTAGACTCAACATGTAACTGTAAATCTTTAAATGTCAAAAATGATGACTGCTGCTGTTCTTCTTTTTGTTCACGTCTGAAAATAACTCGCATGCGTGCTAAAAGTTCTTCAATCGCAAATGGCTTTGGAATATAATCATCAGCTCCACTATCTAATCCTGTAACCCGATCCATAACACTATCGCGGGCTGTTAACATAATGATAGGCGTATTTTTACTTGTCCGTAATCTACGGCACACTTCGATTCCATTCAACCCTGGTAACATTAAATCGAGTAAGATAATGTCATAGTCCTTTTCAAGAGCTGCTTCCAATCCTTTTCTTCCATCAAACTGTACATCTACTTTATATCCTTCATACTTTAGTTCTAATTCTAAAAAATCAGCTAGACTTTCTTCATCTTCGATTATTAATACATAATGCAACAACAATTCCTCCTATACCATTAAATGAATAAGTAATCCTATACCAAATAGAACCGCGGCTATTTGATGTGTTTTTCGATAAACGATCAATTTTATTTTTTTATTGGACTTATGCAATAGGATACCAACAAATCCAAGCAATGTTAAGCATATAAAAGTAAATATACCACTATATATTTGAATTTCATGATGACTTCCTTTTATAAAAAAGTAAACTCCATGGGTAGTTGCAACAGATAATATAGCATATCCAATCAAAGTATGAAATTTTTTGACTAAAATATAAAATTCTTTCATCACCTTAAACCCATACAATTTATTTCTGTATAGAAATAGCCATATATGCCGTAAAAACCATAGTGATGCTGCTACGATTGCACCATACTCGCCAAGCGATCCAAGTTGTTTGTTTAAACCTTTTACATGCATCTGATCTCCGTACGTAAAATTTATAATTAACATGGAAATACTGAAAGCAATCACACAAATGCCTGTAATCTTTATTAATAAATGAAAAAATTGATTCTTAAGTATCTTCTCCATTTCGTTTTCTCCTCTCCTCTATTAAGAGTTATGTATTTTAAATTCTAACAAATGGAAGAGAAAATAAAATGAAAGAAAGATTAAAATGAAATGAGAAATCATACATGAAAAAAATAAATAAAAAAATATTATCCTTTTTCCCTATGTGCAATTTTTTGCGCTAATAAAATAGCACTTCGAATAAATGGAGCTTTTGCGTTTGTTTAGGAAACCCGATCAAACGGATACTTTACAGCTAGTTCTTGCTTTAATTTTTTATATTCCTCACGTGCCCATTCATTCTTTCTCAAAAAATCACGAAATAATAAATTATCATTCCATGTCTCACTGTTATATAGATAAACATGTAAATGATGCGTACCCGCTCTCCATCTTCCCTTTCTAAAAAAACGCCGCTCGGGAAATTTTTCATGGAATACATATTCGTACCCTAAGGTTCGCATGGGTTCTATCCAATGAGTAACGATCTTTAAATCTTCTACCCCTATCATCATATCTATAAGAGGCTTTGCATCCAATCCTTCTACTGACGTACTTCCGATATGTTCAATCGCTAAGATGTCTTTTCTTAATAATGCGATAAATTTCTCTTTCTCTTTAACAAATTCCTTATGCCAATTTGAATCATATGGTTTAATTATGATTTTTTTCTCCATCTTTTTCTCCCTCTATTTATAATATGTAACTGTTTTATCCTAATGGAATCGCTCTTTTTATCTAATTAGACAGGAATTTCAATGCACATATCGAATATAGTCACGTTCAGTCTATCTAATTATAGTAAATAAGAGGTGTAAAATGAACGAAATTCCAGTTACAATTCATTTAGATAACGTCACTTTTCAACTGAAAGAATATCAGGATTTTGATTGGCTTGTTAGTTTAGGAAAAGTATTTACTGTATTTGATCAACAAGATTCAGGTAATATATCCTTTGGTATTGAAAAAGATGGGCAGGCTTTGGGGCTCCTCGCGATTTATGTCCCCTGAAGAGTTTAGATTAGACGCAGTAATAGATGAAAAAACAAATGTATAAATGTATTTAATATGGGCGCAATGGCTTTCTCACTTCTAGGAGGAGAACTTGATCGCTCATTCTCAAAATGGGATGCCGGAAAGCCTTTATATGATGTAGCCTGCCTTGCTATAGAAAATGATAGAAATAAGCGCTATGCATCCGTTGAAGAATTTTATCTAGCATGGGAAGCAGCACGTAATGTTGGTATAAAATAAAGTTTAATCAAAAATATCGCGTGAACCTATATTTTACGGTAAATAAAAAGAAGCCATTTTGAAAAAAGATTGCTCAAAATGGTTCTTTATCTACTAATTGATATAGCCATTTTCATAAAAAAGTTTGATTATTCAATCGGATTTTATTGCATAAAAATCCTGTTAGCTTAATGGTATTTTGAGTTCATAACATGTAGTTTTTTGTATGTCAAAGTTTTTGTGGTCACCCAAGAGAACGTATAATCTTGATCATTCAACTTTTTGATAAGGTACTTCAACACCTTCATCGATAAATAATTGCTTCGCAACATCTACATAACTCATCGTATTACGTACCCAATAATACGACTTATCTATTTTAAAAAGTGGCACAGACAACTGATGCTCAAATGAAATCATAAATTGTATATCCTTTTCAATCGTAAATCTTGTACCAAGTCCATCTGCTAATTCATATCGACCCGCAATATCATCTTTACTAGTGAGCGGTAAAATTACTACATGTTTCGGTGCTTCTACAGCATATTTTATTCCCATTAAGCAATTCATAATTTCTTGTTCATATTGCGGAAATACTTCTTGATTCGTCGCTAACACAATCACTTCTTCTGTTGATATATTAATAAAGGCTTGTGCTGAGCAACCAATCCATCCACCTGTATGACCAACCCACTCATCTTGAATGATAAAACCATAACTATAATGCCCAGCGACTTCTGTTGGCGTTAACATAAATTGCACAATCTCTTTGCTAATGTACTGACCTTGCCAAAGTGTTTTTAAAAACTTCGCTACCTCTGTCACTGTTGCATAAATGCCACCATCACCATATCCATCATTATATTTTTCGCTTTCGTGTAAATATGGGTCATCAATAGCCTCTTTATATTGTTGCTCCTCATAATCATACGTTTGACCTTGCGCTTCGCATTGCTTTGTAGGTTGTGTTGTCGTATGGGTAAGATTTAATGGTGCTGCAATATATTGTTGTAAATATGTTTCATACGATAATCCGCTCACTTCCTCAATAATTTTTGCAAGCAAAACATAATTCGTATTACTATAAGACCAATGCTCATTCGGCGCATATTGTGGTAGCACCATTTCGATAAATGTTTCAACACCTATTGTTACATCTTCTGCAATATACTCTGGAATACCAGATGTGTGTGTAAGTAATTGTGCAACTGTCACCTCTGTAAAATGCGGTACGTTAAACCAATTTGTAATTTTATCTTCTAACTGTAGCTGTCCTTTTTCGATTAGCTGGAACGTCATTACCGCTGTATACATTTTACTTAATGATGCTAGATTAAATTGTGTATTTTCCGTAATAAGGTGCTGCTTTTTGATTTCTTGATAACCATGATAATACTGCTTGATTTGTCCATTTTTTTCATGAGACACAGCACCATTAAACGCAATATTTTTAAGTAGACCTTTCATTTGTTAACCCCCTAAATAAATTAGATATCTAACATATTGAGCATGAAGAAATTTTTATAATTCCTTCATCGCAATCTCCCTTAATTTTTCAACAATGCGTTCTAATTCGTCTACCTCTTTTGATGAGAGTTTGCTGTAAATTTTGTCTGCGATTTGTTGTTCTACATAATCTTGCTTCGAAAAATACTCCATTCCTTTTTCATCTAACGTTATAAATATTTCGCGTCGATTTTGTGGATTAATTTCTCGCTTGATATATTGATTCTTTTCTAATTTCGCAATCAATTGGCTAACTGCACTAGAGCTAATATTCATTTCAATCGCAATTTCACCAACTGTAATGCGTTTTGCTAAGTACACAATATCTAATACAACCGCCTGCTGTGTTGTAATACCACTATTTAAATATTGCTTATAATGTTTAAAGATCAGACGGTTTATTGTATATTCAGCTTCATTAATGCGCTTAACTTGTTCATATAAAGACAAAAAATCACCCTCTAACATATTAGATATCTAACATGTTAGAGGGTGATTTATAAAACGTCAATCTTTACTTTAAAAAAGTTGGATTATTCTCTTTCTATGCTGCTCTACAATCGAGCTCTTTCCGTTGGAAATATGGAAAATTTTATAAAATCATACATAAATCATTTTGAAAGAAGGTTATATATGTATAATCCCCAACAAAAAAGGAGCGTGATAGCTCCTTTTTGTTCACTCATATTCGTACTAAAAAGTACCTTGCATGGTTTTTCTTTTACACATTTTGTGAAGGTTAATTAAGAATTAATACCCTCCGCCCCAGCAGCTACATCCAACGATAATCAGTAGAATAAATAATACAACTAATAAAGCAAAGCCTCCACCAAAACCACAAGAACCACCGAAACCCATATTTTCTCCTCCTTTTAGTTTAAAAATGAATAGGGTTAATCATTTTAACGTGTTCGTATTATACAGTATGTTTATATGTCTTTTTTGAGCGTGTCTACATGAAATTAAAAAAGACACTCATTTGAGTGCCTATGCGAACTGTACATAATATAACTTAAAAAACTTTACAATTGAATTCGTCATATAGTAATCCCCCATTGACTGAAACATACCTAGCCGTATAATTTTGTTATAAGAACTTTACTACAATTATGGATATTACTTCTCAAATTTAGTTCTCTACATCATAAATTTTTTCAAGCTTAGCTTGAATGGCCTTTTCAATTTTATTGGCATATTCTTGGAATACATCTTTATAATGAGCATATGGAGACAATGCACAAGCACGTAGCACTGTAATTTTCCATTCCTTATTCCATTCGCTTTCACTAAATCCGAGACTTTTCACAAATGGCAACGGACTATTACCATAGTCTGGGAAGGCGAAATCTGTATGGGATGTCAGGAATTCATTGTTATATAAATGTCCTTGGACATAAGAAGCTTGACCAAAAAAATCATGGTTTAGTTTGTTCATTTTTCCTAGATCCGTATTACCCTCTTCATTAAATACGTAGTCAACCATATTAAAATCTGGTTTAGTTAATGGATAAACATAAATGGTCTTATCTCCAACTTTAAATTTTTTATCTTTTAAAAAATGATAAAAAAGATATGCACCTTCAATACTTGCTCCAAGTAATTTCCCATATCCAGTTACATTTAATGGTAAAACCTTATGAGCTGTCCAAACTGCAGCTGCAGTTGCTCCTGCTTTAGATCCTTCGAGAATATATGCCCCAAGTAATGCAGGAATATCCGCTCCTTTTTCAAACACATATGTTGCAAAGTATGAAATTACATCACGCATTCTAATATCTTTTACAACAATACCACCAGCAGAATAAGGGATATACCCCATTTTGTGTGGATCAATTGTTATTGTTTCAACTTGACTCATTGCTTTAAATGAATTATAAATATCTTTTGATAACCATTCATTGTTTCCAGTAAAAATGTTATATTTCTTATATATTTTATCGATTTTGTCATAATCAATAAATGTATTGTTTTCATCTAAAAAAATAGAACGAGCATATCCACCATAAGCAGCATCTATATGAATATAGAAGTAAATGCCTTCTTTCATTAATTTTTCTCGTAATGTAACAATTTTATCAATACGATCTACTTGCCCCTCTTCTGTTGTACCAATAACACCTACCACACCAAGAATTGGTATGTTTTCTGCAGTCAATTCCCGAATTTTTTCTTCGAGTTTATCAATGTTCATGCGATAATGATGATCAACTTCAATTGCTTCTACACAATCAAGACCGATGCCAATAATATCTGCTGCTTTTAGCCAAGAATAGTGCTTTGTTTGCGGAATTAACCATCTACCTAATTTTTGTAAATGATGGCCACTACGTGCGGAGTGCGCTTTGATTTCATCAATTTTTTCAGGAATTTGATTTAAAATATCTAAAATTTCTTCTGTAGACATATTTAATAATTCCCATTCCGTTTTCCCTTCAACAAATTTAGGAACGACTTCTTTAACAGCTAAAGGAAGAGACTTCATGTTTCTTGCATACCAAAGACCCTCTAGATTAGCAATGGAACCATCTGCACAAATGTGTCCCCAGCTTTTTTCTTTTTTATAACCCATAAGTGTAGCAAATTCATGGCCGACCTCCTCTTCCATTTGAGAAGTGCCTGGGGAAGATTCATATGCCACATTGTTCCCATTCCATAACATTGCAGCTGTATACGCAATAATAGCTGGCATAAGTGTTTCAGAATTCATATGTCCCCAAAACCTTCCGGCCGAATGCCATGGTAATGAATTTGTACGAAGTTTTGAAGATAATACATTCATGACACTACGGATATGGTCCGCTGTTTCTTGAAAACTTTTTGAACTTTTATCTTGAGGAGTAATAACCGGTAAATCTTGTGGTTGGTAATTTTGTCGCCAACCAACATGTTCATCTACCAATTTGATTAATAACTCCTTGAATAAGTCAGCATTTTCACCCTTATCACCTAAGAATAATGCTTTTAAATTTATATCTGGCATTTCATATTTCATCTTTCATTTCCTCCAAATCACTCAAATATTCAATAACCATATTTAAGGAATAAGTACTAATTATTCGTAACGTTTTAGTTTGCTCGCTTCAAATCATCTAATTTGTTATCTTCTTTCTTCCATTCTGGTTTTTTATATTTATTAATAATAAGAGCAATACCAATCATTACTATTGTGGCTCCTACTTGATATATAATATATCCCGTATATTGGCTCGGCTTTAAAATGGATGGCGGAATAATACTTACAACAATTGTAAATACAATACACATTATCGACAAAATAGACATTGTCCACATTAATCCATTCCCTCTGCTGCCCAATCTGAATGGTCTTTCAACTTCTGGCATTTTATAACGTAACCGAATTGCTGAGATAGCAATTAATGTATATACTACACAATATAAAATAGTTGTTGTAATCGTCATAATTAAGAATGCACTGCTAACATCTGGCACTACTACATATAAGATTGCTACTAAAGAAATGACAATTGCTTGAATCAAGACAAATGTAATAGGAATATCTTTGCTCGTTCTTTTTTGGAAGAATTTCGGGAGGTTACCTTCTTCTGCAACTTTAATCATTGATTTACTTGGTCCAAGTACCCAAGCACTTAACTGTACTAAAACCCCAATTAAAATCATTAACGAAATGAGATTAACAACAATCAATGGAATACCTAGATCTTTACAAAAAATCAAATACGGTTGCGTAATATTAGCAAGCTCCATTTTTCCCTTTGGCACTGCATTTGAAACCGTTAAACCAGCAACGATATTAAAAATTGCTAATAAAATGACAGAAGTAATAACAGCAAGTGGATAATTACGTTTTGGGTTTTCAATATTATTCGCATGTACTGATGAAATTTCTACTCCAGCAAAAATAAAGATGATTCCTGATAAATAAGTTAAACTTCCTAAATCTTTAAAATTAGGAATGATATCTCTTGGTTTAAAGCCACCTAAATAACTATTAGTTTGAATCCCGTTCTTAATCATATACATAACACCTAAAACTACAAGGATAACAAACGGAATATATACCCCGATAACCGCTCCCCAATTCCCTGCAATTTTAACCATATCAAATTTAAGATTTAATAATGTAACACTCCAGTATGAGATGAGAATAAGAGCAAAAATAAAATAATTATTTGAAGATAGTTCAGGTTTATTAATAACATACCCTAAAAGAACACCGACAGTTGATGAAACCATAACCATCCCAAAAAACATTTGAACCCATAATAACCAGGAGGTAACAAATCCCCATCTTTCACCTAAAGCGTTTTTTACCCAAACCTGTGGTCCACCTTCTTCAGGAAATCCTGTTGAAAGTTCAGCTGACATTAATGCAATTGGTAAGGCAAATGCGAACGCAGCTATCAACATATAGAAAATCTGGGTCCAGCCAGTAATGGCAAGAGTCGGCACACTACGCACCGTCCCAAAAAAAGCCATCGTAATACCAATCAATCCAAAAAGTGTTAATTGTTTCGTCTTGGTCATAAATATAGCCTTCTTTCTTATATTCAATTTGAATTGAATATATTATTTGAAAATAAATACAATGAATAAGCAAATTTTTTAACACCTATTAAAAACTCTATAAAAGATATAGAACATACCTTTATTAAGTTGCCATGCCACTTAATATTTATGTTAAGTAAATATTGGGTAAGTTTTGGTTTTCTTTAAATTCTTAAGAGATGATTCTATTGCAAAAAAACTATTCCACATTCAACTCAAAGTTTCAAAATATCCTATAAACACTACAATAAGGGAGCTTCTAGCGCAAACATTCTCAACACAAATACTAGCTATGGTATAGAATTCGCAACTGATACAGACGTACATACTGTGAGACGCAACATGCTAAATCTACAGCTGAAAAACTAAATCCTTTTGGCACTAATCAATACTAAAAAAACACTTCTCTTGAAACGAGAAGTGTTTTTTTTAGTATCAACTACGTTGTTACTTTTTAATAACCGAATAACAAATTTGCGTCACATAATCCTCTAATGGGCAATCGCATTCAGGACCCTTTAAATAGACTTCACATGGTGAAGCAACTATCAGATATCCATTATTCTTAATCCATTCTTCTAATGCCATATAACCGTAACCTATATCGTCATAACTCCCATGATGCAAGGTAGTAACAATTTGATGCTGAGCTAGCTTTTTTATCTCCCAATCCTGTGATACATTTCCAGTGTTCTCATAAATAATTGGAATTCTTAATTCAATATCACTGTGGTTCGGAATATACTCTTCATCATAGAAGATGGCGGATGGAGAACCTACCATTTGAAAATTATTCATTTGTACTTTTTCATATAAGGAATCAAAATGTTCATCTATATCATTAATATTGATTTGTAATCTTTCCGTTATGACAGTTATTTCGCTTCTCATTCCAATTAATATATCGTAGTGTCTACGTGGGATTGAAATGAAATCTATGTTCCTATTTATCATTTCACTCATTTCGGAAATAACCTGTAAATGTTGTCTTACTTCATGAGACAACTCCATAATTTGCGATTTCATATGTTTGATAAGTGAATTTTGGTCTGATGACTGAAGAATGATTTTGATTTTCGAGAGAGGAAATCTATACTCTCTTAGTTTCTTGATTTGTAATGCCACTTCCAATTGACCCTGTTCATAATATCTATATCCATTTATGGGATTAACATATGCTGGTTTCAGTATTTCTTCTTGATCGTAATGTCTCAACATCCGAGTACTCATTTTGCAAATTCGAGAAAATTCAGTAATTGTATACATTTAAATACTCCTTGAGTAACTTTATTTACTACATCTTTTATAATCTTATATAATAACCTTTCACCCTCATAATAAGTATGAACGTGAAAGGTATTATATTTTTTTACAGGGAGTTTGTAAACAGACATCATTTCCAATTAAAAAAATTCGAAATGGAGAATTCATCCTTCCGACTTTTCATTCTTTTAAATTTTTGAGGTAACAAATGAACGGGGCAATACCACGTTAAGCAATTAATTGCGCCTCCCATTGTCGATATATCTCCTACATGAACTGGAATCGCATGTTTATCAGTATGTTTTTGGATGTATTGTAAGACTTCCTGATCTTTAGATAATCCAAACATAGGAACATAGAGAGCATCTCTTGTTTCTAACATGTTTATATATAAACCTTTGGCTGATGCTATCTCTTGATCATATTGTCCTTTCTCTGTATAGGAAGAAGGAACAACTACAAATTCAGCTTCTGGCATCTGTTCTTGAATAATTTCTTGAATGCTATGCCTAAATTCATAATCTCCTAGAAAGTCACTGATAAACATTGTATGTTCATCAATAAACTTAATCATACCGTCTGCATGTGCAAGCACATCTCCTGGTTCAGAAGGAATGATAATAACTCGACTGACATCTAAATCCCATTCCAGTTGCTCTATAATTTCTTTTTCTGTCCAATCATAATTATCGTCAAGTATACGATCCGTTAGTATAATTGTATTTTTTTTATTCCAAATGAGATTACCGCCATCTAATATCAATGGGGAAGTAATATATTCAAAGTCATTTTTCTTCAGCCATTTATTGAATTGTTGATTTAAATATCGACTTTGATTTTCAGGTAAGTAATCTGGTTGGTATTTAAATTTAACGAGGTGATTTGTTACAACTGGTGCAACGTCTCTCAACCAAATGTCATCATACTCAAAAAAGTTTGTATCAAAGTCTTGTTCTTCCACAGTTAAAGATATAAGTTGATCGGTAAATGCTTTATTTTCATTTAGGTTCTCATTAAAATAAATAAGATCTTCATAAAATGGTCGATAATATTGATTCGATTTATTTGGTATTGCAGTAAAAATAATTCCATTGTGCATTTGATTCATATTGTTTACCTCACTATTTTAAGGGTTATTGAGTAACTGATTGAAACAAGTCATTATCAAGATAAAGTAAAACTTTAATCAGTAGGGGCTTCATCCCTCACTGATTATTAGCCCTCATCAATCGGACTTTTACGAGCTGCTCGATCCCCACCTAATTTCTTTGCTTTTGCCGAATTTTGAGATGGGGTTCTTACTGCGCGCAAATAGCTGGATACATACAACTATTCCTCAATTCAATTCTCTTATGATTATATATTTTAGAAACGTGCACATTTCATGAGTGGATTATAGCACGGAGAAATATTATATATTTATATAAAAAATATAAAGCCGTGGTTAAGCGAAAAATTCGCTCTTGACAAGATTTAAAAACCAAGCCGTCATCCGTATATTTACATTCTTTAACAAAAACATTTTCCTCCTTTTCGATACATAATGTTTTCTATGTTTTTTCTATCAAAAAATAAAGATTACATAATTCTTGTTATAGGAAATAAATACTTAACTTACAAAAAACATAACAGGATAGGTCAAGATAACATGTTATCTTGACCTATCCTGTGGATAAACAAGCTCTCATAAAAAATAGACAAATTCACAAAATAAAATATCAATTTATTACTTCAAATTAATTGGTTGTTGCTGGGTAACACAATGTATCATACCGCCATTTTTATAAAGCTCCCTTACATCAATACCTACCACCTTACGATCAGGGTATAGTTTTTGAATGATATCATTTGCTATTTTGTCATTAGCATCATTATAGTTAGGCACCAACACGACTTTATTCCCTATATAATAATTCACATATGAGCCTTTATAACCAAGTTTCTTCCCATTTTCTAAAGTAACCTTATTTTTACTTAACGGTAAATATACATACTTATAAGTCTTACCTGAAGCATTTTTTGCATGCATTAATGTATTAATATCTTTGTCTGACAACCCCCATTCAGCCAAGTCATCTTCTGCCAGCGTTATAATGGTAGATTTATCGTGAAATTTTGCAAATCCATCAATATGAAAATCAGTAATTTCTAAGTTAGGTACTCCGTCTAACCAAATAAAATTTGTTACCCCAAGATCACTAATATATTTTTCAATTTCAGATTCTGATAAATCAGGATTTCTATTTTTATTTGTAACAGCACTTCTCGTTAATAAAGAGGTACCATTACCATCTAATTCAATTGCCCCGCCTTCAAGTACAAATTTATGCCAATCAATTCTTTCAATCCCCAACTGTTTACTGAGGTTTTCACGAAGAAGAGCATCCTTCGCAAAAGGAGTCTTTTTCCCCCATCCGTTAAATCCTGGATCTAATATCTTTAGATTTTTATCATGGTCATAAACAAAAATCGGTCCGCTATCTCTAGCCCATACGTCGTCAGTAGGCGAGATAAAGAAATCTATTTTTTCCATGTTCATCCCTTGATCAGTTAAAAGCTTATTAATTCTGTCCTTTTCTTCTTGATCATACGCAACAATGTGAACTTTTTCGCCTTCGCTTAAAGTATTTGCCATTTTGATCCAAATTGACTCTACTTCTCTCTGATAATCTGGTCCGTATGTGTATTCATGTGGCCATTGTAGCCATGTCCCTTCATATTTGCTTTTTTCATCCGGCATTGTATATTTTCCCACTTTTTCTTGTGTCTCTACCCTCTCAATATCTTTACCCTGAACTTTCTCATTATCTTTACCTTGACCACAACCACTGATAATTGATGTGGATAGTACAGCCATCAAACAAAAATTTGCTATTTTTTTCATTTCTAAACCTCCTATTCTTTCCTACAACAATATAAAGCTTCACATAGTGTGAAGCTCAAGCTTTTTTTTCGGTGATAATTTATGTTCATCTAATTTGATTTGCTCATTTATCTAATATTTTTCAATAAGGACATTTAAATATTATCGATTGAATTCACTACAATTCCCCATATGTAAAACATTTATATAATTTAACTTCTTAAATAAATGTATTCTGAAATTATTTACTGTCCTTTCTATGAATATTCTCATTAATAATTACTACTTGTGGTTTCACATTATGGAAGACGAAATTAATCATCGTGGACAAATAAGAACAATTAAGTGATTGATGGGAAATAATAAATAAATCTTATTCAGCTAAAGAATGCTTTACTTGAGAAAATCACTAGAACAGTTGAATGATAACTAAGGGAATTGACTATTTTAAACTGAAATTAGTTTAACCTTGAAGACCGGTATTTTTCTGACATATCTCACAAAATGTTGTTTTGAATTAAAGTTACGATGTTTCTATAATCTTTTAATAATAAATTAATTAAAAATAAAAGACTACATCAAAAGTTCACCAATTTGGGTGCTAATTTAATTGCTAAAATAAATGCAAAAGAGGTGCTAATTGCACCTCTTTTTAAATGGTTATATTGTAAACAATTATATAGCAAAGCAAGAACATGAAAGAGTCGATTCCTTAGCGTACAGAAAATTGTCTTTTTGTGTAGCATGAGGTAGTTATTTTTATCTAAAAAACTAATAATGGAAGTAAAATACAGCTTATGACCCATTTTTACACGTATCTCAGCTGAACCCTAAATAACTTTTCACTTTCGGTTTACTGAGAACAGCTTGTTATGGGTGGCTCTTCAGCTTTAGGAGGAACTTGTTCACTTTGAGACATCGGTAAATGAATTGTAACAGATGTTCCCACACCAACTTCACTCATAATGCTAATTCTACCTTGATGTCTTTCGATAATTTTATAACTTAGCATTAATCCAATTCCTGTTCCTTTTTCTTTCGTACTATAGAAAGGTTCTCCTAGTCTTCTAATTCTTTCTTCTGGAATTCCAACACCTTCATCAATTAAATCGATTATGACTTCATCATTCCCTGTCTTTTTAATATGAATCAAAATCTTACCGCCCTTTGGCATCGCTTCAATTGAATTTTGCAAAATATTAATAAATACTTGTTTTAGTTGGTTTTCACAACATTCAATGATTAATTCTTTTGAATCTGTGACTAAATCGATTTGGATATTTGTCATAATTGCTTTCGTATTAATTAATGAAACGACATTTTTAAATATCAAATAGAGATTTTTCTTTTCAGCAGGAATAACCTCCGTTTTAGCGATTGATAAAAATTCATGCAGAATGGATTCAATTCTTTCAATTTCTGAAAGCATAAGATCAAAATATTTCTCCTGATTTTCTGGATTAATTTGAAACAATTGGATAAATCCCTTAATTACCGTCAACGGATTTCTAACTTCATGTGCTACCCCAGCAGCTAATTGTCCGATTGCAGCAAGTGTATCTGATTTATTTAGTAATTCTTCTGTCCTTTTTCGTTCCGTAATATCACGAACAATGATCATAACTTTATCTTTCAATAATGGAAAACATCTAGCTTCAAAGAAACTAATACTCCCTTTAAGTGTGAGGTGATATTCAACAATAACAGTTGATTCTTTTTGGTGTACTTGATGAATAGCTTCACGAAACTGCTGTGCTACAGGTGAAGGCAGTACTTCATAAAACTTTTTCCCCATAAAGGATTCTACAGGTACATAAAACTTTTCAGGAGATCCAGCTTTATAATCTATTATCGTTCCATCAGCTTCTGTTAAAAAACATAGATCAGGTAACGCTTTAAAAATAAGTTCTAATTCGGATGTTTGTTGTTTTAGTTGTTCTTCTATCTCTTTTAAATGCGTAATATCGACTCCAACAGCCCAATAACTAAATCCAGATACAGGAAACTCTTCTGATATGTTTGACCACATAATTGTTTTCGTTTCACCATTTTTGCATGTTAAATTCATTTCCCAGTCCCGAAAATTTTTTCCGCAAACCGAAAATTCTTGCTCCTTTTGACGGCGATAATTTACATCTGGATATAATAAATCAATCGCCTGGGGATTTCCAATAATTTCTTCCGCTGTGTAACCTGTTACAAGTTCACATTCACGATTCCATAAAATAAATTCACCATTGTAATCAAGAGCATCTACCATAACAGGCATATTTTGCAAGATTGTATATAACTGTTCTTTTTTTTGAGAGAACAAATGTATATTTTTGTTTTGATTTTGAAATTTATCCATTGCACGATTCACAATGAGATTTGAAAGCATTTCGAAGTATTTTTGACAATTGAAGATGTCATCTTTTATGGAACAAGCAACAAATGAGCCTAGATGTTGTTCATTTGCAATGATTGGAATTTCAATCTTTGTAAGTTTACTATTTATTTCTTGATCCATACCGAATGAAAAAATACATTCTCTTTCAGCATCAAGAAGTTGATGTGAGATATTTGTTAACTTATAAAATTGTTCTGCCATGGTTTCTATTGTGTTCACATCAATGAGTTCCATTAGCCGAGCATTCATTCTTGTTTCACCTCTATATGTAAATTTAATACCAATTTTTAATTTATGCTTCTCCATTATACGAATAATGTCCTCACAGGTATATAGTGGAAACGTGATTATTCAAATAAATTTTTATTTTTCAATAAAAGTTCATTCATAATTATACAAAGATAAATTCACAAAATATTCATAATTAAAGGAAAAAATATACACATTTATTCTAATATATTCTATATAATCGTTGTAATAAGGATCCTATGGATCTCATAGAATACCTTAACCCCTAATAAAAAAGTAAAAAAGAATCCGTTTGGGATTCTTTTTTACTTTTTTACCATTACATGATGATACAAAGCATGTGCAACACCATGTTCTTCATTCGTTAACGTCTCATAGTGACACATTTGCTTTATTTCCTTCACTGCATTCCCCATCGCAATGGATAGATGAGCTTTTTGCATCATTGAAACATCATTTAGTCCATCACCAATTGCTACTGTATTTTCAAATGGAATATTAAGATGTTTTGCTAAAGTATATAATCCATTTCCTTTTTGAGCATCACGATGGTTAATCTCTAAGTTATGCCAATAAGAAGATGTAATCGCTAAATCTGTATTCGATCGAAACTTTTCTTTTAATCTTTTTAATTTCTCTATATCATAAGAAAACGGTAAAAGTTTATGGACGTATAAATCGTTTTTTAAAATCGGTTTGCAACTCTCTGTAATATGAAAAGCTGTATGTTCAAGGTACAATGCAGCAATACTTTCTATCTCTTGTGCGTCAAGATCTGTATCCAATTTCTTTATCGTTTCGATTTCACTACGCACACTTTCTTCTCCATACTGCGGAACATATACACCTTTATCTGTGTATAGTTGATAATACATACGATTTTCTTCAAGGTACTCCACAATCTCAAATGCTTGTGCATTTTGAATAGGATACCTTTTCATCATTTTTTGATCTTTATAAATAATCGCACCATTTTCTGCGATGATTGGACATTGTAAATCTACTTCTACTAAAAAGCTTTCAATATCAACTATAGAACGTCCTGTGCAAATCGCAACAACATGCCCCTCTTCTTGACATTTTCGAATGGCTTGTGCATTTTCTTTACTAATCACTTTATTTCCCGAAAGAAGCGTTCCGTCTAAATCAATTGCAATAAGTTTCATTCTTTCTTCACCACTTTCTATAAATAAACAAGATGATATGAACGCAAGAACTGGTATCGTTTTCACATTTAACTCGCTAAGTACTTCTTAGTTATACTGTATGAAAAGCGTTTCAGGTCAAGAAATATTTTAAAAGAAAATGCCATAAAAAATATCAATCATAGCAAGACAAGTAAAAAAAGTGCATGAAAATGATATCTATTATCAATAATATAATTAATAAAAGGGCAACTGCCGTTCAGTCACCCTTTTTTCATTTAAGCTTCTGGTGCAAAAGTTTTACAATCTGTTTCTTCTGTTGTAGATGCGTGCTTTCCTTTATGACTTACTACATAAATTGCATCTGCATTACATTTATTTCCGTTATCCCAAAACTTACAATTGTTTACTTCACATAAAACATCTTGTGCCATAAGTATCACACCTCCTTATTTTTTTATCATTAACCATTTTCGGAGGCATGATACCATTTCATAATTTATTTTTCATTTCACATTTGAATCAAGATTCATGCTGGACCGCACTACCGTCAGTGTTTATTTTATTTTCAGTTGTTGCTACAGGTTTCAAATTATATATTGGTAAAATGACTAATAAACCAACTATAAATAGTAGTGCAGTGCCTTCATACATCGTACTGAGTGAAAACATCTCTTTTAGTGAACCTGCTATACTCATCGTTAATACCATTGAACCTGTAAATAATGGACTTAAAATCCCGTTAACACGTCCAATAAAGTCCGTATCAGAATTTTGAATAATAAGCGTATTAATTCCAATTTGAATACATGGAAAAGCTAAACCGCTAAAAAGTTGCGCCGCAAGCGTAATCCATAAATTTGTAGAAAAACCAATAATCCCAATGCCCACAGCCTGCCCAAACATCCCTAGAATTAACATTTTTTGCGGAGCGACATTCTTCGCGAATATCATTGCTAAAGCCCCGCCAATAATCATACCGGCACCATTTACGATCACTAACCATTGTAAGCTTTCTTTCGGTAAAGCGAGCTGTTCTGTTACAATAAAAATTCCTAATGGCTGAATAAGACCAATACCTAATCCTGCTGCCATAAAACAAATTCCAAGTAATGTTAATGCTTTCTTTGCTTTCACATACTTGATTCCATCTGCCATTTCTTTTAGTAAACTAACTTGTTTCTTCTCCCCTTGATCTTCAGTATCTTTTGGTAGAAATAGCAATACAATAGCTGCAAGTAAAAACGCAATCCCTGTCGCTACAATTGAGATGTAAATCCCAAATCTCTGAAATACAAACGTACCTAGTATAGGTCCTAATACCATAAATACCGCGAAAATTGTTTGATATAAGGACATTGCTAATTGAATTTTTTCTGTTGATAAATGTTGCTTAAACAATTTCATCCCTGAAGGCTGTGAGAACTGTGAAAGAATGGCTGAAATTAACGTAACAAAGAATACAACTTTCCACGTACCAAACATAAGCGTAAAGAGTACTGCAAATACAGATAAAGAACTTAAAGCCTCGCACCAGATCATAGTCCTTTTTGGTTTCCACCTATCTGCAAAAGTTCCGCCAATAAAAGAAAAAATAAATATTGGTGCAAACTCAGCAACTGAAATCATCGAAATCGCAAACGCATCCCCATTTGTCATTTCCATTACATAAAGCAATACCGCAAAATTCCGAACCCATATCCCTACCTGCAAACATAATGCTGAAACAAGAATACCTTGCACAAAGCGATTTTTTAATACTTGTGACATACCGCTTTTTTGTTTTATTTCTACATTTGTTGACATAAAAAAACCTCCTATTCTACATTCTGAACAAGAGGTAGCACAAATTATATGAAAAAGACTGTATATTCGCAGTGCGAAACACATCCCTTTTATACAAAAATGTACATACTAATCCTATTCAGAAGAAGATTTCGTTTTTTTAACGAAGATTTCTTGAAAAATAGAATTAGTTGATCATTGGGATGTTTTCACCCTTCCGTTTCAATTTTGAATGACACATACATACTCTATGTGAACGAAATACAATGTATGCGTGTCTCAAAATACCTATTCTAGAAAGTTAACGGCAATTCCTCTAAGGAACGCATTAAATAATTGCCCTGCCATTTAATCTCTTTTCTCTCTCCTTTTATTTGTAATGCAGGCATGCGTTTTAACAACGTTGAAATTGCAATTTTTGCTTCTAAGCGAGCAAGTGGCGCTCCCAAACAAAAATGACTTCCATGTCCAAAGGCAATGTGCCGATTATTTTCCCTAGTAATATCAAATACTTCTGGATTCATAAAGACCTTTTCATCACGGTTTGCTGAAGCTAATGAAATGATTACCATATCCCCTTTTTGAATCTCTTGACCTTGGATTGTAAAAGCTTCAGCTGTCCAGCGTGCAGTTGTAATTTCAACTGGAGAGTAATAGCGTAATCCTTCTTCAATCGCTGAGTCAATGAGTTCTGGTTTTTCTTTTAATAACTGTAATTGATCCGGGTTCTCTAATAATGCGAGTACTGTATTAGTAATTAGATTCACAGTGGTTTCATGCCCAGCTACAATGAGTAACATAATCATCGAATACAGCTCTGGTGCACTTAATTTACTTCCTTCACTTTCAGCCTGAATTAATCCACTAACTAAGTCTTCTTTTGGTTCTTTTCTTTTCACATCAACTAAATACTGTAGGTATGTAATAAATTCAGAGAGCTTTTCTTCGTTTTCTTTTATTTCTTCGGGTGTTTCAGGTGAAGCAATTACCGCATGAGACCATATTCTAAATTTCTCTTGGTCCTCTTTTGGAATACCAAGCATTTCGCTAATTACATTGATTGGTAATGGAAACGCATAGTCATTAACAAGATTCAGGGAATGCTTATGTTCTACATGGTCTAATAAAGTATCCGCAATATGCTGAATACGTCCACCTAATTGTGAAATCATTTTAGGAGTAAACGCTTTTTGGATAAGTGATCGCAAACGACTATGATCAGGCGGATCTGAATTAAGCATATGTTTCGTTAAATGATCACCGTTTTCAAGAGAAAGAAATGGCTTTAATCCTTCTTGAGAAAATACATTTTCCGGATTTTTCTTCAAGCGAGAATCTTTTAAAAGTGGCAATGCATCTTCATATCTTGTAATGAGCCACTCTGTCCATAGCTCACCCTTATATACGAACAAAATAGGTTGTAGTTCACGTGATTCCTTATAAATCTCATAAGCATCTTCTTTAAACTCCGTAGAAGCTAAATGAATACCATCTTCAATGTTTCGGCCAACCTTGTTTTTTAAAGACATTGCACTCCCTCACTTTCATTTTGTGTAGAAATCACTTCAACATATAAATTATAACTTGCAAAAAGTATGAATATTATAATTTTTTGTCAAAACCTTACTTTGAAACTTGAAAAATATAAAAAAATCAAAGAGAAGATCTCCTCTTTGATTCTCTCTAAGCAAAGCACATAAAATTACTGATTTGTTGGTATCGATAACTAACTTTCCGGCGACGGCCAGCTTGCCACGTGTAACCTGATACCCCAAAAAACCATAAATCTCTTCCAAAAGGACCTGGTCGATGTAGACGCAAGTACCCCCATCTCCCTAAACAATTACACATCAATGATTTCATATTCCTTATTTGTGCAGGTGCAGCGAATGCTGACGGTAATGATGGTGCCTGTGATGGAGGTGGTGACGTCGGCCATCATCAGGTCTATACTCTTCATGATCAAGCTCTCTCAGTTCCATCGCTTCTTCATAATATCCTTGGTTTTGTGGATTATAATACATCATTTGATCATACCCTATACCTGGATAATTCGGTTGGTTATACATATGAAAAATCACCTTCTTTTTATTTGTCACTTTAAAACATTCATATGTAATACTTCACCCAGAGGAGGCTTATGCATCGCCCAAATTTGTCTTTCTGAATTCCATTTATATAGCAAATTCATTTTACTAACTATAAAAAATAAAGCTCTGCTGTTATCTATTTAACATAACACTGTAATAGCGCATTGCTTTTAATGATCCTTTCACCTCAAATGTCCCTTTCTTGATTAAAGCCTGTAAGCGATATTCTAGAAAAACATCTCCCACTACTTGCTCTATATGTCCAAGTGCTTCTCCAATTACCCGCGCTGCTTTATAGAAAGCTTTATCTGCTCCTATTCGTTTCGCGCACTCAACAATAAAATCATCAAAATAATCTTCTTGTACAGCATGCACTGCACTATCTTTCCAGATTCGTAATAACTCTGTACTAGTAGATAGAACTTCCCATTCTTTTTCGAGTGCTGTTCGAGTCTCTTCAGCTAAAAATGACTTTTCTCCATATTTCTTAAGAATAATTGCTAAATTCTTTGATGATAGTTCTCCCGTTCCACGTATGCCGTACTCTGTTTCTAATAGTTTTCTATGAGCCTCTGAAGTATTGATGATTCTAATATTTTTCTTATTCTTCAACTCGGCAAGCACAAAACAAAGTCCTACATGTTCATGAGCATTATCCGCTTTCCAAATTGTAATTGGTGTATCGTTTGAAATGGACTGTATTTCTTCTAATGAATGAATCAAACTCGGTAAGTATTCTTCTTCAAAATAAAAATCATATGAGTTTAAGTTGTTGGATAACCATTGCTGGCGAGCAACCTGACCTGACTTTAAACCCAATTGATGAATGGGACCGACAGAAAATGCGTCAGAGAATGAAATGACATAGTCTTGATTAAAACCTTCTTCTTTCAGTATGTGTTTTAAACAACCTGCTGGTGAATCACCGAATGCAATATGTACATGTTTACTATCTAAAATATTTAATTTTGGTTTTTGAGATTCAATCAATTGTTTTGGTATTTCCGCCAACATTTTGATCGTTTCTTCATCTTTATTTTTTTCTATTAATTCAAGTTGGAGTAGAATGAGGTGAAGTAAAGATCTCACTTCTTCCTCTGGCATGCTATCAATGACTTGACTTAACTTATCTTTCATGTATTTCCCTCTATTCATTTCTAAAATCATGTAGTTTATAGTGTGACATAGATTTAGATTGCTTTTATTTAATAATTGCCAGGAGAAATGAAACAGATAAAAAAGCACAAAGCGGGATAAATAACATCGTATCCATTTTGGCGAAATACGTATCTTTTTTTCTCTTAAAAATGCCGAAATAGTTAAACTCACCAATTACCCTTATCACAAACACAAACATACAAATCCAAGAACCGATTTGAACGAAAACATATGGAATGGATAAAACAAGGATATTGGCCTGCAATAATAAAAGTACCGCTGCTATACTTAACAAAAGAGCAACCAATAACGTTCCTCCAGTACTGGGTGTAAAAGCCTTTTTACCAGATTCAGTTGGGATCACAGCATGTGTGCCCCATTTCCCTCCGAATGCCCAGTAGACGTGTAGTAAGCTAATGCAAAATAAGAGACATGCTGAGATGGTAATGATAATGAGCATTGTTAACACCTCCGTCAATTTATAATGCTTCTTAAGAACACTCTCCAAATAAAAATTTATTTATCTAGCAAAAATTGTTGATTAAGGGCATCTCTCATCATTTCAACTGGTTGTTTTGATAACTTCAGCATATATATATGATTAAGATTTTGATTCATCTCCGCTAAATCTATAAACTCCTGCTGCTTTTCTACTAACTCATAATAAAAATAATGATCTACAGCAAAAATGGACTCATTTATTTGTGAAAGAATACTACGATTATTCGTTGCTGCATATTGTACAATTGAATCATGATTTAAGTATTGTTCAATCATTTCTGGCTCAATGCCATCTAATAATAAACATGTTGTTAAATTCTTCTTAAATACAAGATCTAAGTTTTGCAAGTCTTTCTTTAATACCCCGTAAATAACAAAGTGGTACCTTGTAGCGTTATTCATAATCATTACACATTTTTTTCGTCCAATTTTAAAAAGGTTTGCATGCCAACAATATAGTGGATTGAAATCGGCAGTATCTACTTTTTGAACTTTTATTTTCATTTCATCGGCTAATTTTTTTGTACATTGGATAAGTTGCATATTATTTTTCCTTTCTTTCTACGTTAACAATTCTATTTTCAGTCATATGTATTTCTTACACGAAAAATTATTCATTAAGAAAAATTCATCCATCTTCTATAATGTTCTTTTTTCATGTCTTGTTCGGTAAACATATTTAATTCTTTTTTAGCTTGAAAAATAAGAAACTCGTCATTCATTAAATTATGAAACATGGACCATATTTTTTGATTCTTCTTATGAAAATCATGAATAAGTTCTGTTAGTTTATAATACGGTAACTTTCCTTCTTTCCATTCTAAGAAATTTAGTGAAAGTTTTTCAAGTTCAGCTTCCGTTAATGTTTTATGATATAGATTCACAATTTCCAAATCTCTCTTGCGTTCTGCTTTTGATTTTTCCATCGTACTCGCTTTCCTCCTAAAACATAATAAGCAGTCACCTTTTATATACCTCGATGACTGCTTATTATGATTATATTCACTTATTCCACACCTAAAGCCTTAAACACAGCATCCTCAGCACTCTGATAAAATGCAATTTGAAACTTAGCAAATAATTCCGGTGGAACGGTTGGAATATCAACAGCGGCTGTCATTGGAAGAAGAATTTTCTTAGCGCCTGAATCAAAACAAACTTGTAGTACCTTTGCTAATTCTTCTATCTTATTCATCGTACCACTTATACTAATAGATCCTAACACAACCATTTGACTTTGCACAGGTTTATTTAAAGTACCAGAACATAATGCAATAAATGCTGCAAGCGATAATTCGCTAGTTAAGTCAACACCATGAATATTTTGAATGTGCATGAAATAATCTTTCGTTGTTGTACTAATTGTGCTGCTAATGTTTTTATTATTTGCTTTAAAGAATCGAAAAGCAGTGTCAATGCTTTCTTTTGCATCGCGATCCGAATTTAATCCTGTTCTTTCAAATTTACCACTACCGTTTACAACTTCTGTTTCTAACTTATAAGTACCAATCATCCCTGTTTTCCCACGAGCAACAGTATAAATATGCTCAGATTTGTTTATCCCCTCTGGAATTAACGTTCCCCCGCCTTGTTCCGAAACAGATACAAACTCTTCATTCATCGTTTCATTATCAATGTAAGAAAAATTAACATCGTAATGTTCCATTCCGCCAATTTTCTTTAATTGTTCTTTTACTCGTCTTCGTCCTACTAATGCATAACGAAGTACTTCTTCTACATCATCTTTTGTATAATCGCCGTTTGGATATAACAGTTTAATCAAACCAGAAACAGTTTTCCGCACTGCGATAACATCACGTTGATTCACGTTGTTTCCCAATCTAAAGAATTTATCAAGTGCATCCGAGAAAGAACGTTTACGCATTTCTCTTAAAAATTCAGCTAAATGATGGAGTTTGGAGAAATCTCTTTATAAATATGAGATTTCCCCGTTCCTCTTGGTCCAAGTTCACACAAGTTATAATTATTTTCTACAAGCGGCTCCATACCTGTAGAACGAATTAAAACATCAATCCATTCTTCTCAATTATTTCCTTATAAAATCTCTCAATAATTAAAATATCCATATCTTAATTATTATACAGCAAAAAACCCGCAACACCCCATCCATTACATGAAGGGTATTGCGGGTTCAGATATTTATATAAGCATTTTCTTTATGCGTTATAATGATTTCTTCTGCGTTCCATTCTTGTTTGGCCTTGTGTTGTTTCTGTTTTCTGATGTTGGTACTCTGTAGGCACCGTATGATACGTTGGAGCTCTTTCTTCACGATTTGGTTCATACGTACGTATTTCTTTTGATTTAGCAGATTTCCCGCCGAATTTTAACATCTTAACTTTTAATCTCGGCAAACTCGGAATACGAATCTTAAATGTAGGCTTAATTCGTTTCTTTTTTTGTTTGAATAGATTTGTTGTTCCTTGTTTTTCATTACTATTGTTACGATTTAGTGCGTATGCAAGCAATCCACCAAGTATAAAGCCTACTACTAGTATAAGTAGATACAATCGTTCTGTAGTCAGTAAGTTCATAATACGCCCAAGAACTGCTAATGATTGGATTTGTTTTATATCCCATAGTAAAGCTCCCCATAATGCAAGTAAACCTAAAGTAATTGCATATGTACGGAATCGGAACACGAATGGAATCAAAGCAATACATGCTGCAATTTTTGCATTTGCTAGTAACGAGCTAGTTGTTACGTATTGATTCCAAATTGCCATAAGGAGTGTGATAAATGCCGCATAAGCTAACCAACTACATATCCGTGAATGCATTCGTTTTGCATAGTAACTTCCGAAACTAGTGAAAAATAATAATCCCCCGATAAACAATGACAATTCTAAAGGGATTTGCTTCATAAAACCCGCAATTGGAAACAAGCAGCTGAGCAGCATTAACAGTACATCAAGTTTCTTCATAATTTCTCATCCCTTTCAATTTTTTAGCTTCTATATCGTAAAGCAAATGTTGTTGTTTTTCTAGCATTCCTCACTTCTAAATAATCACAATACAAAGGCATGTTTCATAGCTTAATACTACTATTCCTAAAAGACATCTTAATCCTGCTTACATCAAAAGTAAACAAAAAAACAAAACTATAATTGACAATAGATAACTACATTTGTATACAGAAATGACAAATCCCGCTATTTATGGATTAGCGGGATTTTCAAATTATCTTAAAGAATGATACCTCTTTTTATTCATATCTGATTATAACTATTCCGACTTATAGAGTTACATCTTCTGCTTTTTCATTCACTGGCCACTTTTCTAATGTATAAGCCATTTCCCAAAACGAGTATTCATATTGACTACTAATAACAAAGTGTTGTTTCATACGCTTACGATCGACTTCTGTTACTGTCGCAGCAATCCTATCTAATCGTGCGATTTGTTCTTCCACTAAAGTACGGAACCAATCCGATCCATATGCTGCAATCCATTCTCGATAAATCGGTTCTTCAGGCTTACATTCTTTCAAGCGTTCACCAATTTCATAATAAAGCCAATAACATGGTAAAATTGCTGCAATAATGTCTCCTAAATGCCCTTCATAAGCAGCACGATACATGTGTGATGTGTACGCATAAGCAGTTGGCGCTGGAACAAAAGAAGCCTTTTCTTCTTCAGTGATTCCTAATTTTTTTGCAAAATTCTCATGCAGTGATAATTCAGCTTGATATGTATTTTGTGCATGATGCGCCATACGAGCTGTTGTTTCTAATTCAATAGCTTTTGCCGCTCCTAACGTTTGTACTCTAGCAAAATGACTTAAATAATATGAATCTTGTAATACATAATAGCGGAAACTAGATAAATCTAACGTTCCTTCCCCTAATTTTTTTACAAATGGATGCTGGAAACTTGCTTCCCAAATTGGATGAACTTCTTTACGTAATAGCTGTGAAAATGACATTTAAATCCCTCCGATGAATATGTATAAAATTTCTTATTAGTCAATTACTAACGATTCAACTACTTAGTCCAAATCTAAATGAAATTTCTCTTAATATAGGTACTCAGTATAGAAATGATCAATATAAAAACCACTTTCTTTAGACAAGTAAAAAAAGTGGTTTGGACATTATAAATATCATTTTCTGTCACTTCCACTTCCCTACGCTGGTATGAGCCAGATCAGGTCCCAAGGGTCTCAAAAGTACTCTTTGATCTCAGCCTATATAGGCACCCCTAGCGGATAGATAATAACTATGTAGTTTTGATATTCATCATAGCACAATTCAGAAAACAGTCAAATATATGAGTATAGAAGTATCAGTTATTTAGTCCTACTAATTTTTCAATCTGTTCCTTCACATTCAAATCACAAACACCGCCGTGATAACAAATCACTCTCTCAATATCAAATTCTAAAAATCTTCTAAGCGATTCTGTAGCTGTTTTCATATCTGGTGTTGTTCGCGGAACAGGCCCGTTTAAATTTCCACCAACATATACCATAGCGTCACCTGTGATTAATGTTTTATGCTTTTCACTATATAAACTAATATGTCCCGGCGTATGCCCTGGTGTATGAATGACTTCAATGCCTCCAACAAAGGGCAATCTTTGTCCATCTTTTAATGTTTGATTTACTTTTGCTTTAGGAGGATTTTTATATAGAAATTGCATAACTTCTGGAAGTGCTTCCCACTGATCTTTACTCATTTTACTTGGATCTGTTTTCATTAAATGCAATTGCCCTTCAATATATGGCTTATCTAGTTCATGTGCGTACACTTCAATAGATTGATCTGCTTTCTGTTGTATTTCAGGAAGACTTCCAATATGGTCTATATCTTGATGAGTTAAAATAATTGCTTTTAACTGTTCAAAAGGAACACCAACATCATTCATCGCATCATGAATTTGCTTTAATTGTCCTGGCATACCAGTATCGACTAATATAGCTTCTTTTTCATCCCAAAGTAATGTTGGATTTAATTCAAATCCTTGGATTTTTAATTCTAAAACTGCCAGTCCATTTTCTATTTTCATGTTACATTTCCTCCTCGATACATAGATTAGTGAAGTTATTGCTCTTACTAAAATGTAACACGCTAGAGGAAAAAACGTCAATCAACAAATAATTAATCATAACACAAAAATAATTATTTGTCAATATTTTTTCGTTGTGATTCTCATTTTATTAAAAACTGATCTTCTTTTTTATCACATATCTTTTCGATACAAATTAATCAAATCTTTCAACGCCGCAGCAGCTGCCCCTCTTGGATTTGATGCACCTCCAATGGAAGTAACTTTACCCATCGTATCTGTATGGAAGGTGACTCCTTTTTCTGTTCCATTGACATTAGCAAGCGGATGATCTTGATTCAATTCGCATGGACCTACTTTTAATTTAACAATTCCAGAACTATCTTTATATGCTGTAGCTATTAATTTTAGAGATTTGTTCTTTTCCTTTGCTTTTTGGATTTCTTGCTTTGTAATATGTTCTATTCCTTTTACAGATATATCATCCAGTGAATATTCTGTTTGTAACAAGCTATTTGCCAATAATAATAGTTTACAAGCGCTGTCCATACCATTTATGTCTATTGTAGGATTCGTTTCAGCAATTCCTTGTTCCTTTGCTTCCTGCAATGCTTGTTGAAAAGTTATATTTTCTTCATCCATTTTTGTAAGGATATAATTCGTTGTCCCATTCAATATACCTTCTATCTTTTCAATTTGGCATCCTGCTAGGCTAAATTGTCCAATATCTAATGTAGGTAATGCTGCGGCAGTCGCACCGCTATAACGAATACGCACATTTTTCGACTTTGCTTTTTCTTTTATTTCTTTCCAATTTGTAACAAGTGCACCCTTCGAAATGCATACAACATCCATTTCATGTTGGATTGCTTTTTGGATGTAATACTTTGCAGGTTCGCCATTTTGTAAGTTAGTAGGCGTTGCCTCAATTAGTACATTACCATTCCATATCATTTCCGCTTTTGCCTTCGGATCATATACTACATAATTTCCTAACGCATTCGTGCCTATTCCAAAAGTAAGAAGTTGTTCTAGGTGTAAACCGTTACCATCATAAATAGATACATCCCGCCCAACAATCCCTACTATTAAAAATTCGATATGATACCTTTCTTTTAAAGTAAATGATTTCTCATACACTAAACGTACAAGTTCTTTACTCACCGCTCCATACCCTGTTAAAACGACTTTTATTTTCATGTTATTCCCCTCAATTCTCTTGGTGTGAACCTATTAATTCCCCATATCTCCATCATAATATTCTATTTGTGGTATTGCATTAGCTAATTTTTAAAATAAATAGTTTTATAAAACAATCGAATGAAATAGATCTAATGAAAATAGAAATGCTAATACTTTTTATTTATTGTTCTCCTTTTCTTTAAAAATAAACTTGTAAAAGCACTAAGTTTATTTTCCTTACATAAACTTTACTATAATACTTCCAGAAAGGTGGTACACGTATGCCTCTTATTCCCTACACTGAAAGTGATGTTGATTTGTTAGCACGTTTAATTCGTGCGGAGGCTGAAGGTGAAGGACCACAAGGCGAACAACTTGTCGGTTGCGTTGTAGTAAACCGTGTATACTGTGATTGCTTAGATTTCAAACAAATACGTACTGTACATGATGCAGTGTATCAAAGCCCAGGTGGATTTGAAGCAGTGCAGTATGGATATTTTTATCAACGTGCTCGTGAGTCAGAAAAAGACATAGCAAGACGCGTCTTACAAGGTGAATGGCGCTGGCCGGCAAGATGGTCCCTTTGGTATTTCCGTCCGACAGGCAGTTGTCCACCAGAATGGTATAATCAGCCATTTGCAGGACAATTTAAAAGACATTGTTTTTATGAACCAACTGGTGATGAATGTCCGAAAATGTATACGAGATGAAAATTTACGATCTATAATCTATCAGTTACAATCTTAAAAACACAAGGATTTGTATTCGCAAGTCCTTGTGTTTTTAGTTATGTTATTAACAAATTTATTTAACTTGTATTTGAAGTGCTACGTTACTTACTGTCAGAAATCTAATCATGACACTAATTTTTCAATACCTATTACATAAATAAGCAAATGAGGACCGTCCGATTTATTAATAGTAAATCTATACCGACATACACCCCCTCTTTTTAGATGGGAGAGAGGATCTGGCCATTCATAGAAGCGGTCAAGTCCTTTTTCTGCCACATGCGAAGTAAAAACAGAAAGAACAAACGAGCGGAGGTTACTTTTTATTCTACATAGCAAGAATTTAGATGTCGAAAAATTAAAATAGATTTATATAATACTAAGGGGTACTTTTTGATTCCACCGTTGATGCCTAACTTTTCTGAATCGAAAGGTTTATTACAATTTTTATCGAATTGTATATAAGTCCATTTGATAGAAAGAAAAAATCGCTAGAACAATTAGAATGCAGTATCAGTGTCTAAATTAAGGAAATGTCTTCACTAAAATGAATAAACATCATTTTTCGAAAAATTTGTACACTGAATAAAAACAAGAGTCAAAGACTGTGTCTAACTTATTAGTTTATTTAATCATAGGAAACTGTAGGTGAACAAAATGAATCGAATTGAGCACATTAGACAAGAAGAAAAAAAATATCACGATCTTTGTTATGACCAATACAAATTATTCGAAGCTGGCTCTTGGCTTCATCAACCTGTAAAAACAGTAATGGAGATGATGAATTATTTTGAAGGTCAAGATCAAATAAAAGTACTTGATCTTGGTTCTGGCGTAGGAAGAAATAGTATTCCAATCGCTCAAAAGATAATCGATGGTGGCGGTAAAGTTACATGTGTCGATTTACTGGATTCCGCATTAACAAAATTAAAAACAAACAGCAAGGAATATCATGTCTTTGATGCAATCGAAACAATCAAAGTAGAAATTGAAAATTATGATATTCAACCTGAAAGCTATGATTACATTATTGCAGTATCCAGCTTAGAACATGTTCACTCAAAAGAGGCCTTTGAAAAAGTACTCTTATCCATAAAAAATGGAACTAAACATAACGGCATCAATTGTCTGATTGTGAATTCTAATATTCAAGAAATTGATATAGAAACAAACGAAGAACTAGATGCATTAATAGAAGTAAATCTTCCTACTGAAATAATGATGAATATACTTAAAGATATTTATAAAGGATGGCGAGAAATACACATAGAAGTAAAAAATTTATCATATAACATCATCCGGAATGAAAAATCCATTCAATTAAAAACAAATGCGATCACTTTTGTTGTTCAAAGATTATAACCTGTAAAATAATAAAGTGGTAATTATACTTACATCCACACTACGTATAATTACCGCTTTTATTTGTGTAAAATACATTTGACACCCTATATTTCCATGTTTATACTATTGCATGTAAAGACTTTTTTACACTTAAGGAGGGGTGAAAAAATGAATCGAAAGAAAATTGTTCTCATAATTACCTTACTACCGTTAATCGGGCTGCTTATGCACGGAACCTATAAATACATAACCGAAGGAGAAATCTTGGGTGGGACAATTTTTGGAGTGTCTTTACTCCTCAGTTACTTCCTAAACCATATTACATGGGGAGATCCAAACGGCATATCCGAAGAAAGTCAAGATGAAATGGGACAGCAAATTACATATAAAAGTTTCAAGGTTGGCTATTTTGTTTTAATCGGTATTATGTTTGTTTTACTAATTTGGACAGAAGGATTTTCTATGCTTCATTCACTTAATAACATTCATAATTCCCCTTTATTTATTGCGTTTTGCTCTTCATTTCTTGTTATTCCATTTGTAGAATTCATTGTTTCTAGAAGATACCAATAAGAATACTATTCATGCAAAAAAGCCTTGTTTCTCTCTTTATTTTAGAGAAAAACAAGGCTTCATTTGTAAGGAGTTTAATAGTTTTTTTGTTTACGATAGGATTTCTTCTGCCATTGCGCTCAGTTTGTTTACGGTTCTCCAGTTACGCAATGTTGCTGGGGTACGAAATTT